>JBEVEP010000328.1:0-4438 GCA_040512755.1 Mesorhizobium sp.
GTCTCTCGGCCGCTAGTCTCAGTTTGCTTGGCGTCGATTTGCGATCTCACCGGGAGTAATCGTAGAGGCGCGTGCTCCGAACCGCCCAGTCACATAATTGACGACCGCAGCGATTTCCGGGTCCGAGTAGCCATTACCGAAGCTGGGCATGAATCCCGCGGTTTTGGCCATGCGAAGGTGAGTCCCGCCGAAGAGAGCCTGGACGGCGTTGGTGCCTGCGGGATCGTTCACGGTCCTGCTTCCGACGAGCGACGCAAAATTCGCCACGGCCCCCTTGCCGTCGAATTGATGACACCCGATGCAGGCCCCTTCGAAAACCTGCAAGCCAGGACCGCTCTGATCAGGCGGAGCCGGCTGCTCGCTGACCTCTCGGGGAGCGGACGGCGTGGGCGCGGCGGCGATGTCGGTGCCGTCACCATTGACCGGCACGCTTTTCAAATAGGACATGATCGCCTTGATGTCGGGGGCGCTCAGGTAGCTCAGACTATTGTCAACGACCTCGGACATGGGGCCGCCGGCCGCGCCCCGACCCTCGGCATGGCCGATTGACAAATAGCCCTCTAGTTGGTCGTCGGACCAACTGCCGATGCCCCAATCACGATCGGGGGTGATGTTGTAGGCCTTCCAGCCTTGAATGATTGCACCGGCGAACTTTCGTCTGTTGTCCAGCCCAAACAGGGCATTGCGAGGCGTGTGACAATCGCCGCAATGGCCGAGCGCCTCGACGAGATAGGCGCCGCGATTCCAATCGGCCGGTTGATCCGCATTCGGACGGAAGCTATGTGACGGCTTGAACAGCGTATTCCAGAACATCATCAGATAGCGCTGATTGAACGGGAAGGAGACGTCGTTGGACGGCGGTGTATATTTGATCGGCTTGAGCGTGAGGAGATAGGCCTTGATGGCGAGAACATCGCGGTCGGTCATCAGCGCATAGGACGGGTAAGGGAACGCGGGATAAAGATGCTTGCCGCCCTTCCCGATCCCCTGATGCAGGGCCCTCAGGAATTCCTCGTCGCTCCATGCCCCGATGCCTGTCTCCTGGTCCGGAGTAATGTTCGTCGAGTAGATCGTGCCGATCATGGGCAGCTTGAAGGGCAAGCCGCCGGCAAATGGCTTACCCTCTGGGGCTGAATGGCACGCCTCGCAATCCGCTGCTCGAGTGAGATATTCGCCGCGCGCCACCAAGTCCGCGTTGGCGAGGCTCGCCGGGGCGCCAGTCGGGTCAGGTCCCTTGGAATCCGCAAGCTCGACCCGCTTGCCTTTGGCAAACGCGGTGGGGTCGCCCGCATGAAGCGCCCACCAACCGGCCGCAATAATTGCCACCAGGACAATCACCAGCAGAGCGAGTTTCTTGGGGCGACTCATTTTAGCGACTCACTCCGGGTGGCGTTGGGGCATGACTGCCTTCGCACCGAACTCTATGCAGGGCGCAATTGATCCTTGATGGGTAGCTTGCGGACGCGTTTGCCGGTTACGGCGAAGATCGCATTTGCCATCGCCGGTGCGATGCCGATGGTGCCAGGCTCGCCGATGCCACCAGGGGCTTCGGTGTTTTTCACAAGGTGCACCTCGATCAGCGGCGTTTCGTTGATGCGCAAGACACGATAGTCGTTGAAATTATGCTGCTCGACGCGGCCGCCCCTGAGGGTGATCTCGCCCCACAACGCGGCGCTGATGCCGAAGATGATGCCGCCCTCGATCTGCGCCACGATCGTGTCGGGGTTGACGATCTGCCCGCAATCGACGGCGCAAACTACGCGGCGGACCTTGACCTCGCCCTCCTTCGACACCTCGACTTCGGCGACTTGGGAAAGGTAAGTGCCCATGGCGAATTGCACCGAGACGCCACGGCCCACGCTATCGGGAAGGGACGTGCCCCATCCCGCTTTCTCGGCGACGAGATTAAGCACGCCGAGCACGCGCGGCTGCTTGCCGAGCAGTGAGCGGCGAAATTCGACAGGATCTTTCTTGGTCTCTACGGCCAGCTCGTCTATGAAGCTCTCGACGACGAAGACATTATGCGTCGGCCCGACGCCGCGCCACCACCCGGTGGTGAGGCCTGGGGGCTCGTCGCGAACATAATCCACCAGGATGTTCGGAATCGCGTACGGCATCTCTTTCGCCGCGCCGTTGATGGCGTCTTCATCGAGGCCGTTTACAAACGCTGGTGGCGCCCAGCGGGCCAGGATCGAGGAGCCGGTAACCCGGTGATGGTACGCGACCAGCCGGTCTTGCGCATCGAAGCCAGCGGTGAACCGGTCGTAGTAGTAGGGCCGATAGACGTCGTGCTGGATGTCTTCTTTCCGGCTCCAGACAATCTTCACTGGCCCATCGACCTGCTTGGCGATCGCAACGGCCTGGGTAATGCCGTCAACGTCAAGCCGGCGTCCAAAGCCGCCTCCGATCAGATGATTGTGCACTTGGATCCTTTCGGGCGGGAGCCCGGTGACCTCTGCGGCCGTGGCCTGCGCCCGGCTCACCACCTGGATTCCGACCCAGATATCGCAGCTGTCCTTGGTGACGTGCACCGTGCAATTCATCGGCTCCATAGCGGCATGCGCGAGGAACGGCATCTCGTAGACGGCGTCGATTCTCTTAGCGGCGGTCGGCATCGACTTGGCAACGTCGCCGTCGCTCCGGGCAACGACGCCGTCGTGTTGCGACGCGCGCGCCATTTGCTCCACGATGCTCTCCGTCGAGACATTCGCGTTAGGGCCCTCGTCCCACTCGATGTCGAGGGCTGCGAGCCCTTGCATCGCAGCCCACATATGATCGCCGACGACTGCGACGGCATTGTCGATGCGCACCACTTGGTGCACGCCCTTGATCGCAATGGCCTTGCTGTCGTTGACGCTTTTGAGCTTGCCGCCAAAAACGGGACATGCGGCGACGGTCGCGAACTTCATGCCGGGAATCATGGCGTCGATGCCGAACTTGGCCTTACCGTTCACCTTCTCCGGCGTGTCGAGACGCTTGGCGGGCGTTCCGATGAGGGTAAAGTCCTTGGGGTCCTTGAGCGCGACCTTGTCCGGCACCGGCAACTTCGCCGCCGCGTCCACGAGAGCTCCATAATTGAGCCTTTGCCCCGTCGGGGAGACCACCTCGCCCTTTTCGGCGCGGCATGAGGCAGGGTCAACACTCCACTGAACCGCCGCAGCTTGGATCAGCATGACGCGAGCGGTCGCGCCGGCGCGACGCAGCGGCTCCCAGAACCCGGGCACGGACGTTGAGCCGCCAGTGACCTGGAATCCGAGTAAGGGATTGGCGTAGAGCTTGTCGCTCGGAGGCGCCGCTTCGAGGATCACCTTCACGAGATCGACCTCGAGCTCCTCAGCGATCAGCATGGACATCGAGGTGTAGGTGCCCTGACCCATCTCGACCTGCGGCATGATGAGCGTGATGCTATCGTCTGGCCGGATGCGCAAGAAGGCGTTGGGTGCGAAGATCCCATCGGCAACCTGCGCCTTGGCGCCGATCGATCGAGGGAGATAGACGCCGAGCAGCAAACCGCCGCCGGCGGCAGCACTGGTGACAAGGAAGGTCCGGCGTGAGAAACCCTTCCGCTCTTCCTTATCTTTCTCGTCGTCGATCCGTTTCAGCATTGCCCAGCTCTTAGCCTCAAGCGGATTGCGATGCCTGTTTGATTGCGGTGCGAATGCGAGGATAGGTTCCGCAGCGGCAGATATTGCCCGACATGGCGGCATCGATTTCGGCGTCAGTCGGATTCGGGTTGCTTTCAATGAGAGCTGCCGCGGACATGATCTGGCCTGTCTGGCAGTAGCCGCATTGAACTACCTCCAGGCTCAGCCAAGCGCGTTGGATCTTTGCTCCACTCGCGGTTTCGCCGATTGCTTCGATTGTCGTGATCTTCTTGCCGACCACACTCGCCACAGGCAAGATGCAGGATCGGATTGGACGACCATCCACATGCACGGTGCACGCTCCGCACAGAGCAATTCCACAGCCGAACTTGGTTCCTGTTAGGCCCACCACGTCGCGCAGCACCCATAGGAGCGGCATGTCGTCGGGAACGTCGAGCTCCTGCTCTTGGCCATTGATTAAGAGTGTCGGCATTGGGGTCACCTGTTGCGGGCGCAGGCTATGCGAGCGTTCCTTCCAGGGATGATAATCCTTCGATCACTGGTTAGGAACCAGACTTTCATTTGTAGGATCTCACCTAGTTGTAGGATCTCACGACAGCATTTCGGTGTTCACCAGCGCAGCCTCATCGCTGCGCACCGCTTTGCAGCAAATGTCTCCTGATGGCACTTAGCGGACATGGAAACTGCCTTGGAGAATGTCTGCCTTCGGAGGAAAAGCGGACATCCTGATCCGCGCTCTAATGTCCGCTAATGAGCCGTAAGCGGACATGTGCCGGTCCTGTCCCTTCAATGTTTGCCAGAGGGGTTCAAAACCGCGGCGCAGTGGACTTAGC
>JBEVEP010000356.1:0-4731 GCA_040512755.1 Mesorhizobium sp.
GATCTTCCTGCTCGTGCTCTTCCCGGTGCTGACGCTGGGGCCGATCCGGCTGCTCGGGCTGTATTGAGGCGATGGCTCGGCCGGATTTCATCGTTGTCATGGGCGTTTCGGGCACGGGAAAGACCGAGATCGCCCGAGGCTTGGCCGAGCGGCTCGGTGTCGGATGGATCGAAGCGGACATCTACCACAGTGCCGACAACGTCGAGCGCATGCGGCGAGGAGAGGGCCTGACGGACGAGCTTCGCTAGCCATGGCTACGCGCAGTGGCCGAAGCAGCACTTGTACTGCCCTCCCGTCCTGCCATCGTCGCCTGTTCGGCTTTGAGGCGAAGCTATCGCGACTTCTTACGGGAACGACTTGGAGAGGTCGCGTTCGCCTATCTGGAAGGGCCCGCGGAACTGATCGAGAGCCGACTTGGCTCGCGCAAGAACCATTTCGCGGGACTGTCGCTGCTGGCAAGCCAGCTAGCCACGCTCGAACCGCCTCTGTCGGACGAGCGTTTTGTTTGTCTGCCGATCGCCTGGAGCCTGGACCGCATTGTCGATAGGGCGGAAGCGGCGTTGAGGTAAATCAAGTCGGCGCAGGATCACGCTCGGAGCGCAGCCATTCGAGAAATGTCCGGACCTTCTTGTGACGCAAATGATCGCGCGGGCAGGCGATCCATTGCGTGATGATCCGAATCTCAGGCGGGTTTATCACTGGGCAGATCAGGCTGCCCTCAGCGAGTTCACGCTGCATCATCAGCACGCTTTCGAGCGCAATGCCCAAGCCCCCTACCGCGGCGTCGATGGCCATATGGCTGCGGTCGAACAGCACGCGGCGCCAGCGCTCAGCCGTTTCCACACCGACGAGGGCCAACCATCGGCTCCACTGCGCCTGCGACTTCACGGAATGAATCAAACGAAACTGCAAAACCTCCTGCGCCGTAAGGCTGGACGCTTTGGCGATCGACGGCGAACAAACCGGAATAAATGTCTCTTCTATAAGTCCCTCGACAAACAATCCGGGCCATTTACCATCGCCGTGACGAATTTCAACGTCGACTGCTTCGCGATTGAAGTCTGTGGGTTCGTTGGTCCCATCCAGCCGCACCTCAAGGTCGGGATTGGCTGAAAGGAAGTGACCGAGGCGCGGAAGAAGCCATTTGTTCGAGAGGGTCGGTGTCGCACGCACGGTGAGGGACGTTATCGAACGATAGCCGCGGATCGCGTTGGTCGCTTCGGCAATCTGCTCTGCGCTCTCGTTGATGGACGCGAAGTAGCGCTCACCCGCCTCAGTCAACAGGATGCCGCGGCCAACTTTATTCAGAAGCGTTACCCCGAGTTGGGTCTCCAGGGCCTGAACCTGCTGCGTCACTGCTGACGGTGTTACGCCAAGTTCCTCCGCCGCCCGCGAGATGCTCCCTGACCGCGCTACCAGATGGAACACCCAAATTGACCGAATCGGAACCTGCAAAACACGGCCTCAAGACATGTCAGTCTCTGACGATGTTCATCCAGCAGATAGGTGTGTCAATGTGGTGTGTCGGAAAAATCTGAACCGCTTCGTTGGGTCTCCCGGTCTTGCATGGCTGTACGTTGAAAGCGGATATCGTTGAAAAGTCCGGCACAGGCTATGCAAGCTCCGGCGACAAAATCCAGTTCCTCGCTGATGTCTTTGCAGGAATCAGGCTTCGCGATACGGCTTCTGACCCCCTTTGCCGCCCTTCATGAGGCCAATTCGCCACAAAAAAGCCGACATTCACGACTTCGACCGCCGCAGACGACGCTCCGGCTTCAGCGCGAGGCCGACGACCATCTCAACCATGTGGTTTTTCAACGTCTCCTGGCCTTCTGTAGCGAACAAATCATCGCCGAAAATGTGCGAGAATGTGGCTCGGTTCGATACGTTGAAGAAGCTCATCGCGCTGATGTGCCAATGGAGGGCCAGCGGCGTCACGTCGTCGCGAAACGTGCCTTGCTCGCGGCCACGCCGGCATATCGCCTCCAGTTTCTGAATCGCGCCGGTATTGAGCAGCCGAATGAGTTCCGACTTCTCCATATATTCGCCGCGGTGGATGTTCTCGATCATGACTATCCGGATGAAGTCCGGGTGGCGGCTATGGTGGTCGAAGGTGAATTCGGCAAGCAGCGTCAATGCGTCGACCGGAGGCAGATGATCGAGTTCCAGTTCCTGTTCGCCTGCGCGTACCTCGCGATAGGCTTCCTCGAGCACGCGGCCGTATAGCCCCTCTTTGTCACCGAAATAATAATAGATCATGCGCTTCGACGTATTCGTCTTTGCGGCGATCTCGTCGATGCGCGCTCCCGACAGCCCGTTCGCGGCAAATTCCGCCATCGCCACGGCAAGGATGTTTTTGCGAACGCCGGCCGGGTCCTGCTTCCAGCCGCTCCGCCCGTTCGCCGGTCTCTCCCCCATCAAAGTTTGATCTCCCTTGCCGGACCTTTTGCGCACCGGACGCTCTATAGCAAATTAACCGTCCGGTACAAAGTTGTTGACAGTTATTAACCGAACAGTACAAATTGAACTTGGACGCTGGGAGAAGGTTTGCTGCGGCAAGCCGGTATCTGGGAGGCGGAATGGTGCTGGAGGCTGCAGGCGCGGTTGCTCAGGATAAGGATAGTGCTCCAGAGCCGCAGCATGTTTTGATTGGGTTGATCGGCCGCGGCATACAATTGTCCCGCACGCCGGCAATGCACCAGGCCGAGGGTAGCGCCCGAGGCATCACATACATTTATCGCCTTCTCGATACGGACCATATGGGGGAAGGCACGGTACAACTGGAGGACCTTCTCGCCTTTGCCGGACATTTCGGTTTCAATGGACTGAATGTCACCTTTCCCTACAAGCAGGAGATCATTCCGCTGCTCGACGAGTTGTCGGAGGCAGCGCAGGCAGTCGGCTCAGTCAACACGGTCGTGCTGCGCGCCGGCCGCCGCGTTGGTCACAATACCGACATGTGGGGATTCCGGGAGAGTTTCCTCGGCGAAATGGCGGAGGCCGGCCGCGACCGCATCCTGCTTATCGGTGCGGGAGGGGCCGGCGCGGCGGTTGCGCACGCGCTGCTCGAGATCGGGGTCGGGCAGCTGCTGATTGGCGATATCGCCCAAGACAAGGCCTCGGCCCTGATCGCACGGCTTGGGTCGCGGTTCGGGTCCAATCGGGTGAAGGTCGCACACGATCCCGCGTTGGCTGCCGCGCGCGTCGACGGCATCGTCAATGCGACCCCGATAGGCATGGCCAAACTGCCCGGCAGTCCGATCGATCCCGTGCTGCTGCGGCCGCAGTGCTGGATTGCCGACATCGTTTATTTCCCGTTGGAAACGGAATTGCTTGCGGCTGCGCGGCGGCGTGGCTGCCGCACCCTGAGCGGCGAGGGAATGGCCGTCCATCAGGCGGCGCGAGCTTTCGAGCTTTTCACAGGCATACACCCGGACGTCGATCGGATGAGGGCCGCCTTCGCAGCCGTCGGCGGCCCGTAACAGGAAGGGTGCAGGGGCGGGGCGAAACCCGTCGAGCATTTGGGAACGCAACAGGGAGGAAGATATGAGTTTCTACACAACGCGCCGCGAATTCCTCGTCGGAACTGGTCTTGTTGCCGCCACGACGGCGTTTCCGGCATTTGCCCAGGACAAACCGAAGCTTCGTTTTTCGGCTGTGTTTTCGGAGCAGGACATCCGCGCCGAGATGATGAAGAAATTCGCCGATACCATCAAGGATGACTTCACGTTCGAAGGCTACTACGGCGGCAATCTTTTCAAGCAGGGAACCGAACTCGTCGCCATCCAGCGCGGCAATCTCGAGATGGGCAACATCGCCCCCCAGGACGTCTCCAAGCAGATCCCCGCCTGGTCGATCGTTACCGCAGGCTATCTCTTTCGCGATGCCGCCCATATGAGCAAGTTCTTCGATAGCGAGTCCGGCGGGGAGCTGAAAAAGATGACCGAGGACCAGCTCGGCATAAAGGTCCTTGGCCCCACCTACTTCGGCGTGCGCCAGATTGGTCTGAAACCGGACAAGGAAATCAAGACACCCGCCGACATGGCTGGCATCAAGCTAAGGATGCCGGGCGGCGACGCCTGGCAGTTCCTTGGCTCTGCGCTCGGGGCCAATCCGACGCCGATGGCCTATGCCGAGGTTTATACCGGCCTGCAGACAGGCGCGATCGACGGCCAGGACAATCCGCTGCCCAATGTCGAGAACATGAAATTCTACGAAGTGATGTCCCAAATCGTCCTCACGTCACACCTGGTCGGCTTCGACCTTCTCGCGGTTTCGAAAAAGGTGTGGGACGAGATGGGCGCGGAAAAGCAGGCAACGTTTCAGGCAGCCGCCGATTCCGCGATCGAGTTTTCGACCGAGAAGCATTTGGTGCGGGAGAAGGAACTCGTGGAACTCTTTAAGGGCAAGGGACTGAAGCTCTACGAGCCTGACGTTGCTGCCTTCCGCAAGCATGTCCAGGAGCAATATCTGTCCTCCGATCTGGCGAAGGATTGGCCCGCCGGAATGCTGGACAAGATCAACGCGCTCTGACCATCCCCCGTCCGGCGGGCACGGAACTCGCCGGACGAGACCGACATCTTTGTCTGTGGAAAGAGGAACCCTGTTTTGAACGGCAATCTGCGCCCGATCATCGGCGGGCTCTACCGGTTTGCGGAGGCGGCGCTTGCAGCCATGTTGGCGCTGATGTTCGCCGCCTTCATCCTTCAGATCATTTTCCGCTACCTGCTC
>JBEVEP010000384.1:0-2800 GCA_040512755.1 Mesorhizobium sp.
ATCCTCTGCTCAAGAGCTTCCACGATCGTCTCGCTGCCACCGGCAAATTGCCTAAGGTCGTCATCGTGGCAGTGATGCGCAAGATGATCACCACGCTCAACGCAATGGTTCGTGACGACGTCGTTTGGGCCGATCGTCACCGCGGTCAGCACAGCGTGCCGACCGCACGGTAGCCACCGCGCTGATCCATTTGGTCGAGTCAAGGCCGTAGCCGCGCGCTGCGCGGGGGCGCGAAGCGCCAGCCTGTGTGTCGGACATGTCCGACAGTTCTGGGGGTGAAAGTCCCCTGTGCAACCTGATGGAGGTGAAGCACTAGCGAAGCGCAAGGGCGGAACCGCGAGGGACCGTCTGAAGGAAGCGTGGAGCAAAGTCGCGACCCGACGAACAGAAATCGGATACGAGGCAGCGCTGGTCGGACGAGCGGGCAGGCATTCGCGAAGTCCATTTCCATCAAAGGCCAGAACTGTAAATCCGGCGGGTGTGCGATGAAGGCTGTCGGGCTTACTCCGAGAGATCTGCACCGTGTCCTGCGGGACTGAGGACGCCGCAAGGTGTTCTGACCGCGATGCAGAGGTCAGCAGAGGGCGTAGTAGGTCGGCGTGCCGGCTGAAGGCCCAAACGGTCCCCAATAAGGGGTTGAAGGAAAGGGCAAGTAGATCGGACGTCTCATGACTGCATCGCGACCGCCATACCAACTCGAGCTGGACTTGCCGCTGC
Source organism: Mesorhizobium sp. (assembly GCA_040512755.1). Lineage (GTDB taxonomy): Bacteria > Pseudomonadota > Alphaproteobacteria > Rhizobiales > Rhizobiaceae > JBEVEP01. Next base: position 718 of record JBEVEP010000384.1, read on the forward strand.
CCGGCCGGGGTGAAGCCCCGCGACGGGAAGTGCAAGAGGTCGAAGCGATCACGGCGTCGGCCGAACGCGAAAGCCCGGCACCCACAGAGCATCTCATGGAGGCAATCTGTGATCCAGACAACATAGAAGCCGCATTGGACGCGGTGAAGCGCAACAAGGGGGCGCCCGGCATCGACGGTATCACCGTCAAACAACTGCCGAGCATTCTCAGCGCGCGCTGGCCGGAGATCGAACGACAACTGCTCCAAGGGCGCTACCAGCCGCAACCGGTGCGTCGGGTGAAAATCCCGAAGCCGGCCGGCGGGACGCGTAACCTCGGCATTCCAACCGTGATCGATCGCGTGATCCAGCAGGCGATTCTGCTGCGGCTTCAGCCGCTGTGGGACCCGACATTCAGCGAGCACAGCTACGGCTTCCGGCCGGGCCGCTCCGCTCACCAAGCGGTGGCGCAGGCGCAAGCCCACGTCATCGAAGGCTATCGGTTCGTCGTGGATATCGATCTGGCCAAATTCTTTGACCGGGTGAACCACGATCGCCTGATGGCCGCGGTGGCGGCGCGCGTGTCCGACCGGCGGTTGCTTCGGCTCATCCGGAGCTACCTGACGGCCGGTGTGCTCGACAACGGGTTGTTCGAGGACAGCCGGGAAGGGACCCCGCAAGGCGGTCCGCTCTCGCCCTTGCTCTCGAACCTCGTGCTGGATGAGTTGGATCGCGAGCTCGAGCGTCGCGGCCACCGGTTCGTGCGCTACGCGGATGATTGTAACATCTACGTGCGCAGCGAACAGGCCGGCCGGCGGGTCATGGAGAGCCTGACCCGCTTTATTGAACGGCGGCTCAAGCTCCAGATCAACGCGGAGAAGAGTGCCGTGGCCCGACCGTGGCGCCGGTCGTTCCTCAGCTTTACAGTGAGGAACGAACCGGAGTTCCGGCGATGCATCGCCGACAAGGCTCTCGTCCGGTTCAAACACCGGGTGCGCGAGCTGACGCGGCGGCATCGGGGCATCAAACTGGAACAGATGATCCGCGAGCTGGCCACATACCTGCAGGGATGGGCCGGCTACTTCGGCTTCAGCCAGTCGCACGAGTTGCCATCTCTCGACGGCTGGCTCAGGCGGCGCTTGCGTTGCGTCGTCTGGGTCCAGTGGAAGACGCGTGGCAGGCGATATCAGGAACTCAGGCGACTCCGCGTGTCCGGGCCAGCGGCCAGCGAGGCCGTCTTCAGCCCGAAAGGCCCGTGGCGACTGAGCTTCACGTACGCGATGCACCGCGCCTTCACCAAAGCTCGCTTCAAACGTCTGGGCCTGCCATCCATGGAAAAGCTGGTGATCGCTCAATCCGCCGAACCGCCGTGGTACGGACCCGTATGCCCGGTGGTGTGGGAGGGGTGGCATTGCGAGATGTCCCCCTATCCCGATTGACGCGGCCAAATCGATCAGCGATCTCCCTGCGACAAGATGACAGTTGCTACCTAGAAACTGAATCCGAGTTGTCATGCGGCAGCCCTGATTTCGACTTGATAACCGAGGTTTCGGATGCGCTTTGCGAGCCTGGCTGCGGTTTTGGCCGGGTTACGGCGGGCGAAGTACTCGGGGCCGAGGTCCTGGTAGTAAGTGCCGTCACGCAGCATGTGGTAGACAATCGTCAAGATCGATGCGGCCACCGCGATGGCCGCCTTCTTGGCACCGCGGCGTGCTTTGAGACGCAGGAATTGAGCCTGCAAATAGCTATTCTTCTTGCGCGCCGCGCCCCAGGCGGATTGCAGCAACACAGGCTTGAGCCATGGTGCGCCCTTTTTGATCCGCGTCGAGCGGCGCTTGCCGGCGCTCTCGTCAAGGCCGGGAACGAATCCGGCCCATGAGAGAAGATGGCCGGCGCTCGGGAACTGGCTCATGTCGATCCCGATCTCGGCGATCACGGTCTCGACGGCGGTCGCACCAAGCCCCGGCACCTCATTCAGACGCTCGACAACGTCATGAAAGGGCAAAAGCGCAGCCTCAATGCGGGCGTCGAAGGCTGCAACGCTGTCCTCCAACTGCTCAATCGTCCGCAGATGCTGACCGAGCAGGAACCGATGATGCTCCCG
>JBEVEP010000053.1:0-5535 GCA_040512755.1 Mesorhizobium sp.
AGACATCTTCGGGAAATAGCCGAGTCGCTGGCCTAGCCGTTTGCCGCCCTGCCTGTAGCGGTACATCCAGGTGCGGCGGCTGGGGCCGACGCGGAGCACCAGGCCGGTAAAAATGTGGTCGTAGTGGTCGCCGACGGGCAGCGACGGGAGGTTGATCGCAACAAGCTTTTTCATTGCCGGGCTTGGAATTCGTGTCCAATTCGTGTCCAATGACCCAGCAATAACACGAAACACGAGAAAATACAGAGCTAAATATTACCTTGTGAAATCAACCCGTTGAGATATGATAAGCCCTTAAAACGCAGTTCTGATGACTCTTAATCAGCGGGTCCACAGTTCGATCCTGTGCACACCCACCAAATAAATCAAAGACTTAGCAGTGAATTCGGACCGTTCGGGAAGCAGACTGGATCCGATTTTCTAACTTTTTTCTAACAATCCCAGCGAACGGTGCGGCAGTAGCGCTCGTGCCAGAACGGCCCGGTCACGGCGAGCTGTCGCCGCGATTCGAGCGTCCGGCCACCTAGAGCGGCGTGCGTTCGGGCGGAACCGGATCGCCGCTCTAGCTCATTGTCTTAGCCGCATTTGTGCGACGCCAAGTGATTCCACTTGGCTGCAAAATGCTCCAGGCAACACACTGGCCGTGGTTTTGCATCGGTCCGATTGCTGTACGAAGGGACTTGCGGCATTAGCCAGGTTCGGAAACTGACTTGCCTTCCGGACCTGGTGAAGGTTGGGGAGTCCTTTGCTGAAGGATTTCCAGGAAAAGACCTCACGAGGTCGGACTAGGCGCGCGTCCCGTCAGCCGCCAGTTCTGCAACGATCCACTCGGCAAAATCTATTCCAGGCTTGCCGAGAAGCTGAAAATCGGGGGCGACGAGCCAATAGGCTCCATAGGGCACAGCGAGTTCGAACGGGCGCACGAGCGTTCCGTTGCGAAAATCGTCGCCCTCCAGCACCCGGTCGCCGAGCGCGACGCCGTGGCCAAGCTTGGCGGCCTGAAGGGCGTGCGCTGCATCGGCGTAGAGAGGCCCGCCCTCTAGCGGGAAATCCGGCAGACCAGCCGCCCGGAACCACAGCGCCCAGCCGGTGTGATTGGTTTCGTGCAGCAACGTATAGCGTCCAAGATCGGCAGGCGACGTCAGCGGCGGCCCGGAGGCGAGCAGTTCCGGCGCAATGACGGGCGTCGCTCGGACGTCCAGCAGGTGTCGCGACTGGGTGCGAGGCCACGACTGCGCGACCGCACCATAGCGGATCGCGATCTCGGCCCCATGATCGCGAAACTCAATCAGCCGCATTTCGGCATCGACCGAGATTTCCACGTCCGGATACAGCTCGCGAAACAGCTTGAGCCGAGGAACCAGCAGCGCCGTCGCGAAAGCGGGTTCAACGCTGACATGAAGTATGGTCTTGGCGGGCTTTTCCATGACCTGCCAGAGCCGCTGGTCGATGTCGTCGAAGCTGGCGGTCAGTTGGGCAAGAAGCAGCCTCCCCTGCTCTGTCAACTCAACCCGGCGATGCAGGCGTTTAAACAGCGGTTTGCCGATGAAAACCTCCAACTCGCGGATCTGCCGACTGATCGCCGCCTGCGACACGAACAACTCTTCTGCGGCCCGGCTGAAGTTCAACAGGCGGCCAGCTGCCTCGAAGCTGCGCAAGGCGGTCAGTGGCAAGCGTCCGCGCTTCACATCCATTACCTGAAGTTATGGGAGCTCGACCATAAACTCGTTTGAAGCACCTGGCCAGCTTGGAACTTAATGTCTCCAACGGGAGACGAGCCATGTGGGATTTCATCAGCATTCTTGGAGAGGTCATGCTCATCGTAACGTTTCAGCATCGCGAGGCGCGTACTCGACCCGACGTTCCGCTGTGGGAAGAAAGACTAGAGGCGCGTCAGAGGCGGATCTTGGCCCGGAATGGGCACATCTGCCCATAACCGCGCTGTCGCAACCTGTTCGGGATTGGCATTGATGGCGGAAAACATCCCTCCGTCCTCCTCCAAGCCCAAGCGGAAATCCTGGCAGTTCAATTCAGCAAGCTGAGACTGGATCATGCCAGCGCCAGCGAGAGCCTGCTGGACCGCTGAATCCACCTCCGCCTGCCTGCCGGTGACGGCGAGGCGCCCGGCAGATTGCCTGGTTCACGTCCTCCAGCGCCAGATAGTGTGCGCCCCACGGCAGGCCGGTCACGCCGGCGGCGGGGGTTGCCCGGCGAAGCTCGGCAGGCTTTCATCGACGCATGCCCACGACGGCGCGCTGGCGGTCCAGATAGTTGCGGTGGGCTTCGCGATCTCCGGATCGTCCAGCGTTCCGGCGCGCACAAAGATCAGATGCGGCCGCGCTTCGGCCTCGCTGAACAGATGCGTACCGCAAGCCGGACAGAAGCGGCGGTGCATCCTGTTGCCGCTGTCGGCGATGCTTTGGAAGTCGCGCGTCTGGCCGGTGACCGACATTCCGGCTGACGGAAAGCAGACGCTCACTGCCGCGTTGCCGGTAGCGATGTACTGGCAGAGCCGGCACCAGCATAGCCGTGTGATGATCGGGTCGGCATCCGTCCGATAGCGGACGCCGCCGCACAGACACCCGCCGGCAATCATTTTCACCCTCCTCCGTTTAGCAGCCAATGATCTAGGCCGAGTTGACCAGCGCTCAACCCGGCAGTCAACGATCAGCATCACCCCCCGATGCGCTGAGCGACCAATGCGGTCGGCCGCCCGGCCAGGCGTCCAACCGGGCGGCGTCCTTCCCGCGCCGAACTAATACGCTGACGGCGTGCGGGCATTGAGCGGCAGACGGCGTGAGGTTCTAGGAAACAGCCGCCGCTGCGCCCAATAGTTTCAGCTGACATCGGGAGGGCGGGAGATGGCCCCGAAACTGTCCGATGGCGACACAAGCGAGGTAACGAGGGTTCACGATGAGGGGACCGTCAACCGTTCGGCTTCACGGCTATGACGTTCCGGTGTTCGTCACTCAACCGCGACGGCTTCGATCTCGATATCGAACTCCATCGGCCATCCCGCCACCGACACGAATGTGCGGGAAGGCGGATTTTCCGGAAAGTGCTTGGCGTAGACGCGGTTGATCGCATCGTAGAAACCGGCATTGGCTGCATAGATCCTCACGGTGACGACGTTCTCCATTGTCGTCCCGGCCGCTTCGAGGCAGTGGCGCAGCGCTTTTAGAGATGTTTCGGTCTGTATTTCAATGTCGCCGGGCACCAGCTTGCCCGTTTGGATGTCGAACGGTGGCATCCCCGAGACGAACACCATGCCTTTGGCCTTGGTCACCAGCGACAGCGGCACTCCAAGCGCCCTGACGGCTGCAGACAGGACCGGAACCTCGACGATCTCCTTTTTCATGGAACCTCCTCTCAATCACAACGGACAGCGAATGGATGGGCGGAAAAAAGGAAACAAACCCCGGCTCTTACGTCACCACCGAAAGGCTCGCCGAGGTCGGCTGTGCCACGCCGGGGAACGGCCCGATTCTGGCCGGGCGATGCCCGGACTGGAAGAGGTTGCTGTGGAGATTGGCGATCCACTGCTTGCCCTCCGTGGTCAGCTCCAGATAGCGGATCGCGTCGCCGATATAGGGCTCGACCTGCAGCGTGAAGAAATCGGTGAAGAGCGCGCCGAGATCGGCGGCGGTCTTGCAGTCGAGCTTTTCCGCCATCCCGATCTCAGAGAACTCGGCAAACAACGCCGTCAGCTTGCGGTGGTAGAAGGGATCGGCAAGCTGGCCGATCAGGTCCGCGGCCCTGACCAGCGCCGGCTCGGTGTTGGTGACCTGGTAAGCCGGGTCGTTCGGCACCGGAAAGCGCGTCATCTCGATCGCCTCGACGATGCGCTTCTCGTTGATGAACTTCGAGGACGCAAAACGTTGGCGCGCGTAGATCTTGGCGCGCTCTATATGATAGGGCGCTAGCACAGCGTCGGAGGCGCCGCGCGGTGGCGTGTAGCGGTCGCCGGCCTCGTTCATAATGACGCTGTCGTCGGTGTCGCCTTCGCACACGCCGCGCGCCATGCCGATGTCGTGGACAAGCAGCGAGCAGGTATAGTGCAGCCAGTCGTCGGGGGTCAGGGATTCCGAAAGCAGCCGGCCGCGGATGATCTGCTGGCCGGCGAGTGTAACCATGATCGTATGCTCAACGTTGTGATAGAGCGCGTTCGAATTGCCGATACGCTCCAGGACAAGGCGGGCCGCCCCGCTCATGTAGCTCGCATACTCCGGATTGCGATGCGAAAAATACTGGAGATAGAGTTCTGACAAATAGTCGCCGAGCCGGTCGGCCATGATGGAGATCGGATTGAGCATGACAATCGCTCCCAATCGCTTTGAAGCACGACATGTCGTGCCGCGCGGCGGGCATCCTAGCACGGTTCCAACGAAGATTTTATCTTAGGACCAAGGCCAGAGGCAGCTTATCGGCGAGACACTCGCGCCGAACTCCCTGCCGAGGTTCACTGTCCTTCGTTGATGTCGCGTGGGGCGCCACCAACTTCTTGGTGCAAAGTCTCGCCGCTCTGCGTGATAAGCCGGGCGCTCCTCTGGTCGCGCGTGTAGATCCACAGCCAGTTGAGTGCCACGCTCAGCCGGTTGCGAACGCCGATCAGGAAATAGATGTGGGCGAGGCCCCATATCCACCAGGCAAGCGCGCCACGCAACCTGATCCACCCGAAGTCGATCACGGCCAGCCGCTTGCCGATGGTTGCCAGGCTGCCGGCATGTTTGTAACGGAAGGCCGGCGACAAAGTTTCCCCGCGCAGCCGTGCTTTGATCGTCCTGGCGACATGGCTACCCTGCTGCTTTGCGGCGGGCGCGATGCCCGGAACCGGTTGGCCATCAGGGCCTGCGATCGACACCGCGTCGCCGATGGCGAAGATTTCGGGATGTCCTGGAACGGTGAGGTCTGGCTCGACCATCAGGCGACCCGCACGGTCGGCCGGAGCATCGAGCCATTCAGCGGCAGGCGAAGCCTGCACGCCTGCCGCCCAGATGACGGTTTCGGCAGGCAGCCACTTTCCCCCGTAGGCAACGCCGCCGGCAGTGCATTCGGAAACGGGACGCCCGAGTTCTACCTCGACACCCAGCGCTTCCAGCGAGCGCTGGGCATAGGCCGAGAGATCTTCGACAAAGCCGGGAAGCACGCGGGGTCCGGCCTCGATCAGCACAACCCGCGCCCTGCGCGTGTCGATGTGGCGAAAGTCTCGCCGCAGCGTGTCCCGCGCGAGTTCGACAATGGTGCCGGCAAGCTCGACGCCCGTCGGGCCAGCGCCGATGACGACGAAGGTGAGCAGCACGGCCTGCCGCTCAGGAGCGCTTTCGCGTTCGGCCTTCTCGAAAGCCATCAGGATGCGGCGCCGGATGATCGTGGCGTCTTCGAGCGTCTTCAGCCCCGGCGCGAAGGGCTCCCAGTCGTCATGGCCGAAATAGGCGTGACGGGCGCCGGTCGCGACGACGAGATAGTCGTAAGGCACGCGCCGGTCTTGCAGCACCACCTCGCGGCGGACCTTGTCGATCTCCTCGACCCTGGCCA
>JBEVEP010000063.1:0-3551 GCA_040512755.1 Mesorhizobium sp.
TAGTGACCACGGAGGCGATGATAGCCGAAAAGCCGAAGAAGGAAACGCCGGTCCCGGCGATGCCCGGTGGCGGCATGGACTTCTGACAACGAGCCGTGCCCCGGGCCTGTCACAGCGGGCACGGCCCTCGGCCACAGGGTACTGCGATGAACATGAACATCGACCGATTTCCGCCGCCTCAACGTCCGTCAAGCGATCTGAATCACGAAGCGGACCTGAAGGCTCTGCTGGGTCCGGTTCTGTCCGAACTGCTCGACAGAGCGGAATCCGCCGGATGGGACCGTCGAAAGGCAGCCTATTCCCTGATGTTTTTGGCTGCGCGCAACGTCACTGACGGCGCAGCAGACACAAATTGAGAAGTCAGAAACTGCGCTGACGTGCGACGCGCTTCGATCGGCGACACCCTAGCCGCCTGGGGCACTGAAAGGAGGAAATGAGAGCATTCGGGGCCGAATATGATGATGCGTTCGTTCAGGTATCTAGGCGCCTTCGCCGCCATCTATCTCGTTTTTACGCCTGTCTCGGCGTTAACCGCCGCTCCGCAGCCCAGCGGCAGCACCGAGCGGTCACTTGCCGATGTGCTGGAGGAGGTGACACCGGCAGTTGTCAACATCGCCGTGACCTCCGGCTCTCCAGCCGAGACCAACCCGCTTTACAACGATCCCTTTTTCCGACGCTATTTCAATCTGCCCGAGGCGCAACGGAGGCTAAGCGCCGGTTCGGGAGTCATCGTTGATCCCGATGACGGTTTCATCCTCACCAATCACCACGTTGTTGCCGACGCAAGCGAGATCACGGTCACCCTGAAGGATCGGCGCCGGTTCACTGCTGAACTTGTCGGCAGCGATCAGGCGACCGACATCGCGCTGTTGAAGCTCACGGGCGAGCGGCTCACGGCGCTGCCGCTCCGCAATTCGGACGCCCTGCGCGTCGGCGACACAGTTGTTGCGATCGGCAATCCGTTCGGCCTTGGCCAGACCGTGACGTCCGGCATTGTCAGCGCGCTCGGACGCAGCGGCATCAACATCGAAGGCTACGAGGACATTATCCAGACCGACGCCTCGATCAATCCTGGCAATTCGGGCGGCGCGTTGGTGACCTCTCACGGGCGATTGGTTGGCATCAACACCGCAATCATCGCACCGACCGGCGGCAATATCGGCATTGGCTTCGCCGTCCCTATTGCCATGGCGTCGGCTGTGATGAAGCAGCTCATTGAGCATGGCGAAGTGCGCCGCGGGCGCATTGGTGTCGCGATCCAGGATCTGACTCCGGATCTCGCGGACGCACTCGGATTGCACGAAAGCTCCGGCGCCGTTGTCGGTAGTGTTGAAGATGGTTCGCCCGCCGCTGACGCCGGATTGCAAGCGGGCGACGTCATCCTCAGCGTCGATAAACATCCGGTCTCCGGTGCCGCCGCCCTCCGCAACCGCGTCGGGCTCGCACCGGTCGGTTCGAAGGTGGAAGTCGAGTATCTGCGCGACGGCACGCGCAGGGTTGTTACCCTGCAGATCGAGCCGCAGGGCTCCGAGACAAAAACCGCAGCGTTGCCGGATCGGCTGGAAGGCGCGCAATTCCAGGACGCCGTAGGGAACGTTGTTGTCGAGCACGTCGAGGAGAACAGTGCAGCAGCCCGCGCTGGCCTGCGTGCGGGCGATGTGATCGTGGCGGTCAATCGCAAGCCCGTGGCCACCGCGGCGGAGGCACTACGCGAATCGACAGGGACGCTCGCGCTCGATCTCTTTTCACGGTGGGGCAAAGCTGTTCCTGGTGATCCGCTAGGAGGCGTGTCGACAGAATGTGAGGTCAGAGCATGATGGCAGCACGAATTCGGGAATGTCTCAGCTTTCTGCGATGGCGAGATGTGGATCTTGCGGACGCATCAGGCTGCAATATTGCTGACGTAAAGGCTTGGCTCAACGGCCGGGAACGTCCGCCTCTCGCCGTCGTTGCATGGCTCGAGGGGCTGGTCAAAGCCCACCGCGCTGTCCCGCCGCTTCACGGCATCAAGACCATGCGACAGAAAGCTCGGCCAGGCGCCAGCGAGGTACAGCCAAGGTCGAACCCATTACAAGGAGGAACTCGATGGAACACAACGTCTTCAATGAGCCCGTCACCATCGTCGTTGGCCTCGGATTCCCAACGAAGATCGATACTGTCAAGGAGGCTTACGCCGTCCTTAATGAGTGGCCGCCTTCAAAAAGAAACCCTGCTCATGCTGTCGCCCTAATGACCTGCAAGGCCGCGCTTTTGGGCGAGATCGAAGCGGAGACAGCCCGTGGCACCTTTGTCGCCTTCGCCAAAAGGCATGATCTGCTTGCTCCCGAAATCGACGGCTCGATCGCGGCACGCATGATTGGTGATCACCTCGGTCCAACCAGGGCTACTGGAGGAATCGATGAACGACGTCCCGTTTGCTGACCCGGTCAAGCTGACCTTGAAACATCGCGAACGAATAGTCTCGAGCTCATGGGAGGCGCTCGAGTGCATGAACGAGCAGTGGCCCGAATGGGCGCGCGGCCGATCCTACCGAGCTGCCTATCGCGTGTGCCGCGATGCTTTGGATGGCTGGCGCGGTTCACGGGAGGCCCGCAAGGCCTTCGTAAAGGCGGCACGTCGGGCCGGGCTGCTCGCTACACGACGCTACCAATCCTGATCACGGCGCGAGCAGAAAGCCGCGCCACGACAGCGGCGCTTCCCACGCCGAACTCAATTGACCGTAGCTGTTAACAAGAGACGATAGCCTTGACGAGGTCCTGGATGACGTAGGTGGCTGAAGCGAGGCCGCTAGCGAGGATTTCGCCCTCTTCTGCAAACGTCCCAGAGGAGGGGCGCTTAGGCGCCCGCTCCGTCGCTATTGCGGTCTTCGCTCGGACCTTCTGCAGGAAGCAACTTGGAGTGATCCGCATGACCTCGGAAATGTCTCGACCGGCGATCAACGTAGAAGTCAGCGATTGGACGCCCGACATATACCTCGGCGGGGTATCCCAACAATTCCAGTTCCGCTTTGTTGGCATGGAGGATTGTGCCGTCGGGCGAGACTGCCGTTTTCGAAAAAGCCTTCGAAATCCAATGCGCCGAAACCGTTACGAACTTGCCGTCAGGCGCGCGTTCTTCGAAGCTGGACGGTCATCCCACGTTCCCAGGATGGCAATTTTGGCTACCTGCCCAAGAGACTTCGAGGCTATCCCATTTTTTCAGCCCGCTCTCGCGCCCACAGCCGTAGCTTGCGGCAAGAGACGATAAACGCGTCGACCGACTTCGCATCGCCGATTTCGTACAGGCCCTCGTCCGCGCCGGGCGCGACGCCGGCCTTGGCCATCAGCGGCACCGCCCCGGCCGTGAAGGCAATGAACTTCAGGTGAGCAAAGGCGTCGGCGACGAAGTCTCGCGCAGCAGTTTGCTCGGCAAGCCGCTCACCGGCGCCGTCCGGAAGCAGCAGCGCCACCGCGTCGAACAGGACGGACGGGCCACCGTCGATCATATGGCGGGCAGGAACCAGCGTGCCGTCAGAGGCTTTCGCCCCGCCCACCTTGGGCGCCACCACCTCC
>JBEVEP010000072.1:0-8991 GCA_040512755.1 Mesorhizobium sp.
GCTGTCAGGCGGCATCTGCCAATCCTTCCAACACGATCGGCAAGTCCAGCAGACTGTCGCAGATGAAGTCCGCGCCTAGACGTTCGACGGGGTCGACTGTGTAACCGCCGCGAACGAGAGCGACAGCCATCCCGGCTGCGCGGGCGGCAATTACATCGGTGACACTATCGCCCACCATCAAGGCGTCGGAAGGCGCAGCTCCCAGCCGGTCGAGCGCTATCAATAGGGCGTCGGGCGCCGGCTTCTTGTGATTGACGGCATCGCCGCCAACAATAACGCCCATGCGCTCGAAGAATCCGAAATGCAGCAGTATCTCACGCGTGGCAACCTGCGGTTTGTTCGTGGCCACGCCCAGCGCGACACCCGCCGCATGCAATTGCGCGATTGCCTCCGCCGCACCAGGCATCAAGCGGGTGAGGCGGGTCAGGTGGCGGCGATAGATCGGCGCCATTTCACGGTTTGCATCGTCGAGTTCCACTCGCGCCAAAGGCTTGCCTGAAGCGGCAAAGGCACGCTCGACCAGTTTCTTGACGCCGTTGCCGACCATGGATTTCACTTGTTCGAGCGACAACGGAGGCAATTTCCGGGTTGCGAGTAGCTCATTGACGGCGGCCGTGATGTCCGGGGCTGAATCCACGAGCGTTCCGTCCAGGTCAAAGAGGATCGCCTTCGGCATCCGAACAGGCAGCACGGCGCTGTTGCTCATGCAGCTTCCTTCCATTTGATGGAACAACCTATCGAGGCAACCTGGTCCTGCGGACCTTTGCCGGTTCTGGCGACCAGCTTCATGGCCTCGTAGAGATCGCGCCGGAGGTCCGGCGAACTCTCCTCGCGACGCGAGGCGTCGATCCGTCCGCGGTATTGGAGCTTCAGATCGCCATTGAAGCCATAGAAGTCCGGCGTGCAGGCAGCGCCATAGGTGCGCGCAACCGTTTGATCATCGTCATAGAGATAGGGAAAGCTGAAATCATGGGCTGCTGCGAAGCGCTTCATGTTCTCGAACGAGTCTTCGGGATAGGCTTCCGCATCGTTGGAACTGATGGCAACGAAACCGACGCCCTCGGCCTTGAGATCGTTTGCATCGCGAACAATGCGGTGGATAACCGACTTCACATAGGGGCAATGGTTGCAGATAAACACCACCACCAGCCCCTTTGGTCCTGCCTGCCCAAAGATCGGAAGTGACTTCCCGTCCACACCGGGCAATGTGGCGTTGACTGCGGGCCATTCAAAATCGCAGACAGGTGGAGTTGCGGCCATGTTCGCCTCCTCGCAGAATTGTTGTCAGGCGGCCCTTCGGATCGCTCCATCAGCGGCTTCACGGATGGCCGTAATGTTAGTCCGGTAGGCGGCCTCTGTTCCACCTTTGAAAACGGCCGACCCGGCGACCAGCACATTCGCGCCGGCGGCTGTGACCAGAGGCGCGGTTTCCGGCGTGACGCCGCCGTCGATCTCGATATCGATCGGCCTGCTGCCGATCAACGCCTTGACACGCTTCACCTTTTCCACGACGGACGGAATGAACGCCTGGCCGCCGAAGCCCGGATTGACGGTCATAAGCAGGATGAGATCGAGGCGGTCGAGCACGTATTCGATGACGTTCTCCGGCGTCGACGGGTTGAGTGAGACCCCGGCTTTCTTGCCCAGGTTCTTGATGGCTTGCAGCGAGCGGTCGAGATGCGGTCCTGCCTCGGCGTGAACCGTGATGATGTCGCACCCCGCATCCGCAAAGGCTGCCAGATACGAATCGGCCGGCGCAATCATCAGATGGCAGTCGAAGACTTTGTCCGTGCGGTTCCGGATCGCCTTGATGACCGGCGGCCCGAAAGTGATATTCGGCACGAAGTGGCCGTCCATCACATCGAGATGAATCCAGTCCGCGCCCGCCGCGACGACAGCTTCCACCTCATCGCCGAGCCGCGAGAAGTCCGACGACAGGACCGACGGCGCGATGATGGTCTTCTTGGTCATTATCTGTCTCCTTGCGGCTCTCCGGCGACTCTCATCGAGAAAACCCGGCTTGCCGTAATATCTTCAGCAGCGATCGTCGACAACGCTGCCGCGTCGACCGGTCCCGTGGCAGTTTCGAACAGGCGGTTTGCCTGCCGAAGACGGGCGCGGTCAAGAGCGTTCCGGAGAGAGCGCGCATTGGCGAAATGCGGCTGCGCGCGCCGCCGGGCGATGTAGTCGCTCAGGACCGCCGTTGCATCTGCATCAAGGCGATAGTTCTGCTGGTCGAGCATTTTCCCGGCGATATTCAGAAGCTCATCGTCCGTATAGTCCGGAAAATCGATGTGGTGCGCAATACGCGAGCGGAAACCTGGATTGCTTTCGAAAAAGCGATCCATGCGCTGCGTATAGCCCGCGAGAATGACGACCAGATCGTCGCGCTGGTTCTCCATCACCTGGAGAAGGATCTCGATGGCCTCTTGGCCGTAGTCACGCTCGTTCTCCGGGCGGTAGAGGTAGTAGGCCTCGTCGATGAACAATACGCCGCCCATCGCCTTCTTCAGGATTTCTTTCGTCTTCGGCGCGGTATGGCCGATATACTGTCCGACAAGGTCGTCGCGCGTCACCGACACGAGATGTCCCTTGCGGATATAGCCCAGGCGGTGCAGCAGGTCGGCCATGCGCAGTGCGACAGTTGTCTTGCCCGTGCCCGGGTTGCCGGTGAAGCTCATGTGCAAAGTCGGCGTTTCGTGAACGAGGCCCAAACGTCGCCGGGCTCGTTCGACGAGGAGCAGCGCTGCTGTCTCGCGGATTCGTTTCTTGACCGGCGCAAGGCCGATGAGATCGCGATCGAGTTCGGCAAGCACATCCTTTACGCCGGAGCTCTCGAACTCCTCCCGCAGATCTACGGCCTGAGTTTCCGCCAGAGCGGTTTCTGACATAACGGCCTCCTGTGCCGTATTAAATTGCTCGGATCCGATTTCAATATCGGTAACGTTCTGCATCGCCCAGGTGAGGGGCGATGCAGACATTGGGCTTACCCGTACCTCGCTCCCGCTGGCCGGTCGGCCGCATACGACCTTGTCGTATAGCGTATCCTGCGCCCATCGCTTTCCTGACGCTCGAGGCGGTAGCCGGGTTCTTCGGCGGGCCGGTTCACGATGAAGGACAGCTTCACCGATTCCCATCCAGGGGAGGAATCGAACGCCACCACACGGATATAGCGATCGCCGTAGACCTTGCGGCATTCCCTGAGTTCCATCAACAGAGCCGCTGCATCCGGGTTGTCGAACATTGGATGTCCCCACATGTCCCAATAGGTATTGCGCGGATGCGGATCGTCGGTGAACTCGAGGCTGACAGCCCAGCTATTGTCGATGCAATATTGCACCTGAGCGCGGATCTGATCGTCGGTCAGGTCGGGCAGGAACGAGAACGCTCCCTGAGTGATGCGCATGGCGGTTCTCCTTATTCGGCTGCCGTCGCCACCGGCACGAAGTCCGGCGTGTCAGTCGAGGCATAGTTGAAGGTCACATCCTTCCACGTATCGAGGGCCTGTTTGAGTGGAAGGCAGTGTCGGGCGGCGTTCTGCAGGATTTCCGGTCCTTCGCGCACATAGTCGCGGCCCTCGTTGCGGGCGAAAATCATGGCTTCCAGCGCGACGCGATTGGCTGTGGCGCCCGCGGCAATCCCCATCGGGTGACCGATTGTGCCGCCGCCGAACTGCAGCACCACGTCTTCGCCCAGCAGGTCGAGGAGCTGATGCATCTGGCCGGCGTGGATACCGCCCGATGCGACAGGCATCAGCTTGTTGAGGGAGGCCCAGTGCTGATCGAAGAAGATGCCATTCTCCAACCGCATCGGATTGTAGTCCTCCCGGCAGATATCGTAGTAGCCCCTGGTCGTCGCCGGATCGCCTTCCAGCTTGCCGACCACTGTTCCCGCATGGATGTGGTCAACGCCGGCCAGACGCATCCATTTGGCAATCACGCGGAACGACACGCCGTGGCTCTTCTGGCGTGTGTAGGTCGAATGACCTGCACGATGAAGGTGCAGGACCATGTCGTTGCGCCGCGCCCACTTCGCCATCGACTGGATCGCGGTGTAGCCGATGACCAGGTCGATCATGACGATCATCGAGCCGAGTTCCTTGGCGAACTCTGCGCGCTCGTACATGTCTTCCATCGTGGCGGCCGTCACGTTGAGATAGGTGCCCTTGATCTCGCCTGTTTCAGCCTGCGCCTTGTTGACCGCCTCCATGCAGTAGAGGAACCGCTCGCGCCAATGCATGAAGGGCTGTGAGTTGATGTTCTCGTCGTCCTTCGTGAAGTCGAGCCCGCCCTTCAGCGCCTCGTAGACAACCCGTCCGTAGTTGCGGCCGGAAAGGCCGAGTTTGGGTTTCACAGTGGCGCCAAGCAGCGGCCGGCCGAATTTGTCGAGCCGCTCGCGCTCGACCACGATGCCCGTGGCGGGGCCTTGGAACGTTTTCACATAGGCCACGGGAAGGCGCATGTCTTCGAGGCGCAGCGCCTTGAGCGGCTTGAAGCCGAACACATTGCCGATGATCGACGCCGTGAGGTTCGCGATAGAACCCGGCTCGAAAAGGTCGAGATCGTAGGCGATGTAGGCGAAGTCCTGGCCAGGCGCATTCGGCACGGTATCCACCCGATAAGCCTTGGCGCGATACTTCTCGGTCGCGGTCAGCCGGTCCGTCCAGACCACCGTCCATGTCGCGGTGGAGGACTCGCCCGCGACAGCCGCTGCTGCTTCGATCGGGTCCACGCCGTCCTGCGGCGTGATCCGGAACAGCGCGATGAGATCGGTGTCCTTGGGCTCGTAGTCAGGCTCCCAGTAACCCATCTTCTTGTATTCCATAACGCCGGATCTGTAGCGATCCGCTCCCGTCACGGTTTGGGACTTGCTGACCATGGGTCGGTCCTTTCGTTTCCTGGCGGACTGCCGTTCAGGCAGCTTTCGCGGTTGCGATCTGAGGGGTGAGTTTGCCGGCGGCGTAGCGCCGTGCCATTTCATCCATCGGGATAACTTTGATTTTCGATGCGTTGCCGGCTGTGCCGAAGCGTTCGAACCGGTCGAGGCAAAGGTCGCGCATCGCGTCCATCGCCGGTTTCAGGAACTTGCGCGGATCGAACTCGCCCGGGTTCTCCATCGCGATCCGGCGGAACTGTCCGGTCATCGCCATGCGGCAGTCGGTGTCGATGTTGACCTTGCGCACCCCGTGGCGGATGCCGCGCTCGATTTCCTCGACCGGGACGCCGTAGGTTTGGGGCATCTCGCCGCCAAATTTGTTGATCACGTCCTGAAGTTCCTGCGGCACGGAAGAGGAGCCGTGCATGACGAGGTGCGTATTCGGCAATTTCCGATGGATCGCCTCGATAACGTGCATCGCCAGAATGTCGCCGTCCGGCTTTCGCGTAAATTTGTAAGCACCGTGAGACGTGCCGCAGGCAATGGCCAGCGCGTCCACCTCGGTGCGGGCGACGAAGTCGACGGCCTGGTCGGGATCCGTGAGCAGCTGGTCGTGCGACAGCGCTCCTTCGGCGCCGTGCCCGTCTTCGGCCTCGCCATGGCCGCTTTCGAGAGAGCCCAGCACGCCGAGCTCGCCTTCGACCGAGGCGCCGACCCAGTGCGCCATGGCCGCCACGCGTGCCGTGATCTCTACATTGTAGCTATAGCTGGCCGGCGTCTTGGCGTCGGCCATCAGCGAACCATCCATCATGACCGAGGTGAAGCCATGACGAATGGCCGTCAGACACGTGGCTTCATCGTTGCCGTGGTCCTGATGCATGCAGACCGGTATCTGCGGATAGATTTCGGCCAGTGCGTCGATCATCTTCGCCAGCATGATGTCGTTGGCATAGGAACGCGCGCCGCGCGATGCCTGAATGATCACGGGAGCATCGCAAGCCTTGGCCGCCTCCATGATCGCAAGACCCTGTTCCATGTTGTTGATATTGAACGCAGGTACGCCGTAGCCATGCTCTGCCGCATGATCGAGTAGCTGGCGAAGGGTGATGCGGGCCATGGTCAATCCTTTCAAATGGCAAGCCGGCGGGCTGTTTCGGCGACCGCCTCGGGTGTGATGCCGAAATGCCTGTAAAGATCAGAGGCTGGGGCGCTGGCGCCGAAACCCGTCATGCCGACAAAGGCGCCGTTCTCGCCGATCCAGCGGTCCCAACCCAGACGCGCGGCCGCTTCCACGGCGACACGTGGAGCCCTCCCCAACACCGAGCGCCGATAGTCTTCATCCTGTTCCTCGAACAGCTCCCAGCACGGCATGGAGACGACCGCGGCGGCGAGGCCATGCTCCGCCTGCAGCCTTTCGGCGGCGGCGACCGCGATTTCGACCTCCGATCCTGTGGCGATCAGCGTCACTGCCCGCCGTCTAGCCGGCTCGCGCAACACATAGGCGCCCCTGGCGGATCGGTTGGCGCTGGCATGCTCCTGTCTGACCATGGGCAGGTTCTGACGCGAGAGCACGAGTACGCTTGGCCGGTCCTCGCTCTTCAGCGCGAGTTCCCAGCATTCCGCCGTCTCGATGATGTCTGCCGGGCGGAATACGTTGAGGTTCGGCGTCGCGCGGAGCATCGCCAGATGTTCGATCGGCTGATGGGTCGGCCCGTCTTCTCCCAGTCCGATGGAGTCGTGCGTCATCACATAGATGACGCGCTGGCCCATCAGCGCCGAAAGCCGGATTGCACCGCGCGCATAGTCGGCAAAGCACAGAAAGGTTCCGCCGTAGGGGACGAAGCCGCCATGCAGAGCGATGCCGTTCATCGCCGCAGCCATTCCATGTTCGCGGATGCCGTAATGGATGTACCGGCCAACGTAACTATTTGGCGCAATGCGGTTCATTCCCGTTGTGATCGTCAGGTTCGAGTGTGTGAGGTCCGCAGAGCCTCCGACGGTCATATCCGTTGCGCCATTGATGGCGGCAAGCGCGAGTTCGGAGGCCTTGCGCGTGGCGACTTTGGTCGCCTTTTCAACATGCTCCTTGCGGAACGCTTCAAGCGCCTCGAAAACTGTATTCGGCAGTCTGCCGGCCATAGCCCGCAGGAAGGCTTCGCGCTGCGGCGAGGCCGCAAGCCTTCTTTCCCAGGCGTGGCGCTCGCCGGCGCCCCTCTCTGCAACGTCCCGCCATGCGGAGACAATTTCGTCCGGTATCTCGAAGGGCGCGTGATCCCAGCCGATGTTTTGCCGGGTGGCGGCAATCTCGGCATCGCCAAGCGGAGCGCCGTGCGTCTTCTCCGATCCGCCGAGATTTGGCGCACCTTTGCCAATCACCGTCCGGCAGGCAATGAGCGACGGCCGGTCGGCGCCCTGGGCCTTCTCGATGGCAGCGGCAACCGCTTCGATATCATGGCCATCGACTTCCTGGACCTCCCAGCCGGCCGCTGTGAAGCGTGCCGGCTGGTCCATCGACGTCGATAGGGAGGTCGGGCCGTCGATGGAGATCGAGTTGTTGTCCCAGAAGACAATCAATCTGTTGAGCTTCAGATGGCCGGCCAGGTCGATGGCCTCGTGGCTGATGCCCTCCTGCAGGCAGCCGTCGCCGGCGATCACATAGGTGTAGTGGTCAACCAGTTCGGAGCCATAACACGCGACAAGCAGACGCTCGGCAAGCGCCATCCCGACGGCGGTGGCAATGCCTTGTCCGAGAGGTCCGGTCGTCGTCTCGATGCCGAGCGCGTGTACATATTCCGGATGGCCGGCTGTGCGGCTTCCGAGTTGGCGGAAACGCTGAAGCTCCTCGACAGGCATGTCCGCGTAGCCGAGCAGATATTGCAGCGCGTATTGCAGCATCGAGCCATGTCCAGCGGAAAGCACGAACCGGTCGCGGTCCGGCCAGTCGGGCATCGATGGATCGATGTCGATGAAACGGTTGAACAGAACCGTCGCGACATCCGCCATTCCCATCGGCATGCCGGGATGACCGGAATTCGCCTTCTGCACGCTATCCATCGCCAGCGCGCGGATGGCGCTCGCCATGTCGGTTTCGGAGACTGCCTCTGAGGCATCGGTCCTGATTGCAGTGGCTTGGCTGGTCAAGGCGTCCTCCTCAAGACACGCGGCGCTTGCGTTCGATCAGCTGAAGGATCAGCGGGGTCAGAATGAGCTGCATCGCAAGGTCGAGCTTGTTGCCCGGAACCACGATGGAGTTCGCCCGCGACATGAAGGAATCGTGGATCATCGAGAGCAGGTAGGGGAAATCGATACCTCGCGGATTGGCGAAGCGGATCACCAGCATCGATTCATCCGGCGTCGGGATCCAGCGCGCGATGAACGGATTGGATGTGTCCACGATCGGAACGCGCTGGAAGTTGATGTTGGTTTGCGAGAACTGAGGGACGATGTAGCGGACATAGTCCGGCATTCTGCGAAGGATCACGTCCATCACGGCTTCGGTGGAGTAGCCGCGCGTCGAACGATCGCGATGGATCTTCTGGATCCATTCCAGATTGATGACCGGCACGACGCCGATCTTGAGATCGGCATGCTTGGCGAGGTCGATTTTGTCCGTCACCGCGCAGCCGTGCAGGCCCTCGTAGAAAAGCAGGTCGCTCTGCGGAAAGTCGCGCCATTCGGTGAACGTCCCGGGCGGCGTGCCGTAGAGCCGTTCCTCCACTTCGTCATGGACGTAGGTGCGGGTCCTTCCGCTCCCCCGGCGGCCATACTCCTCGAAGATCGCCTCCAGTGTCTCAAGCTCGTTGGCCTCGACATGGAAATGGGTGAAGTTCGGGTTGCCCTTCTTCTCCTCATCGGCGACTTTCCTCTTCATCGCCTCGCGGTCATAGCGATGGAAGGCGTCGCCTTCGATGAAGGCCGCTTCGATCTTCTCCCGGCGGAATATCAGCTCGAATATCCGCTTGACGGATGTCGTTCCGGCCCCCGAAGAGCCGGTGATCGAAATGATGGGGTGCTTTGCCGACATTTCGTCCTCCGCTCGTCAGGCCCGGAACAGGCCGCGATGGCCGAACAACGGCGCACGCTCGCCGATGCTGCTCGGTTCGGTGTGATAGCGAG
>JBEVEP010000094.1:0-18991 GCA_040512755.1 Mesorhizobium sp.
TGGGCTCGGTTTCGGGACTGCGCGCCAACCGTGGCCGCGCCGCCTACGGTGCGTCGAAGGCCGGCGTGAAGCTGATGTCCGAGGTTCTGGCACTTGAATACGGCAATCGGGGCGTGCGGGTGAACTGCGTCGCTCCGGGGCCAATCCAGACACCGGCGGTGGCGAGACTGCATACGTCCGAAGACCGCCGTTTGTGGCTTGGCCACGTGCCTCAAGGCCGTTACGGCAATCCGGAGGAGGTCGCAGCGGCGATTGCCTTCCTGCTGTCGCCGGAGTCTAGCTACATCAACGGCCACACACTCGCAGTGGACGGTGGTTTCCTGTCCGCAGGTATTCTCGGCGGCGGTTGAATGGCGGCGAAGGCCGGTTGTGTATCCGGAAATGATGCAGTACTGGCTCTCCCGTTTTAGCGAGGCAACCGCTGAGACTTGATACTCAGCCTCTGATGCGAAATGCATCGATCTCTGATCCAGCCGGTGGTGATAGCTTGAAAAATCCCGTTATCGTGGAAGTCCTTCGCGGCGATAAAGTAGAGAGCGTCCATCGCGGGGCAGTTGTGGTGGTGGATAGCGAGGGCGCTGTGCTCATGGAGATGGGCGACGTCGACCACCCGGTGTTTCCCCGCTCGGCTGTGAAAGCGATACAGGCTCTTCCGCTGATCGAGACGGGCGCCGCCGATGCCTATGGGCTTGGCAACAGGGAGTTGGCCCTTGCGTGTGCATCCCATGCGGGGGAAGTCGAACACGCCGCACTTGCACGGTCGATGCTTGACAAAGCTGGACTGGACGAAACCGCCCTCGAATGCGGCGCCCACTGGCCGACCAATCAGAAGGCGATGATTGCGCTCGCCGGTTCTGGCGCTACGCCTACCGCGCTCCACAACAATTGTTCCGGCAAGCACGCCGGCTTCCTTTGTGTCTGCTGTCATGAAGGGATCGAGCGCGGCGGCTATGTAAAATATGGGCACGCGTTCCAGGCATTGATCAGGGATACTATGCAGGAGGTGACCGGGGCTCCTCACAACATTGACAACAGCGGCATCGATGGCTGTTCAATTCCGACCTATGCAGTGCCGCTTCGGAGCCTTGCGAAGGGATTCGCACGGATGGTGACCGGAAATGGCTTAGGCCGGGCGCGCGCCAAGGCGGCGGAGCGCCTGCTTGCCGCCTGCATGGCGGAGCCTTTCTATGTCGCGGGAAGCGGCCGGACTTGCACGCAACTGATGAGTGAGGCGCCGGGCAGGATCTTCGTCAAGACAGGGGCCGAGGGCGTTTTCTGCGCGGCAGTTCCGGAACTCGGGCTCGGAATTGCTCTCAAATGTGAAGATGGTATGGGAAGGGCGTCCGAAGTGGCAATTGCGGCGGTTCTGTCCGCGCTGCTCAAGAAAGACGAAGAACTTTCGACGCGCTTGGCTGCCCTCGCAAGGCCCGTGCTTCGGAATTGGAACGGTATCGAGGTCGGCAGCCTTCGGCCCGCTGGATCCTTGGCGTGAGCCTGCCGGCTCCGCCAAATTGGCGCTGTCCACCTACCTCGACAGGTTGCGTTTGGCCGGCGTTCTTAGCATCCTTTTTGCCGAGAGGACGCGTACCGGCAATCATGCCAACATCCTTTGTCGATTAGCTGACCAACCGCCTTGTTAAACTCCGTGCCGGGTCCTAGATTTCTCGAATGAGCAGAGCATTCACACGAGAAGACGAGAGCGAGAATGTGATCGCCGACATCGGCGAGCGGCCAGTCAGTCACCATCGCAATCTCGTCACACCAGAAGGCTTGGCAAGTATCGATGCCGAGGTCGGCGCGTTTCGCTCTGAACTGGCCAGGGCCGAAGCCGAAGCCAATCGCGAGCGCATCGCGCTCGTGTCGCGCGACCTGCGCTACTGGAACTCGAGGCGCGAAAACGCGGAGCTTTCCGTACCCGATCCCGACAGTTCCGTTGTCCGTTTCGGGATGACGGTCACGATCGAGAACGAGGACGGGCAGAAGCACAAATGGAAGATCGTAGGCGAGGACGAGGCCGATGCATCTCACGGCCGAATTTCCCACGCCTCACCCATGGCGATTGCCCTGTTCGGCAAGTCGGTCGGAGACACCGCCACCGTCAACGGCAAGGAATGGGAAATAGTGTCTATGGCGGCCGGCGAGTAGCCGCCCCACCTATTCTTTGACAGCTTCCGTGTGGTCGCGAAAGAACGCGGCGGCGCCATCCTCGTCGATCTCGCCTGCGGCGACACCCATCGTGAACGTGTAGAGCGTGCCATCGTCTGCGGTTAGTCTGAAGCCGTTTATGATAAGGAATGCGCCGGCAGCAACGATGGCTGTGCGTTTGTTCCCATCAACAAAGGCGTGGTTTCGCGCAATGCCAAAGACGTAGGCAGCCGCCAGGTCCTGGATTGTCGGCTCGCCGTAGGCCGCCTTGTTTTCAGGGCGCGAAAGGGCCGATTCAGGCGCGTTCTCGTCCCGAACCCCAGGCGCTCCTCCATGACGCCGCAGCTGTTCGGCATGCATTGCTTCCACGGCGCGCCGTGTCAGAAACTCCCGGGTCATTCAGCGAGCTTCTGAAGCGCGACCTTGTACCTATCCATGACTTCAAGCGCAGCCTTCATTTGCCGCTCGAACACGTCGTCCGTCGGAATGAGCCTAAACCCTTCTTTCTCGTCAGTCAGTTCAAGCTGGTCACCCGCTCTGAGGTTGTGCCGCTCAAGGACCTCTTTCGGGATGATTACCCCTTCAGAATTGCCGATCTTGCGCAGAGTGACGTACATGGTTTCGCCTCATGTTATAACGTCTGATAAAACAGAGAGGCATGAGGTCGGCAAGATTGCGTTCCCAGTCGCTACTACGGGAACGTGCGGCGTGCCTACAAGGGATCCGCAAGAACCGTTACCGTGCAGCCGCAGCTCTGCCCAATAACCCTTCCATCAGCCGATCAGCCGCCTCGGGAATAACCGTGCCTGGCGGGAAGATCTCGCTGGCGCCCGCGGCCAGCACACGTTCGTAGTCCTGGGGCGGAATAACGCCGCCCGCAACAATGACGATGTCTTCACGGCCGAGCTTCGTCAGCGCCTGCTTGAGTTCCGGAATAAGCGTGAGATGGCCAGCGGCGAGCGATGACGCGCCGACAACGTGCACGTCGTGCTCGATCGCAATCCGCGCAATCTCCTCCGGCGTTTGGAACATCGCGCCGACAGTCACATCAAAACCGAGATCGGCAAAAGCGGTGGCGATGACCTTTTGACCACGATCATGGCCATCCTGGCCCATTTTGGCGACGAGTATGCGCGGCTTGCAACCCGCCCGCCGTTCAAAGGCGGCGACCTTGTCCTGAACGCGTTCCACCGCTGGGCTGTCGCCAATCTCCTGACGATAGACGCCGGAAATGGTACGCACCTCGGCAACGTGGCGGCCAAAGGCCTTCTCGAGCGCCTGCGAAATCTCACCAACCGTCGCCTTTGCTCTGGCGGCGCGGATTGCAAACTCGAGAAGGTTCCCGTCGCCCTGGGCTGCTTTCGTTAGCGCATCGAGCGCGGTTTCCACCGCCACGACGTCGCGCGTGCCTTTCAATTGCTGCAACTTCGATAGCTGACGGGCCCGGACCTCGGCATTGTCGACCTTCAGGACATCCACCTCGATGTCGTTTTCCGGCCGAAACGCATTGACCCCGATCATCGATTGCTCACCCGAATCGATGCGGGCCTGGGTGCGGGCAGCAGCCTCCTCAATGCGCATCTTGGGGATGCCTTTTTCGATAGCGGCAGCCATGCCGCCCAGGCTCTCGACTTCTTCGATATGCTGCATCGCCCGGACGGCGAGGTCATGGGTGAGCTTCTCGACAAACGCCGATCCGCCCCATGGGTCGATAATGCGTGTCGTTCCCGACTCCTTCTGCAGGATGAGCTGAGTGTTGCGCGCGATGCGCGCGGAATGGTCGGTAGGCAGCGCTAAGGCCTCGTCGAACGAATTGGTATGCAGCGATTGCGTGTGCCCCTGCGTCGCCGCCATGGCCTCGATCATCGTGCGGACAATGTTGTTGTACGGGTCCTGGGCAGTCAGCGACCAGCCGGATGTCTGGCAGTGCGCCCGGAGCGATAGAGAACGCGGGTCTTTTGGCGTGAAGTTCTTCTGGATCAGCGTTGCCCATAGCAGGCGGCCGGCGCGCAGCTTGGCCACTTCCATGAAGAAGTTCATCCCGGCGTTCCAGAAAAAGGAAAGGCGAGGAGCGAACTTGTCGATGTCGAGTCCGGCTGCGACGCCGGCGCGCGCATATTCGATTCCGTCGGCAATCGTATAGGCCAGTTCCAGGTCGACCGTCGCTCCGGCTTCCTGGATGTGGTAGCCCGAAATTGAGATCGAGTTGAATTTCGGCATGTGCCGCGACGTGTAGGCGATGATGTCGGAGGTGATCCGCATCGAAGGTTTGGGCGGATAAATATAGGTGTTCCGCACCATGAACTCTTTCAAAATGTCGTTCTGAATGGTTCCGGCCAGATCCTTCTGGGCGACGCCCTGTTCTTCCCCGGCGACGACATAGAGCGCCAATATCGGCAGAACTGCGCCGTTCATGGTCATCGAGACGGTCATCTCGCCAAGCGGAATGCCATCGAAAAGCTGACGCATGTCGAGGATTGAATCGATCGCTACGCCAGCCATGCCGACGTCGCCCGCAACGCGCGGATGGTCACTGTCATATCCCCGGTGGGTGGCGAGATCGAAGGCGATGGAAAGACCCTTCTGGCCTGCCGCCAGGTTGCGGCGGTAGAACGCGTTCGATTCCTCGGCCGTCGAGAACCCAGCGTACTGGCGGATCGTCCAGGGCTGCTGGACGTACATCGTCGGGTAAGGGCCGCGGATGAAAGGTGCTGCGCCGGGATAGGTGTCCAGGAAGGGCAAATCCTTGAGGTCACCGGAATTGTAGGACCTCTCTACACGGATGCCTTCCGGCGTCAGCCAATGATCAGATAACCCCTTCGTTTCCCGGGCCTTCGGTTCGGACCAGGCGACAGTCGTGAAATCAGGGATCATGCGTGGCCTTCAATCGCCTGGTCGATGCTGCTGGGAGCAAGGCGCTCGCAAGACGCCGCACCTTCTGCGCTGACGGGCCGACGGTCGGCCAAAAGCGTGGCCACAGGGCGCTCGGACTTGAGCGAGTAGATGGTTGTTCCGACAAGCGCGCGCTTTCCTTTCCGATAGGCGTCGGCGCGGACATTTCGAGCACCGGCAATGCGGGCCTGGAGCTTTCCTTCAGCAAGCCCGGTCAGGATGCCGCCATCCTTCTCGATCCGCTGGAATTCGCCCCACGCCGCCTCGCACAGCGCGTCCGTCAGGGCCTCGATACCGCCTGAGCCTGCTGCCGGATCGGCCACGAAATCGATGTGGCTTTCGCCAGCCATGACGAGCAGCGTGTTCCGCGCGACGCGTCGCGCAAACTGATCTGGCAGGCCATGGGCGATCGTGTAGGGCAGGATCGAGATCGAATCCGCCCCCCCAGCGGCGGCCGCAAACCCTGCGATGGTGGTCCGTAGAATATTGGTCTCCGGATCGTTCCTGGTCATCATCCTGTAGGATGTCTCAGCATGGATGATTGCCGGGGAGGGAGCGATCGAACAGGCCTCCTGTGCCTTCGCCCAGAGTTTGCGCATGGCCCGGATCTTGGCCATGGAAACGAACTGGTCCTGATCGACGCTCAGCGAAAAGCCGATATGCGGCGCAGCGTAGACAAGGGGCTGGCGAGCTTCCTGGAACATCCTGAGATGCGACACTGCCGAGGCGAGCATGATGCCGAGTTCCTGGGCTTCCGTGGCGCCGGCATTGTGAAAGACACGCCCGTCGGCTTCGAGCAGAACGCCCGGTACGCCAAGGGCGAAGAAATGGGCAAGGGACTGGGGCATAGACGCGCGCAAAGCCTCGATCGACATCCGCAGTCTTCCGGTTCCTGCGAAAACAGCCGCCGGGTCGATGCCGAATGACAGCTGCAGTTTGGAAGGGTCGGACCGTCGTTTGGTCAGCAAGGCAACAAGCCAATCCACCGTGACACGGCTCTGAGGATGAGCGTCAATTCGCAGATAAGTCCTGTCGAGTGGTATCTCCTCAAGTACCTTGGACAGCGCTTCCACACTGACCGGAAGGCCGTAGCCGAATGCGCTGGGAGCGCCTTCGAAAATCAGCGCCAATCCCGTTGCGCCTTGGCCGATATCTTCCTTTGCTTGGCGGTTGGCGCGGGCAGGATCGGTATCCTCGATACGCTGTGTTATCGCCCAACGCGTCGCCGGATCGGCACGAAGGAGAGGTCGTGCTCCGTGTGACCGTTCGTATAGCGGTTCTATGCTCAGGCCATCGTCGGTGTGAGATACCAACGCCTCGTCGAACTGCGCACCGGCCAGTGCTTTCTCTGCAAGCGCCCGCCACTGGTCCCGATCAAAGGGTGGAAAAGCTGCTTTCTTGAATACCGCGCCCGCGTCCATCTGTTCCACTCTACTCCGGCTTCCAACTCACGCTATGCGACGCGTCCGCCAATCTTACTCATGGCGTTGCGGGTATCAACATCTTCCGACAAACCAACAAGGGTTGAACGGACGTTTCTACGATAGCGCCACCGTAAGCCTACAACTTATCGGACGTTATGGCAGCAGCCGATGTGACAGGCTCGCGCGCCAGCAACCTTGCCATCGTAAGACCTGGACCTTAATTCCTTCGATCTGGGCGGAATGGTCAAGGAGGAAACAGGAATGACATTTGCCACATTGACCCGGCGCGCGAGCCTTGCGCTCGGATTCTCCCTTGTCGCGGCGATGGTTACGAGTTCGCCTTCACGCGCACAGACATTTCCTGATCGTCCGATAACGCTAGTTGTCCCGTTTGCAGCAGGCGGTTCTACCGATCTCGTGGCGCGCGTTGTCGCCGAGAAAATGTCGGCGGACCTGGGCCAACAGGTGATCGTACAGAACATGGCCGGCGCCGGGGGCAATCTTGGCGCGGACAACGTCGCGCGTGCGGAGCCTGATGGCTACACGATCCTGATGGGAACGGTCGCCACGCATGCGCTCAATCCACTGATCCTCAAGACCAAGCCATATGATCCCGAGAAGGATTTCGCGCCAGTTTCGCTGCTCGTCGTCGTGCCGAACGTGCTCGTTGTCAATCCGGAGCTTCCGGTGAAGACCGTTGCTGAACTGCTGGCGCTGCTTAAGGCATCACCTGATCAGTACAGCTACGCTTCGTCCGGCAATGGGACGCCGCTCCATCTTTCCGGCGAATTGTTCAAGGCAATGGGCGGAGTCAGCATGCAGCACATCCCTTACAAAGGGGCTGGACCGGCATTGAACGACGTCATCGGAAATCAGGTGCCGATCATGTTCGACAATCTGCCTTCGTCCTCCGCGCACATAAAGGCAGGCACGCTGCGTGCCTTGGCCGTCACGACGGTTGAGCGCGCCGAATCCTTCCCCGATATTCCAACCATCGCCGAGTCAGGCATTCCGGGCTACGAGACCTATACGTGGAACGCGCTCTTTGCGCCGGCGAATACACCAGCACCCGTGGTTGCACGGCTGAACGAGGCAGCGAAGAAGGCACTCGCCGATCCCGCGGTGGCTGAACGGATGAAGGAGTTCAGTGCGAGGATCGTCGCTTCGACGCCTGACGAACTCGCGGCCCATGTGAAAGCGGAACTGGCCAAATGGACACCGGTGGTCCGCGATGCGAATGTCCAGATGGAGTGATGCGGGAACAGAGAGCGCCTGCCTTCGCGAAGCGGTCCGTCAAGCGCCATTGTCGCTTGGCGGTCGCGCCGCTATAGGGTGAACCGCGGCGCCGCATGGTGCACAACAACCTTTTTGCCGGAGATTAGCCCGTGGCAGACGACAGCAGCATCTTTATCGGGGCCAGTCGAAAGCCGGATGACAGCTATCAGAAACCTGAAGAGCTGCTTCTGAAATACGGCAATCGTCATGGGCTGATTACTGGCGCGACGGGCACCGGCAAGACTGTCTCGCTACAGGTCCTTGCGGAGGGGTTTTCAAATGCCGGCGTGCCGGTTTTCGCCGCCGACATCAAGGGCGATCTTTCGGGCATCGCGGCAACGGGCGAAGCGAAGGATTTCCTGCTTAAGCGGGCGGAGCAGGTGAAGTTCGAGCCGTATGATTTCCAGGAATTCCCGGTCATCTTCTGGGATTTGTTCGGCGAGAAGGGTCATCCCATCCGCGCGACAGTGTCCGAGATGGGGCCGTTGCTACTTTCGCGCCTGATGAACCTTACCGAAGCGCAGGAAGGCGTCATGAACATCGCCTTCAAGATCGCGGATGAAGAAGGGCTCTTGCTCCTCGACATGAAGGATCTGCAGTCGCTGCTGTCGAACATTGCCGAGCGCGCCGACGAGATTTCCGCGCGCTATGGCAATGTGACAAAGCCTTCGGTGGGCGCCATCCAGCGCACGCTTCTCGTATTGGAACAACAAGGTGGCGATTTCTTCTTCGGTGAACCCGCCTTGAAGATTTCAGATCTGATGCGGACCACACGCGATGGGCGCGGGGCGATAAACATCCTGGCCGCGGAACGGCTGATGATGAATCCGCGCCTCTATGGAACGTTCCTGCTCTGGCTGATGTCGGAGCTCTTCGAGCAACTGCCCGAAGTGGGCGATCCAGAGCGGCCGCGCCTGGTTTTCTTCTTCGACGAGGCGCACCTTCTTTTCTCCGACGCGCCGCGGGCGTTGATCGACCGCGTCGAACAGGTCGTGCGCCTGATCCGGTCCAAGGGTGTCGGTGTCTACTTCGTTACGCAAAATCCGCTCGATGTCCCGGAAACCGTGCTTGCCCAGCTCGGCAACCGCGTCCAGCACGCGCTTCGCGCCTATACACCGCGCGAGCAAAAGGCTGTCCGGACAGCCGCAGACACGTTCCGGCCCAACCCCGATTTCAACTGTGCCGAGGCGATCACCAAACTGGGCACAGGCGAGGCGTTGGTCTCGACCCTTGCGGAAAAGGGTGTGCCCTCCGTCGTTCAGCGCACGCTGATCCGCCCGCCATGCTCGCGGCTCGGGCCGGTCACCGACGCGGAACGGTCCGGCATCATCGCCCAAAGCCCGGTCGCCGGCCAATATGACGATCCTGTGGATCGGGAATCCGCCTTCGAAATTTTGCAGAAGCGCGCGAGCGCGGCGGCGGAAGCCGAGCATCAGGCCCAGCAGCGCGAGCAGCCGGAGAGCGGTCGCACGCGATGGACGCTGCCGGACCTCGGGGGCGATGATCGAGCGGACGACAGCTACAGCCGCCGGGCCCCCGCCAGGCCGCGCGCGTCGAACCGTCAGACGGTCACAGAAGCCGCCGTCAAGTCTGTTGTACGGTCTGTCGGAAACTCCCTCGGCCGTGCCCTCGTACGCGGCATACTCGGCAGCCTGAAAAAGGGGTTCTGATCCCGGCCCGATTGAAGGCTGGCGAGGACTTGCCGATCACTAGTAAACGACGATCGGGGTCTGGTTGGGGACCCGGTCGTACAGATCGATCACGTCCTGGTTGATCATGCGAACGCAACCGGAGGAAACCGACTTGCCGATGGTCCACCATTCCGGTGAGCCATGGATGCGGAACAGTGTGTCCTGTCCGTTCTGGAAGATGTAGAGAGCCCGCGCGCCGAGCGGATTCTTCAGCCCTGGCTCCATGCCGCCGGCCTCGACACTGTATCTGGCCAGTTCCGGCTGCCTCGCGATCATTTCGGCGGGCACTTTCCAGTGCGGCCACCTTTTTTTCCACCGGATCTCCGCGCGCCCCGACCATTCAAAACCTGCGCGACCAAGCCCGACCCCATAGCGAATCGCCTGACCGTACGGCCGAACGAGATAGAGGTAGTGGCTCTGCGTATCGACCACCACAGTTCCAGGCATTTCGCCGGTCGGGTCCTGGACGATCTGGCGCAGGAAACGGGGGTCGATCTGCTCGACCGGGATCGCCGGGAGCTCGAAGCCTCCATCGACCATGGACCGGTACATTTCCGCGAAGCTGCCAAGCGGCCGCTCCGCTGGCATCGCCGGGCGGAGATAGCCCGCTGGCACCGGTTCATAGGTTGTCGTGCAGGCTGTAAGGGCGGCAGAAGCGCCGGCTACGCCGCAAAACTGGAGGAATTGGCGCCGGCTGAACCCGGCATGTGCTTGCTGTTCCGACATGCGATCCTGCTGCTTGGCCAAGAGTTGGACTGAACGCCCGGGAGGTCCGCGCGCCGCTTACCTGAAAGCGTCGAAATAGGTGTGCTGAATCTGGTCTCAAGTAGGAGAAAGCATGGCGCGGCCGTGTTCCGCGCCGGTTGTGGCTTTTGCGCAACGCTTACTGCAGCATATCAGGCAACGGCCAGCAACCCCTCCAGGGAGGGAAGAATAATGTCCGGCGGAAAGTCCTGATATTCGTCCGGCTGGCCGGAACGGTTGACCCACACGGTGCGAAACCCGAACTTGGTGGCCCCTGCCACGTCCCACCGGTTGGAGGACTGGAAGGAAACAGCCTCTGGATAAAGCCGCCACCCGGTCGTCACCATGTCATAGACGGACGGGTCGGTCTTGAAGCGCCGCACCGTTTCGACGGAAAAAACCTCGTCCAGAACCTGGTCGAGGGCAGCAGACCGGACCGCTGCATCGAGCATGGCTGGCGAACCGTTCGAGAGGATGGCCAGCCGGGCTCCACCGCCCTTCAGTGCTTTCAGGACCGCGGGCACTTCCGGATAGCAGTCGAGATGCCAGTAGGCTTCAAGCAACTGCGCCCGCAACTTCGGATCGGCCGAGGGAATCTGGCGAAAGGCGAAGTCGAGCGCTTGCTCGGTCAATTGCCAGAAATCGACATATGCTCCCATCAAGGAGCGCACCCAAGAATATTCGAGCTGTTTGGCGCGCCAAATCTCGGAGAATCGGATGCCATCGGGTCCGATCTCCCCGGCGTGACGCCGAACGGCCGCATGAACATCAAACAATGTGCCGTATGCATCGAAGATATAGGCTGAGTGCCGCATCGAGACCCTTCAAGTTCGCTATAACTGGCACGAACGCTGCCGTCGTCGCTCACTGCAGACGTTCGAGCGCACGCCCGCAACTATGGCTGGACAATGTGAATTCATATGGGCTACCGACGCTGGGTCAAGCATAGGCTGGCGGATTGAGCTTGCCGGCCAAAGACCTTTCCATGGCTCGCCAAAGCGAACGGAACCTTCGATGACTCTGACGACAGCTGCGCAATCCGCCACCTGGACCTTCGTTGACGGTGACTGGTACGAGGGAAATGTGCCGCTCATCGGGCCGCGTTCTCATGCGATGTGGCTCGCGTCGAGCGTCTTCGACGGGGCGCGCTGGTTCGAAGGCGTGGCGCCGGATCTCGATCGTCATTCCGCGCGCGTGAACGCTTCTGCGGTTGCACTTGGCCTCCAGCCAACGAAGACAGTCGAGGAGATCGTCGGCCTGACCTGGGAAGGGCTGAAGAAATTCGACGGCAAGACCGCCGTTTACATCCGTCCGATGTATTGGGCAGAACACGGCGGCTACATGGGGGTCCCTGCCGACCCGTCCTCGACCCGTTTCTGCCTGTGCCTTTATGAGGCGCCCATGATCTCACCGGCAGGGTTCTCCTTGTCGGTTTCGTCCTTTCGCCGGCCATCGATTGAAACCGCGCCGACCAATGCCAAAGCCGGCTGCCTCTATCCCAACAATGGCCGCGCCATTCTGGAAGCAAAGAAGCGCGGCTTCGACAATGCACTCGTTCTCGACATGCTCGGAAATGTCGCCGAAACAGGCACGTCGAACATTTTCCTGGTCAGGGACGGGCATGTGGCGACACCCGCCGCCAACGGATCGTTCCTTTCGGGCATTACGCGTTCGCGGACGATTTCCCTCCTCGGCGGCTATGGTTTCAGAACCTCCGAGAGGACACTGTCCGTCCAGGATTTCCTGGAAGCGGACGAGATTTTTTCTACCGGCAACCACTCCAAGATCGTTCCCGTTACGCGGATTGAGGATCGCGACTTGCAGCCGGGACCGGTCGCAAAGCGCGCCCGCGACCTTTATTGGGAATGGGCGCATTCGACTTCCGCCGGGTGATTAACTAGATAGGAACCGGGAGCTTCGTTCCGGGTTGTCGTTAGACGATCCGTATCTATTTTGTCCGGCGAAGAATCACCGGATTTTTGCCAACGAGGAGTACGACCATGGCTTTTGAATTGCCGGAACTGCCTTATGACTACGAGGCTCTTCAGCCCTATATGTCCAAGGAAACCCTCGAATATCATCACGACAAGCATCACAAGGCCTACGTCGACAATGGCAACAAGCTCGCCGCCGAAGCCGGGATGGACAAGCTGTCGCTGGAAGAGATCGTGAAGCAATCGTTCGGCAAGAATGCCGGGCTCTTCAACAACGCCGGCCAGCACTACAACCACATTCATTTCTGGAAATGGATGAAAAGGGGCGGCGGCGGCAAAAAGCTTCCTGGCAAGCTGGAGAAGGCAGTAGAGAGCGAGCTGGGCGGCTACGACAAGTTCAAGGCCGATTTCATCGCTGCCGGCACCACGCAATTCGGCTCGGGCTGGGCCTGGCTTTCCCTGAAAGATGGAAAGCTCGAGATCTCCAAAACGCCGAACGGCGAGAATCCGCTGGTCCATGGTGCGTCGCCGATTCTCGGCGTCGATGTGTGGGAACATTCCTATTACATAGACTATCGCAATGCGCGCCCGAAATATCTGGAAGCCTTCGTCGACAACCTGATCAACTGGGACTACGTCCTGGAGCTCTACGAAAAAGCAGCGAAATAAGGCTGCGGAAGGGTGCGAAAGGCTCCGCTTATGCGGGGCCTTTTTTTGTTGGCCCAAGCTTCGCTTGTCTGCCCGGTCAGACTGACAGAAGCTCACAAAACCGTGAAAACAACGGCCGGGAATTTCTGTTCCAATGGCGCCGTTAACGTTCCGTCGTACTGTTCTGATTCATGCCAATTTTGGAGGACTTCATGAGAAAGCTAATATTCGCCATCTCTGCCTTGGCACTTGCCGGAACCGCCGCACTTGCGGACCCGATCGCCGATCGCCAGGCTCTCATGAAGTCAAATGGGAAGGCCGCGGGCATGCTGGCCCCGATGGTCAAGGGCGAGAAGCCCTTCGACGCCGAGGTCGTTCTGGCAGCTTTGACGACACTCAACCAAAACGCGCAGAAGATCGATGTCGCGGTTTTGTTCCCTGCCGGAACAGACAAGGGCGGCGATACGACCGCCTCGCCGAAAATCTGGGAAGACATGTCCGGGTTTCAGGCCAAGATGGATAAGTTCAAAGCCGATGCGGCTGCCGCAGTAGCCGCGCCGGCCAAGGACCTGGAGGCACTGAAGGCGCAATTCGGCATGCTCGGCCAAAACTGCGGCGGCTGCCATGAGACATTCCGGGTGAAGAAGGGATAACGCCCGGTACATGGGCCTGATCAGGAAGATTGCCGTCGCCACCATTGCACTTGGCGGCGTCGGTGCTGCCGTATTGTGGTTTCTGTCCGCGCCAAGTCGTCTCGACACGGCGGCGATGGCCGCGATAGGCGCGGGAGATACGACGCGCGGAGAGCGGATATTCTGGGCGGGCGGATGCACCTCCTGCCATGCCCGGCCGAAATCTGAAGGCCCGGCGAGGCTGGAACTGGCCGGTGGGCTCGAACTCAAGACACCCTTTGGAACCTTTGTCGCGCCAAATATTTCGCCGCACAACGAAGATGGCATCGGTACGTGGACAGTCGACGACTTTGCCAACGCAATGATGCGAGGCGTTTCGCCGGACGGCAGGCACTACTACCCGGCTTTTCCTTATCCCTCCTATACGCGCATGAAGCCTGAGGATGTTGCTGATCTCTATGCATTCATGAAGACACTGCCTCCCGTTGAGGGAAGGCAGCCCGGCCATCGACTTGGCTTCCCTTTCAATATTCGGCGCGGGATCGGCCTTTGGAAACTGCTCTATCTCAGTGACCAACCGGTCGTCGCGGTGGGTGACACGGCGCCTGAAAACGCGCGGGCGGGCCAATACCTTGTTGAAGGTCCCGGCCATTGTGGGGAATGTCACACGCCGCGGCAGTTCACCGGCGGATTGAAGAAAAATCAATGGCTTGCGGGTGCTGTCGCCGCCGAGGGTGACGGGATCGTGCCGAATATCACTTCGGGCGAGGGCGGCATCGGCGACTGGTCAGAGAGTGACATTGCCAGCTATCTCGAAACCGGCTTTACGCCGGACTTCGACTCCGTAGGGGGTGCGATGGTCGCCGTGCAGAGGAATATGGCCCGGTTGTCGCCGGAGGACCGCGCCGCGATCGCGGCGTATCTGAAAGCCGTCCCGCCGCATCCGAATGGCTATCCCGCGCGGCGGCCTGAAGCGTCGAAAAACTGAGGTCGCGGCCCGCTCGGCACATCCGGGATGTCCCAGTAATTCGAACTGCTTCAAGCGGCTTTGCCCGAAGCCTTCAGCGCGAAAGCGTAGGTGAATGCAATTTCTTCCAGGCGCGAAAACCGTCCGGATGCTCCGGCGTGACCGGCATCCATGTTGATTTTGAAGAGAACGGGATTGTCGCCGGCCTTGCGCGCGCGAAGCCGGGCAACCCATTTGGCCGGCTCCCAATAGGTCACCCGCGGATCGGTGAGACCGGCTGCCGCCAGAATAGGCGGATAGTCGAGGGCGGCGACATTGTCGAATGGCGAGTAGGCTGCGATTGTCCGGTAGTCGGCCTCGGACTGGATCGGGTTCCCCCATTCCGGCCACTCGGGTGGCGTAAGTGGAAGACTGTCGTCGAGCATGGTCGTCAGGACATCGACGAAGGGAACCTCGGCTATGATGGCCCCGAACGCCTCTGGCGCCATGTTGGCGATCGCGCCCATGAGCATCCCGCCGGCAGACCCGCCTTGTGCGACGATGCGGTCATGTGCGGTGTAGTTCTCGGCAACCAGATGGCGCGCCGCCGCAATGAAATCGTGGAATGTATTCGTCTTCTTCTCGCGTTTGCCGTCCTCGTACCAGGAATAGCCCTTGTCCTTGCCGCCCCGGACATGGGCTATGGCGTAGACAAAACCGCGGTCGACAAGCGACAGGCAATTCGTGTTGAAGGCGGCTGGGATCGTCATGCCGTACGACCCGTAGCCATAGAGCAAGCAGGGCGCCGAACCATCGAGCGGCGTATCGCGATGATGAATAAGCGATACTGGAACCAGTTCGCCGTCGTGCGACGGAGCCATCAGGCGGCGGGTGACGTACTGTTCCGGGTCATGTCCCGAAGGGACTTCCTGCGTCTTTAGAAGAACGCGCTCACGGCTGTGCATATTGTAGTCGAAGACCTGAGCGGGTGTGGTCATCGAAGAGTAGATGAAACGCATCACGTCCGTGTCGTATTCATAGGCACCGGCCAGACCGAGTGAAAACGCCTCTTCGTCGAATGCGATCAGATGTTCCTCGCCACTTTTGCGATCCCGGACGACGATCCGCGGCAGACCGTCCTTGCGCTCGAGCCGGACGAGAAAATCCTTGAACGAAAGGATCGACAGGATCAGCCGCCCCGGCTGATGTGGAACAAGGTCCTGCCAGTTTGCGCGCGACGGATCGGATATAGGCGCGGTGACAATCTTGAAGTCCTTCGCGCCGTCGGCATTGGTGAGAATGAAGAAGATATCTCCGCCTTCCTCCAGATCATACTGCAACCCGGTTTCGCGCGGTGAGACGACACGCGGCGTTGCGAGCGGGTCATCGGCCGACAAGATGCGGTACTCGGACGTCTCATGGTCGTTGATGGAAATGAAAATCCATTCATTGCTGCGGGTGCCGCCGACATTCATGAAATAGCCGGGATCGCTCTCTTCGTAAATCAGCCGATCACCACTGCTCTCGATGCCAATATCATGGAAGAAAATCTTCGAAGGCCGGTGGTTGGCGTCGAGACGCGTATAGAAGAAACCGTCATTCGAAGCGCTCCACACACCGGAGCCGCCCGTGTCCAAGACTTGATCATCGAGATCACTGCCGGCGCCGATATCGCGGACGCGCAGCGTGAAGAACTCCGAGCCCTTGTCGTCGAATGCCCACAGCAGGCGGCGGTGGTCGGAGGAATGGTCGACGCCACCAAGCCGGAAGTAGGCCTTTCCCTCGGCTTCGTGGTCACCGTCGAGGATGATTTGTTCCGGGCCGCCGTCCCGCGGTATACGGAAATAACGCGGCTGCTCACCGCCAAGCTTGAATGACGAGCCGTAGGCGTAAGGCCCGTCCTTCATCGGAACGGTGGAATCGTCCTCTTTGATCCGGCCCTTCATCTCCGCGAAGAGCTTCTTGCGGAGTTCTGCCGTATCCTCCATCAAAGCCGTCTGGTAAGCGTTCTCGGCCTTGAGATGCGAACGGATCGCCGGATCGAGCGCGGCAGGATTCCTGAAGACCTCCTGCCAATTGTCTGCGCGCAGCCAGCCATATTCATCGATGCGCGTGATATTGTGCCGCGTATCCGCATGCGGTCTCTGTTCCGTTTGCGGCGGCGTGATCTTTGGAAATCGATTGTTCTTCGACATTTTAGTGCGTCTTCTCAAATTTGTTTGGCGCAAGTGAACACGCCAGCCGCAATGGTTCAAGAGTAGGCAAATAGCAAACGCCGATCGTGCAACGTAGGCACGATCGGATGGGCAGGACTTTTTCGGCAGCTGGCGAGCGCGGCAGGTGCCGCGCCTTACGCCTTCTTGAAATCGAGCGCTGTTCCGTTCGTGCAGTAGCGTAAGCCCGTCGGGTTAGGGCCGTCATTGAAGACGTGGCCGAGATGGCTGTCGCAATCGGCGCAGCGGATCTCCGTCCGGTTCATCAGGAAGCTGTTGTCTTTGTGTTCGGAGACGGCGCTGGGCTCCATCGGGGCGTAAAAACTTGGCCAGCCGGTGCCGGAATCAAACTTGGTGTCCGAGTTGAACAGTGGCTTGCCGCAGCCAGCGCAGTAGTAGACGCCCTTGTCCTTTGTATCCCAATAGGGACCGGTAAAGGCGCGTTCGGTGCCGTGCTCGCGCAGCACGTGGTATTGCTCGGGCGTCAGCTCCTTGCGCCAATCGGCATCCGTTTTCTCGAATTTGAGTTTGTCATCGCCGCTCATTGAGGTCTCCTTCGAAGCGTTCGGGTCAAATGTAGTGCGAAACCTGGCGTTGCCAAATAACAAGCCGGTGCGCTGCCGTGACAATGGGATAAGCGTATACAAGAAACGGCCGCGACTTGCCGGAGCAGGGGGGAGAGGCTATCCACGCAGGCAAGTCAATAAAGGGAGCGGGTCGACGGAATGGCAAGCGGAGAACAGGCGCTTACTTTCTTCGCGCTGATACTGCCATTCCTGGGCGCTGTCCTGGCTCCTGTGCTGACGCGGATTTTCCAGCACCGCGCGGCGTGGCTCCTTGCAGCGATTCCGCTCTGGATCTTTGCTCATCTTTGCGGCTTCCTGGCGCCGGTTTCGGCCGGCCAACCTGTCAGCGCCGGTTATTCCTGGATACCGAGCCTCGATGTCAGGTTTTCCTGGTATTTGGATGGGCTGTCTCTCACTTTCGCGCTGCTCATCTCAGGCATCGGATCGCTGATCGTGCTCTATTCCGGCGGGTACCTTAAAGGGCATCCGCAGCAAGGCCGCTTCTTTTCGTTCATGCTCATGTTCATGGGCGCCATGCAGGGGCTGGTGGTGTCTGACTCGTTTCTGATGCTCTTCGCCTTTTGGGAACTGACATCGATCACCTCGTTCCTGCTGATTGGTTTCGACAATAAGCGTGAGCCGGCCCGCCGGGCGGCGCTCCAAGCGCTTATCGTGACGGGGGCAGGCGGGCTATCGCTGCTTGCGGGGCTTCTGCTCATCTGGAACGTCACCGGTCACAACGAACTGTCCGGACTGCTGCGATCCGGATCTCTCCTGCGCGATAGCCCGGCCTATTTGGCCATACTGGCTTTGATGCTTGGTGGCGCGTTCACCAAGTCTGCCCAGGTTCCTTTCCACTTCTGGTTGCCGAACGCGATGGAAGCGCCAACACCGGTTTCGGCCTATCTCCATTCCGCGACGATGGTGAAAGCCGGTGTCTACCTGGTCATGCGCCTCAATCCGGTTATGGGAGACACGCCTGCCTGGGAGACAGTTCTGCCGCTGTTCGGGGCAGCCACGTTGGTTACCGGAGCCGTGCTGGCCATGCGCCAGACCGACCTGAAGCTGATGCTCGCCTATACGACAGTAGCGTCGCTCGGGCTGCTGGTGATGCTGACAGGCTACGGTTCGGCAAAGGCCGTCGAGGCGGCCGTCCTTTATCTGGTCGCCCACTCCATGTTCAAAGGCGCACTTTTCATGGTGGCGGGACTGCTCGACCACGGAACCGGCTCGCGTGACATCACCAGCCTCGGCGGGCTGCGTGGGAAAATGCCCATAACCTTTGCGGCGGCGTTTCTTGCCGCGCTTTCGATGGGTGGTCTGCCGCTCTTCTTCGGATTTCTGGCCAAGGAGGAAATCTATGCGGGACTTGGCTTCGCGAGCGTTTGGAGCGCGTTGCTGACGGCTGTCGCGATTGCCGCCAATGCGCTGATGTTCGCGATCGCTTTCATGGTCGGGCTGAAGCCGTTCATTGGCGCATCCAGGAACACGTCGAAACACGCTCATGAAGGGCCCTTGCTGCTGTGGTTCGGGCCGCTGCTGCTTGCTTCGCTAGGTCTCTTTGCAGCGCTGCTATCGCCGTGGGTTCACATGTTGATATCGAGTCCGATGGCGAGCGCAGTTGCTGGGCTGGGTATCGCCGTGGAGATTTCGACGATCCCGCACTTCGGGACTCCGCTGCTTTTGTCGGTAGTCACGATCATATTGGGAGTGGCGGCCTACCAGACGCAGGATCGTCTCAGGGCCCTAGTCGGTAAGATGCTGGTTACGGTTGGGTGGGGACCCGACCGAGGCTTCGACCAGGTGACGCGAGGGCTGCTTCGCCTATCGCATGCTGTGACAGGGGTCGTGCAGAACGGTCGCCTCGATATCTATCTCACC
>JBEVEP010000163.1:0-37313 GCA_040512755.1 Mesorhizobium sp.
CCCTTGTTGGGGTCGAATAGCCGCGTCTCCTGATCGATCTTTCCGCCGTCCTCCAGGACCTCGATCTGCCGCCGCGCCTCGTGCTCGATCGCCTGCCCGATGAAGCGGATCGAGTTGACGTTCTTGATCTCACAGCGCGTTCCGAAGGCCACGCCGGGCCGGCGAACCGACACATTGACGTCAGCCCGCATGGAGCCCTCGTCCATATTGCCGTCGCATGTGCCCAGATAGCGGACGATCGTGCGAAGCTTGGTGAGATAGGCCTTTGCCTCTTCCGACGAGCGCATGTCAGGCTTCGACACGATTTCCATCAAAGCCACACCGGAGCGGTTGAGGTCTACGAAGGACATCGTGGGATGCTGATCGTGCATTGACTTGCCTGCATCCTGCTCCAGGTGCAGCCGCTCGATCCCCACCTCAATGTCTTCGAAGTCACCCTTGCTGTCCGGACCGACCGAAACCGTGACAGTACCCTCGCCTACGATCGGCTGCTTGTACTGGGAGATCTGATAGCCCTGCGGCAAATCAGGATAAAAATAGTTCTTACGGTCAAAGACGGACTTGAGATTGATTGCAGCCTTCAGTCCGAGACCTGTCCGGATCGCCTGGCGGACGCATTCCTCGTTGATAACAGGCAGCATGCCGGGCATGGCCGCATCCACGAGGCTGACATTGGCATTGGGAGCCGCGCCGAAGGAAGTCGACGCGCCTGAAAACAGCTTCGCCTCCGACGTGACCTGGGCATGCACTTCCAAGCCGATGATCACCTCCCAATCTCCCGTCGCGCCGGGGATGAGGCGTTTCGGATCAGGCGTGCGCGTGTCGATGATGCTCATGGCGGTCCGGAATATTCGCGTCGTTCTTATAGGTTCGACAGTTCGCTAGTTGAAACGACAGCCGGTGGCAAGGCTCGCAAGCGAACGAAGAACAGACCCAATCCACAAGTCTGATGCGATTTGCAGCAAGTACTTTCCGATTTCCAGCCGCTCAGGCGCCGGCGATCAGGCGGTTGCGATGTATGCCCGTATCTCTTCCGCTTCCCGCTCGACGTCCTCGATGCGCCGTTTGACCACATCGCCGATCGATATGATGCCGTCGAGCATGCCATCCTTCTCCACTGGCAGGTGGCGGAAACGCCCGACTGTCATGATTTCCATCACTTCGTTCACCGTGTGGTGCTCGTTGCAGATTTTAACCTTGGCCGTCATCGCCTCCCGGACAGGGTGGTCGAGCGCAGTTGCACCCGCTTTCGCCAGCGCACGGACGATATCGCGTTCGGAAAGAATGCCTACGATCTTGCGGTCGCCGTTTGTGATCACCAGCGCGCCGATACGTCTTTCGGTAAGGATCCGGATCGCATCGGAGAGTCTTTCGTTCGGTCCGAGCGTGACCACATCGTGGCCCTTGAGCTCCAGAATCGCCTTCACCGTCATAATGGCCTCCTTCTTCCGCGGCCAGCACTTGCGCGCTTGGCCGGCATTCCCTCCGACGTGTCTATCGTGCCTCCAGGCGTAGCGGTTTTCAAGCCTGAGAACATCGCCCCTCAGACCTCGTCCGCGGTGGACCGCGGGCGTTCGCCTAGGCGCCGGTCAAACCAGCCGATACAAAGGAACCCGGCAAGAAAACCGCCAACGTGCGCCTCCCACGCAATCGCATTCGCCTCACCCGGAACGAAGCCAACGATGCCGGTCACGAGGTTGACGATCATCCAGACTGACAGGAAAGTTACGACTGCTCGCGATCTGAAAACTGCCGTCATCGGCATCAGTTTGCCGATGAACGCAGGTTTGCCGGAATGCCGGTCGACGCGAAACCCAAAGCGAGCGGCCGCCCCCATCATCCCGGATATTGCACCTGAAGCCCCCACGAGCGGCGTTTGATCCATGCTGTACAACACGTAGTGCAACAGAGCTGCCGCACCCGACGTGAATGCCCAGAAAAGCAGAAAGCGCGACACACCCAACCGATTTGCGAGCGGCGAGCCAAAGGCGGCAAGCCAGACCATGTTGATCGCCAGATGCATGAACGATCCATGCAAGAGGCTATAGGTGACCGGGCTCGTGAAAGCGTAAATGTCCAGATCGAACGGGCCGGAATAGCGGTATGGAATGAACGCCGCCCGGACGATCAGGTCAAAGTCCTGCGAGGCATTCAGCACATAGATACGCGCAAAGTGAATGAGCGCGCAGATTGCGATGAGCGCCGCAACGACAATCGGAAGGTTGAAAACTGGCTCGCGCCGGGCGGCCGCCCGAACCACGTCTTGTTCCATATGTTCGCTTGGTTCGGTCATTGATTGAAGCTCCCGGCGGATTCGCATAGCACCCGCGTTGCAACTCAGCCAAGAAAGAAAGGGCCGTTCAAGGTTTTCCCTGAACGGCCGCCGAGCCCCCTGTTCCCCCTGAAGTCTTTGACTGAAGTGCTGCCGCCCGGTCAGAGACGGCATTTCATGGAGTGGGTATTCAGTGCCACAGGCGCTTGCAGGCCGCAACGTAAACGATCTGTTAACCTTAACGGCCCTGACCCGTGAACAACAAAGATCGCCGCTGGCACGCAACGGGCTTCGGATTCCATGTAGACCGAGAGAAATTTCTTTTGTCCCCGGTTGGGGCACATGAAGGCGGACCGCGCGGGGCGCATTATGATGAGAGAGGCAGGATCCATCGCCTTGTTCCAGTACTGGAACAAGCTGCGCAACGGCCGCAGAGCGCC
This sequence comes from Mesorhizobium sp., assembly GCA_040512755.1. Taxonomy (GTDB): domain Bacteria; phylum Pseudomonadota; class Alphaproteobacteria; order Rhizobiales; family Rhizobiaceae; genus JBEVEP01. The sequence continues at coordinate 2,713 of JBEVEP010000163.1, forward strand.
GACGCGTAACGAGATCGCGCCTGCGGAGATCAAGGCATATCTGGCGGACACTTTTATCCTCGGAAGGGAGCGCCATCGCGGAGCCGTCTTTCGCCTCGCCGGAACCCGGCTTTGCGCCACCTACGGACGCGAACTCAAGGGTTTCTCATTCCAATCGCTCTGGAGACGCGAAGACCAGCGCATTGTGACCAGCGTGGCCGATGCCGCATTCACATTGAAATCTGTCGCCCTCCTCACTGTCACAGGTGTCAGCCGCAGCTGTCGCGAGAGCGATTTCGAGCTACTCCTGCTGCCGCTTGAGGGCGGACTGGAAAGCCCGCGCTGTATGGGCGCCCTGTCGGCCTACAGGATACGTTCTGGCTCGGCGCGGACCCGATCACTGAGACCCGAGTTAATGAAGCTCGTGTCGTCGATCCCGATACCGAATTGCCACTCCCCACGAGCCGCACTGAAATCGGGGCTCCACCGATGGCGCCGGGTGCGGACGTACTGGCACACGGGGACAAAACCGCACTGGGTCGCCGTATCCGCCATCTGGTTGTTCTCGAAGGCGGACGCCGAGCTTAGTCCAGATGCGCTACAATCCTGCTGCGAATCCTGCCCGGCTTAGCCGCTCGTTAACCGGAATAACTGTACTTTCAGATGGGTTCGCGGGCGGCGAGGAATGGCGGGGGTAATGGCGGTGATGCAGTCTGCTGCGGTCGACCGGATGTCGTCCAGAGTGGAGCGGCGTAATTTCCAGCGTGTGCGCGTAAAGATACATGGCCGCTATATGCTGGAAGATCGCTCCGAATATACCTGTCAGGTTATAGATATGTCCCCCGGCAACGTGGCGCTCCGTGCCGACCGTGCCGGCGAACCGGGCGAGAAGGTGATCGCCTATATCGATCATATCGGCCGTGTCGAAGGCGTCGTCACCAGAAGGATGGCCGATGGCTTCGCCATGACGGTTATCGCTTCTGACCGGAAGAAAGACAAACTTGCCGCACAGCTGACCTGGCTGGCCAACAAACACGAATTGGATCTACCGGAGGATCGCCGACACGAGCGTATAGCCCCGCGCAAGCCCGCGAGCATGCTGCAACTGACTGACGGACGGCAATATGCCTGTCGCATCATCGATCTGTCGCTGTCCGGCGCGGCCATCGAGATCGACGTTAAGCCGGCGCTCGGTGTGCAGGTCACTCTGGGTACCATGCGCGGTCAGGTCGTGCGCCACTTTGAAGATGGCATCGCGGTCGAATTCGCAGTCATCCAGCGGCCAGAGACATTGGGTTCGGAATTTCAGCAGCGCTAAGCGATTCTGAAAAACCCCTGTGCCGGCAAGACACCAGAAGATCCGGCAGCGCATCCTTCAGCGGAAGTCCGATCCTGTTAATTTCTGCGTCCGATTCCGTTAATGCAGCCGGCATTTCGGACAGATGCGGCGCACTCCCTGCAAAAGACATTTCCTTCAGCGCAGCGCGTCCACTTTGGACGCGCGCAGGACGCTTTAATAGGCCGTTGAAAAACTCGGGCTGAAACGAAGATCACGGCACAATCGAATCCTTGGCCCGCCTACGCATCCTTGTTGCGTGAGCCAGCTGCCGCACGAATCGATATTGCGTCAGGACGTACCGACATCCTTTTCACCGGCCTGCTAGATCTTTGACTCTGCGCATCGTGCATTTCCGAAAATCGATTCTGATCTCGGGCCGATGCGTTAGTCTGGACGGCGCTCAGATCGCCTCCAATCGAGCCAGGTTCCCTCTCGGTTTGTCTACTGACTTACCCACCAGCAAGCCGCGCCGCCGGTCGAATGGTTAATACGGTCATACTTTCTTGCATAAAAATTTATACTCATTTGACATAAGTTTTATTCGTATTCTATTCTATATATATTCAATATCTACTTCGATGTTTTGTGTCAAATAAATCCTCCTCTGCCATTGTTGCCTCAAACCAGGAGGCATCAGGATGGCAAAAGCAACAGCAAGGCTGGTTTTTTCAGGCTTCGCCATTTTGTTCGTATTCTTGGTGCAGGCAGTGGCCGCTTCCGAGTCGATGACCACCGGGAGCCGCACGACACAGCCGATCGGTCATTTTCAATTCTGCCAGCGCGCCCCGGAGGAATGCCAACAAAAGACCTCGGGTTCACGTCCGGCGGAACTGACGCGCGCTCTTTGGGCCGAGATGGTGGACATCAACAACGCCATCAACACGGCGGTTACGCCTCGTACGGATATGGAGATGTGGGGACAGGAGGAGGTCTGGTCGTATCCGGACGGGCTCGGCGACTGCGAGGACTACGTGCTCGAAAAGCGCCGCGAACTGATGGCCGCCGGAGTACCTGCTGGCAGCCTGCTGATCACAGTGGTTCGCCAACCGAATGGTGACGGCCATGCGGTGCTGACAGTGCGGACAACCGAAGGAGACTACATCCTCGATAATCTCGAACCCCGCGTGCTCGCATGGCAGGAAACTGAGTACACCTACCTGAAACGCCAGTCGGAGAAGAACTCAGGCGCCTGGGTGTCGATCACCGACGGCCGCACTTCAGCAGTCGGTTCGGTCCGCTGAATTGGTAACGAGACGCCCGGTCGAGTCCCCACCTTTCCGTCCCCAACGACCGGGTTCAGGAGCCGGCCCAGTCTCCGGGCCGGCTCCATCTATTTAACGCTCAAAGGCGTGCGAGCGCTTTTGAGAAGCGCCTGGCGTTGGCGACATAGTGCGCCGCAGAGCGCCCAAGCATGGCGATCGCTGCTTTATCCAGCGCGCGTACCGCTTTCGCCGGTGCGCCGACGATCAGAGACCCGGCCGGAAATTCTTTGCCTTCGGTCACAAGGGCTCCGGCGCCGACGAGAGAATTGTCCCCAATCCTCGCACCGTTCAGTATAGTCACTCCCATGCCAATCAGGCTGTTGTCTCCGATCGTGCAGCCATGGAGTATCGCGCGATGTCCGATAGTGCATCCGCGGCCGACCGTCAGCGGAAAGCCGGGGTCGGTATGCATCACCGTGTGCTCCTGCACATTCGTATCGGGGCCGATCGTGATCGCCTCGTTGTCGCCCCGGATGACTGCGCCGAACCAGATGCCGACGTTCGCGCCAAGCCGCACGCGGCCGATTAGCGATGCGTCCGGTGCCAGCCAGACGCTCGCTTCGTCTTCAAACTCCGGACTGACACCCTCGATTGCGTAAATCGGCATTGCTGCTCCTCACTATTGTTTGCATCAGCCTAAGGCATGATTTGGCGCAGTTGGGAAGTACAGATGGCGTCTGCCTCTCCCTCCTGTCCTCATCTCCCCGGGAGTCGACCATTCGCCTGCCGCATCCACGAAATCCGACGCGCGTGATTTACCGTTCGTTTACCATACGAGCCACACAGTAGCGCCGGGTGGTGCAAGGGATCGGATGCGCCTTCGTCGAAGATGAAGTGCATGCGGTCCAGGGGATGGGCATGGAGCAGCGGGCGGAGCGCGAGCTACAGGTGAAGGCGGTCGGTTCGGCCTTCATGAAGCGTGTTTTCTACGTTTTTGCAGCACTCGCCATCCTGTCCGTGGGCATCAGCCTCGCCGGCGAGCGCATTGGCCGCATCCTGGCGCTGGCCGGCCATACGGAGGACACGACCATTCACGAAATCGTGATTGGGAACAATGTTTTAGATGTCCCGGCTAATGTCATTCGCTTCGAACGCGCGCGCCGTGACGGAATCGCCGAGCGGCTGGACCTGTATCTTCGTTGGCCTGATATGAATGGCTATTCGGCAGCGGCGCGCGATGATTTCAACCACGCACATGGCGGCAAAAAGATCCTGTTTGTATCATTTGGCGAGCAGTCCATGTCGCGCGACATGAGCGGTCGGTTCGACCCGATCTACCGGTCGCTGATCGTCGAGCCTGGCGTCCCCGGACAAGGCGGCACCACACTTTATGGATTCAAAGACAGATCAGGCTATGTCGACGAAGTTCTGGCTGTTGCGGAACGCTCCGGACAGGCTCCGTTCGTGGCCCGCTGTCTGAACGGCGAAAGCGCGCAGGAATCGCTAGCTCCCTGCGAACGCGACATCCTTATCGGCCACAACCTAAGTCTCTCCTATCGATTTCCAAGGGAGTTACTGCCAGGTTGGCGCGCTCTCGAAGCAGCAGTACTGGCGACGGCCAATCGCTATCTGAGAACGACTGATACAGGCAGCTATTCCGGCTAGTGAAGCGTCGTTGAAGCTGACCGGAACCTCTTTGCGTGTATCCGTCACCTTGTGTGAACGACTACAGATCGATGTCGAGGATGGCCATCGAGAAATTGTAATCGCCGTCGTCCTCGTCCTTGAAAACAATCCCCAAGAACTCATCGCCGATATAAACCTCAGCCGAATCGTCCTTGCGCGGTCGCGCCTTCACTTGCAGGTTGGGATTCTGAAAGGTGCGCTTGAAAAAGGCGTCGAGTTTTTTGATTTCTTCGGGCTTCACCGGCTTTCTCCGCTCACGCTGGTTCGCTTTGGAACGCGCTTCTGGCACGTCAACAATACTCGTGTAAAGGGAAGCGGGAAACGCCTGTGGGAGGCTACTGCCAGTCTCCCGCAGATTGCGTATTGCAGTTGATGGTCTCGACGGCCTCAGCCTCCGTTCCTCCAGTGCCTTGCCAACTCTGCAGATGCATGGCGAGGGCCTCTGCCAGCCTCTCCTGCCTGAGCACAAACAACCAAGCTCGTTTGACCAATTCACTCATCCGGACAGCGTTTTGTTTGCGGCCCCGTCCGCCGATACGTTTGTTCTTCCGACAGAGTTCAACGGCTTCGGAGCGCCGCAACATTTCTTGGTTTGCCAATGTCTTGACCGCCGCCTAACGAAAACGCCATCGCAAATGCCATTGGGGTGATCCATGGATATCAAACAACGCTTTGCCGGGAGACGAAAGCACGTCTGCGTAGCGGGTCTGAGCGCCCTTCTGGCACTTGCCGGTTGCAGCACAGCCTCCTATCAGCCTGGCACAGTAGCCGGTGCATCAGGATCTGGCGCAGCCTATCTTGCCCGAATCCGCACCTCATATGGCCTCCCACCGCTCGCCCGTGACTCTGTCCTGGAGAGCGCCGCACGCGAACAGGCCTACTATATGGCGCGCAGCGGGCGCCTGGCGCACAACACCGGCTACGGCAGGGACTTTCATTCCCGGATAAGAAAAAACGGCATCCCTTGGCCGGCAGCTGAAAACGTCGCGCGCGGCAACCTCGATCCGGGCAGGCTTTTCGCGATGTGGATGAATTCACCGGGGCATCGAAAGAACATCTTGAACCCCCAGTTCAACAGGTACGGGCTCGCCTATGTGCGCGACAACAACGGCGGCTGGGGCCGCTATTGGGCGCTCGTGCTTAGCCGATAGGGAAACGACGGTGGTCAGATATCGAAGCTGACGACGTGGTCCATAGCTTGAGAGGGCAGGAACTGGTCCATCTGACTCGAGGGCCGGTCACATCCGCTCTCGCCGACCACGCGCGCCGGAACTCCTGCCACGGTCTTGTTGTGAGGCACAGGAGCCAGAACGACGGAGCCGGCCGCGATCTTCGAGCAATGACCGATCTCGATATTGCCGAGGATCTTTGCACCCGCGCCAATCAGCACGCCATAGCGGATCTTCGGGTGACGATCGCCGCCCGCCTTACCCGTACCGCCAAGGGTTACGCCGTGGAGTATCGACACGTCGTCCTCAATGACCGCCGTCTCGCCCACGACGAGGCCAGTGGCATGATCTATGAAAACGCCTTTGCCCATTCGCGATGCCGGATGAATGTCTGTCTGAAACACCGATGAGGAGCGGCTCTGCAGATAGAGCGCGAAATCCTTACGGCCCCGCGCCCATAGCCAGTGCGCCAACCGGTGCGTTTGGATCGCGTGGAAGCCCTTGAAATAGAGGATCGGCATCAAGAACCGGTCGCAAGCAGGATCACGGTCGTAGTAGGCCTGGATATCGACGCGCACGGTATCCGACCAGTCCGGATTGTCGCGCAACATCGACTTGAACGTCTGGCGGATGAGATCGGCGCCGAGGTCCTGATGATCAAGCCGCTCAGCGAGCCGATGAATGACGACATCTTCCAGATTGTCGTGATTGAGGATTGTCGCGTAAAGAAATGCTGCCAGCAGCGGGTCGCGAGCAACAGCTTCCTCTGCCTCTGAGCGCACGGCGCTCCAGATTGGATCGACCGGCTGAAGATTTCCGGCGCGTGGTGCGCTGATGGAGTTCATGGTCATCTCCTGCCTTGCCGCTTGGCCTGTAGGGCGCGATACATACGCCAGAACGAGCCTGGAATGAACTCAATTTTCTTTATGTAGCCTTCAATTGGATTTGGTTCATGGAAATTCAAGAAAATAGAGAAAACAAGCCTCTCCCGGTGTCGCACCAAAACGGCATCGCCACGATTACAATCAGCCGGCCCAACCGCAAGAATGCGATCACCTACGCGATGTGGCGTGAACTCGCAGCCATAGCGGGGGATGTGGGAGCCGACCCGCAAACTCGTGTGATCATTTTGCGCGGCGAAGGCGCTGACTTTTCAGCCGGGGCCGACATCACCGAGTTCGAAGCGGTCCGTCGCGATGCCGCAACAGCTCGAGACTACGAAGCTGCGAACTCCGCGGCGTTTGCTGCTTTTCGCAACGCGCCAGTGCCGGTTATCGCTGCCATAAGCGGCATTTGCTTCGGTGGCGGGTTCGGTCTGGCGGCCGCTTGCGATCTGCGCATTGCAACACCGGACGCGCTATTTTCGGTTCCTGCCTCGAAGCTCGGCCTCGCCTATCCGCATGATGCAATGGCCGACATTGTTCATGCCGCCGGACCTCAACTGGCCAAATATCTCGTCTTTTCTGCAAGGCAGATTGACGCTCAGTGGGCGCTCGCAGCCGGATTCCTGTTGGAAATCGTCACGCCCGGAATGTTGGAGGTCCGGGTCACGAAACTAGCAGAAGAGATCGCGGCCAACGCGCCGCTCTCCAACCGCGCCTCGAAAGCGGCAATTCGTGCGGTGCTCACAGGAGATCCCACCGATGCGGACAATGCCCGCTCGATGGGCAATGCCACTTTCAACAGTGCGGACTATGCCGAAGGGCGCGCAGCCTTCGCGGCAAAACGCAAGCCCAACTTTACCGGGCGGTAGGGGAGCATACGTGTCGCTTATCGACGAAGACACGAAGGCCGAGCTGATTGCCATGTATTCGGCGCCGGACCGGCACTATCACGGGCTCGCTCACATCGAAGCGATGCTTGACCTCGCTGGCGAATACCACACCGCCTTGTCCGATCCTGAGGCTGTCGAAGCGGCGATCTGGTTCCACGACGCTGTCTATGACAGCAGGCGGAACGATAACGAGACCAAAAGCGCGGAATTTGCCGCTCGCCGGCTGTCCGGCCGAACGGATCGCGAGCGTGTGGATCTTGTCGGAAAGATGATAGAAGCAACCGCCACGCATCAAGTTCCCGAATTTGCCACGAACACCGCACGCATGGATGCGGCCTTTTTCCTCGATATGGATTTGTCTGTCCTCGGCGCGTTACCCGAGCAGTATGACTCCTACGAAGAAGCTATCCGGCGGGAATACGCATGGGTTGGCGAGGCCGCCTGGCGCGCGGGCCGCACTGCTGTTCTGAAAAACTTCCTTTCGCGGTCGCGTATCTATCATACCGATAACTTCCGCTTGCGCTACGAAGCGCAAGCCCGCGAGAATATGGCGCGGTCGCTGGCTCGCCTAGCGTAACCTGCCAAGCAGGTTGCGGCATTGAGGACGTTGATTTTTCAGCGGTTTCTTGGGATAATATTCCTTAGTGCGTACGAACGCCCGGCGAGGAGTTCGATATAAAGCGCACCCTGTCCTCACGGGCGTTTGAGCTACGCTCACAGTAGCCTGAGAGGAGTTTCGTCAATGGCAACGCTTATGAAAATGCCGTCGGGCCTTGTAGCCCATCGGCGCTGGGAGGACATCGTGTCGATGATCCTCGGCGCCGCGATCCTTGTATCTCCGATGTTCATCGAAGCCGGCCTCACGCCTACGATTGTCGCGGCAACCGCCCTCGCCGGTGCTGCTATCATCGTGCTCGCTGCATTGGAGCAGCTTTCTCTCCGCCGTTGGGAGGAGATCCTGGAGCTCGCCTGCGGGGTCTGGGTGATGGTTGCGCCCTTTGCGTTGAACTATGGCGGCATGCTGCGCAGCTGGCATATCGCGCTCGGCGCGGCGGTTGCTCTGCTTGCGATCCTGGAACTCTGGCAGGACCGTGACCGCCACTTTGGCATGTAGGTCCGAATAGCCGGGGGAGAGACGAGCCCTGCCGGAGCACTCCGGCAGGGCCGATATGCGAAGACGAGATTAGGCTCAGGCGGCTTCCTGGCCTGCCAGGAATTCCAGGATTGCGCCGCAGAAAATGTCGTTCTTGTCGCCTGCAACCATGTGTCCAGCTCCACCGACATCGATGTAGCTGGCGGAAGGCGTCAATTGGACGAATTCCCTCGCATAGGCTTCGTGCACCAGTTCTGACTGCATGCCTCTCACCAGCAATACCGGCAAAGTAAGACGCGGCAGGCTTGCAATCAGCTCTTCCATCAACTCACGCGCCATGAAGTTGACGTTGCGCGGGCTCGTCATGAAGGCTGGGTCCCAATGCCAACGGTAACGACCATCCTGCGAGCGCCTCAGGTTCTTTCGCAGACCGTCGAGCGAGGTGGGACGCTTTCGGTTGGGAAGGTAGCGGGCAATGGCGGCCGCAGCTTCCTCAAGGGTCGCAAACCCTTCCTCCATGCGCTCGGCCATGAAACCTTGAACCTTGGCCACGCCCTCGGGATCCATACGGGGGGTTATATCCACCAGCACCAAGGAATCGAAAAGAGGTCCGGAGCGGACCTCGGCGGCAAGCGACGAGAGCCCGCCAAGCGAGGCTCCAACCACTGAAGGCGCAGCGTGAAACCTTTCCGCCGTCTGGCGAACCACAGCGGCCACGTCATCGGCGAAATCGGCGAATGCATAGTTGGCGCTCGTCACCCAGTCACTTTCGCCATGGCCCCGCTGGTCAACTGTAATGGCGCGCATGCCAGCCATGGCGACACGCCTTGCCGTCGCATCCCATGCGCGCCGGGTCTGCCCGCCACCGTGAAAAAACAGCACCGGATGGCCTCGACCGTCGAAGATGTCTGCTGCGAGCCGATTTCCTTCGGCGCCGGTGAATTCCGTCCGGTGCGGTTCGCTCAAGTCAGCCCCCAATCAATGTTCCCAACTATGCTTAGTCTATGCCGATCTGCGCCTGCAACCCCGACATAACCTCTCAATGCGAACTCTAGGGTCTGTTGAGATTCATGTCATGGCGCGCCGAAAATGGTGGATTTCGAGAACCGTAGCGGAGCGTACGTTCTGGTACGTGAGCAACGGAAGCGCAGAAAGCCGCCATTTGCAGGCCGTTATGGCGTGAATATCAACAGACCCTAAAGTGGATGACGTCCAAGGAACTCCAGCGCTTTCTCCTTGAAAGCCTTGTCGCCAACGGCAAGCATGTGATCGCGGCCCTCGATCCAAAAACCTTCCGCATTGGGCATCAATCCAGCAAGTTCGTCCGGAGCTCCGGCTATGTCATCTTTCGTGCCGACCGCAATGAGAGTGGGTTGCGAGATGCGGGCGACATCGCTTTCAGTCAGCAGTTCGCGCGACGTCGATATGCAGGCCGCCAAGGCTCTGCGGTCGCTCTTGGTTTGGTCCGCAAAGGCACGAAAGGCCTGGCCCCGCAAATGCGTGATCTTGGTGGGGTCCTCGGCTATTAGCGCAGCCGCGATCGGGTCCCATTCACCAACGCCCTCAACCATCCCGATGCCCAGTCCCCCGAAAATCACCGTCGCCACTCTCGCAGGCTCCTGAAGAGCCAGGAACGCCACAACGCGCGCGCCCATCGAATAGCCCATCACATGGGCCCGCTCGATACCAAGGTGATCGAGAAGACCCAGCGCATCACCAGCCATTTTGTGCGGCGTGTAGTCAGCCGGATCATAGCTTTTCGAAGAAAGGCCATGGCCACGATTGTCGAAGGCGATTGTCCGGTAGCCCGCTTCCGTCAGGGTTTTAACCCAGCCGGGCGACACCCAATTGACGAAATGGCTGGAGGCAAATCCATGAATCAAAAGGATCGGCGACCCTTCTCCCTTGTCCAGAAATGCAAGGTCGAAGCCATCATGGTTGAAGTATTGCATTACGCGTCGGTCCGCTGGTTGGCTGACAGCTTCCTACGGCGTACCGGTCACCTTGTCGATTACCGGATGATGAATTCGCACGCCGGTCTCGATACCGGACTTTTGAGCAACTCCGGCATTCAGCTCCAGGACGAACCGCACTGGTTCGGGAGATGCGATAATCGCCTCCGACATCGGTTCGCCGCGCCGGACGGCGCGAACAATTCCATCTTGACCGATGAAGACAAGATCGAGCGGCAGCACCGTGTTCTTCATCCAGAAGCCAACCGGCTGTGTCGCTTCAAAAACGAAAAGCATGCCGCGCCCTTCGTCCATCTTCTCGCGAAACATCAGCCCGCGAGCGCGCTCGCCGGAGTCATCTGCGATTTCGACAGTGAAGGAGCGTTCTCCGGCCTTCGTGTCCGCAATCAGCGGTGCCGGATCGACAGGCACCACCATCGCGCTCGTTTCGGCGACGGACGGTTTCGGCAGATTGACGTAAACAAGAGCGACCGCAATTGCGGCCGCGATAAAGCCTGCTCCCAGCCAGATCCGTCTCAATAGCATTCCCCGTGCGTTCGGCAATCAGAAAGCCGCGCGCGGACTCAGTAACCTAGCGCGATACCGAAAGCAAAAGCCGCAGGACACGGCTCTCTAGTGAGACACCGGCAGCGTGCCTATGTCAGGGTGAATCTCGGCCGCCATCAGACCCTTGTCGCCACGCCCGAAACGCACCAGAACGACTTGCCCAGGCCGCAATTCGGTCACGCCGTAGCGCCGCAACGTCTCCATATGCACGAAAATGTCTTCTGTGCCCTCGCCGCGCGTGAGAAAGCCGAATCCTTTCGTGCGATTGAACCACTTCACAAGCGCCCGCTCGAGGCCGCTTTCCGGAGTCACCGCAGTATGCGTGCGCTGCTCCTGCAATTCCGCCGGATGCACCGCCGTGGAAGTATCCATGGAGATGACCCGAAACGCCTGCAAACCGCGCTCACCTTGCTTGACAAGGCAGACAACGCGCGCGCCCTCCAGCGCGGTCTGGAATCCATCACGCCGCAGGCATGTCACATGCAGCAACACATCACCCATGCCGCCGCCATCGGGAAGGACGAAGCCATAGCCCTTGGCTACGTCGAACCATTTGATGGCGCCGGACATCTCGATCAGACCGGCAGAATCGCCGGCTTCATCCCGGGATAAAGTCTCGTCGCGTCCCGCATCGCGCCCCATGAAAGAGGCTCTGTCCCCCATCCGAACGCACCCTTTCCTCGAAAACGCTAACTGATTCTTACTAGTTGAGAATAGCACCCGTGGTTCCAGGATGTGCAAGGGGCATGGCGAACTTTTCAACATGCCCGCGAATACTATGAATGAACTTGCATAACTAGCGATGTGCGGGAAGCTTGCCGTAGGCCGCCGCAGAGCCCTATGTTTCGACAAACCCTTCCTCCGACGCAAAAGGGAATGAAAAGATGCGCTACCTGCACACCATGATCCGTATTGCCGATATCGAGGAATCGCTTGATTTCTACGTCAACAAGCTAGGACTGAAGGAAGTCCGACGCTTCGAGAATACGACCGGGCGCTATACGTTGATATTTCTCGCCGCGCCGGAAGATGAACACAAGGGCGTCACCGAGAAGGCGCCTTTGATCGAGCTGACTTTCAACTGGGACCCCGAAGAATACAAGGGTGGACGTAATTTCGGTCACCTCGCCTATGAGGTCGATGACATTTACGCGACCTGCCAGCGGCTGATGGACAACGGTGTTACGATCAACCGGCCACCACGTGACGGAAACATGGCCTTCATCAAGTCACCAGATGGCATTTCCGTTGAGCTGCTGCAAAAGGGCCCGGCCAAGGAGAAGGCAGAGCCCTGGGCGTCCATGTCGAATACGGGCAGTTGGTGATGATCTGACGCGCTCCCGCGCCGCGCTTGCGGCGCTTGCGCGCCCTAACGGGCGTGGTAACAACGGCAGGAGCCGACCTTTTGCCGAGGGGACATCACCATGAAGGAAGTGCTGAAGGAACTCGAGCGCCGCCGCGCCATAGCGCGCGCCGGCGGCGGCCAAGCGCGGATCGAAGCCCAGCACCGGAAAGGCAAGCTCACGGCCCGCGAGCGCATCGAGATTTTCCTCGATGAGGGTTCGTTCGAAGAATTCGACATGTATGTCGAGCATCGCTCGACCGATTTCGGCATGGATAAAACCAAGGTGGCCGGCGATGGCGTCGTTACTGGCTGGGGTACGGTCAATGGCCGCACTGTCTTTGTGTTCGCCAAGGATTTTACGGTCTTCGGCGGATCGCTCTCCGAGGCGCATGCCGAGAAGGTTGTGAAAATTCAGGAGATGGCGCTGCGCAATCGCGCGCCGATTATCGGGTTCTATGACGCGGGCGGCGCGCGTATTCAGGAGGGCGTGGCCGCCTTGGGCGGCTACGCCGAGATATTTCAGCGGAACGTTCTTGCTTCGGGCGTCATCCCGCAGATTTCGGTCATCATGGGTCCGTGCGCTGGAGGCGACGTCTACTCTCCGGCCATGACCGACTTCATCTTCATGGTGCGCGACACGTCCTACATGTTCGTGACCGGACCCGACGTGGTGAAGACGGTCACCAACGAGACTGTAACGGCCGAGCAGCTTGGCGGCGCCTCGGTCCACACCACGAAGTCCTCCATCGCCGACGGCGCTTACGACAACGATGTCGAAGCGCTCCTTCAAATGCGCCGCCTTATCGATCTTCTCCCTCAGTCGAACACGGGCGAGTTGCCTGAGATCGACTGCCACCAGGGCGTTGACGAGCCCGACCTTTCACTCGACCGGCTTATCCCGGACAACGCCAACAAGCCCTATGACATCAAGGAGTTGATCCTCAAGACGATCGACGAAAGCGACTTTTTCGAGATCCAGGCATCATTCGCAAGGAACATCGTGACCGGCTTCGGACGGGTCGAAGGCCGCACTGTCGGTTTCGTCGCTAATCAACCGATGGTATTGGCCGGGGTTCTTGATAGCGATGCGTCCCGCAAGGGGGCGCGCTTTGTCCGTTTCTGCGACTGTTTCAACATTCCGATCGTCACTTTTGTTGACGTTCCTGGCTTCCTGCCCGGCACTGCGCAAGAATATGGCGGACTGATCAAACACGGGGCCAAACTTCTGTTCGCCTATGCCGAAGCTACGGTCCCGAAAGTTACCGTGATCACGCGCAAGGCTTTCGGCGGGGCCTACGACGTCATGGCGTCGAAACATCTCCGCGGCGACATAAATTACGCATGGCCCACGGCCCAGATCGCGGTGATGGGCGCCAAGGGCGCCGTTGAGATCATTTATCGCAAGGATATCGGCGACCCTGAAAAGATCGCCGCTCACACCAAGACTTACGAGGATCGCTTTCTCTCGCCCTTTGCAGCGGCGGAGCGCGGCTATGTGGACGAGGTAATCATGCCCCACTCGACACGGCGGCGGGTGGCGCGAGCACTCAGAATGCTACGCAACAAGGATTTGACGAACCCCTGGAAGAAACACGACAACATACCGCTGTAGGCACGAGCTTTATCGGATTGCGTCTCGACTCTCTCCCGGCTGCGGAAGAAGCGACCTACTATTCTTTGCCGATAGGGTCTTCGAACACCATCGCCGCATTGGCGCCCTTGGCGTAATACATCAGCCATTCGGAAATGTCTTCGAGCGCGACATTCTCGATTTCATTTCGCTGGCGTATCTCTTCCGCAAGTACCGGAATGTTGATGATGCCGTTTTTCTGCAGTTCCTGGTGAAAACTCCGGGTCAGGTCATCCCGCATCACGTTGGAGAATATCCTTAGCATCGTCCGCCTCGTTAGGATCGTACGGTCCCTTACGCTTGCAATTGCTGCATTGTCCAATCATGCGCCGGATTTTTCTAAAGTCAAGAAAAATATTTACTTTCAACGGGTTAGCAGAAACCATCGACCTTGGACTTTGATAACTCTCTCCTTTCGCGCCTCTTGACGCTCTTGGCATAATAAACTAATTTAGTGCCAAGTTAGTCACTTACTCATTCGTTGTCTCTTGAACGGTGAGGAAATGAGCGAGCTGGAACGTCCCGAACGGCTGCATTCCTTCGGGTCGCATTGTCATATCGCTATCTCAAATATTTCAGCACGATCAAAACATCGTGGAACCGCAACTGCAGGCTTGCCGGGTTTTCTGTTCACGCTAAATTCAAGAAAGGGGGTTGGGCCACCTTGATAGGAGGCGACCATGAAGCATCAGACCCTCGAGCAACTGCAGACCGTTGCAGAGGTTCACCCTGGCCAACAGCGCCTTGTCATGACGCGAGGCGAACGTCTCGAACGCTGGGCGGGACTGCTGGAGAAGGAACCCGATCGCCAGCTCGGAACGCTAGCCGGTACCGAATATCAACCCGCGGGAACACGTCAGACGATGCGCAGCGCCGGTTCGGCGATTACTGTTGCATTTGACGACGCAGTCTTCCGGGCTGACGGACTGGAAAACGATACTTACGGTGAAGCAAAACGTTTCTTCGAGCTGACGGATTGGCAACTTCACGACATCGTTTGCTACTGCCATTTCGGAGCCACGATGCGTGCGGGCACAGCAGCACGCCGCGTTCGTGCGGCCATTGGTGGACGGCCGAACCTGTTCACGCGACTGCGCGACGCGATATTCGGCTGACGGGTGAATAAATTTTGAACCTTTTGCGGCGGCCCACCATCGGGCCGCCGGCCAGATCAGTGATACTCTTCTTGTGGAACCAACCGTCGCGCAAGACATTCTCAGAGGTCCTCTTGCTTCCCGGAGCGGCTGGTGCTCGCAGGAACGAAAGTCCTCCAAAGAGTCATCCCTGCGCCAGAAACATCTGCCGCTAGCGCCTCGTTGGTTCATACCAGTGATGATGGACCGGGCATTCTCCGAAAGCGTGCCGGCCGGAGTTTCTTCTATCTCGATCCCGCCGGAAGGAAATTGAATGACGTCGAGACACTCTCACGTATTCGCAGCCTCGCCATTCCACCCGCCTGGAATAAGGTCTGGATTTCGCCCTCACCTGACGGGCACCTTCAGGCCACCGGTCGCGACCAACGCGGCCGAAAGCAATATCGTTACCATCCGCGATGGTCGGCTTGCCGCGATGAAGTCAAGTATTCGAGTCTTGCAGCATTTGCGCGCGCACTACCCAGCCTGCGCCAAGAGGTTGATACGGATCTGAGGCGACGCGGACTTCCCAGAGAGCGCGTCCTCGCTTCTATCGTGTGGTTGCTCGACAACACGCTGATCCGGGTCGGCAACGCGGCCTATGCTCGTGATAACAACAGTTTCGGCCTCACCACGTTACGCGACAAGCACGTCGAGATCAGCGGATCGACGTTGCGATTCACCTTCAAGGGAAAGTCTGGGAAGGAATGGCGTTTGAGACTAACCGATCGCCGCATCGCCCGGGTCGTCCGCAGCGCACAGGAACTGCCCGGTCAGCATCTCTTTCAGTATATCGGAGAAAACAGCGATCGCCGTTCAGTGCGCTCACAAGATGTCAACGACTACATCCGCCAGGCAACCGGAGCCGACTATTCGTCCAAGCACTTTCGGACATGGGGCGGCACGATCAGAGCGGCCGTCCTTTTCGCCGCCCAGCCTTTGCCGGGCACAAAGGGCGAGGCCAAGCGCGCCATGAACGAAATCATCGACCTGGTCGCACATCGGCTAGGCAATACCCGGGCAGTCTGCAGGCAATGTTATATCCACCCGGCTGTGATCGAGTCGTGGTCTGCCGGCAGGCTTCCTGATGAAATGGAAAAGGCCCGGCGGTCGTTTCGAAAGCCGCTTCCAGGCCTCGATTTGGAGGAGACTTTGGTCCTCAAATGGCTGTTGACCAAGTGAGCTCAAAAAACCGCTCAGCTCTGTCGCAGGGCGATAGTATCTGCTCCATGAACTACCGGCTTTAATGTCACGCATAGCTGGCATGCTCATGCTGCAGTGCACAATTCCGCGAATCGCCCTATCTTCAACGTGGGAGGACCAACAAGGAGCCGCCTAATGGGGTTCTTTACCGAAATGTTTGTCCGTCCACGCCCGCGTGAAGACGCGCGCTACCGTGCGGCACTGGCGCTGCTCAATGCTATGGCCGGCGCCGATCGCGCCGATATCGGCATCAAACCAGCCGATTTTCCACGCATTGCCCGCGAAATGGCGCGACGCTGAAAAAGTCGCCGCTGCTGCCATCCTTTTGATGGCGCTCCCTCACCTTGTTCCACTTTTGAGACGCCGCGATGCGGCGTCTCTTGGCCAGTTGGTTCGAATTGTGGGAGGAAGTGCCCGCGCCGTTAGGTCGCCCCATTCGTCCGTAAGTTTGGCTCGAATGGAGATTCGCAATGAAACCAGTTCGCCTGGCCGCCTCGGTCTTCGCTCTCTCTGTCGCTTCGGCCCTGGCGCAGCAACAGCCGGCATATCAGGATAATCGGTCGGACGCGGCTGAGCTTGTCCGTTCCCTCTACAACGCGATCAACAGGCGCGAATATGCGCGTGCCTGGGACTATTTTGGCGACAGAAAGCCAGCAAAAGACCTTCAAGCCTTTGCTGACGGCTATGCTCAAACCGAGCGTGTCGAGATCGAGACCGGCGACATCTCTGAGGAAGGCGCGGCAGGCAGCCTATTCTACTCCGTGCCCGTCGCCATCAAGGCGATTGGCACCGACGGGAGCGAACGTGTGTTTGCAGGCTGCTATATGGCGCGATTTGTCGATCCACAGATCCAGGACGCGACCTTCAAGCCGATGCACATCGAAAGCGGGACACTCCGACCGACACAAGGCGGGTTGGCTGAAGTGCTTCCGCCGAGTTGCGGAAGTGGGCCTGCGCCTCAGAAAGATGCCCTGGTTGGTGAGGCAAAGAAGCGCTTTTCCACGGACTATTCAGGCGTTTGTCAGACACTTGAGCAGAGTGCAGAGGCCGGTAACGCCGAACCCACCACCGAGACCATTACCTTCCGCAGCCATACTGACGCTGAAACAGACCCGGAGCGTCATGTTCGACTCTTCAGCTTTCAATGCGGCTCAGGCGCTTACAATACGAGCCAGGTCTACTATCTGGCCGACGATACCGGCGCGTTGCGCCAGCTTCATTTCGCTACTCCGGAGCTGGATATCCGCTACGAAAACGACGATATCGAAGGCAAAGTCGAGTCGATCAACATCATCGGCTACACGGCCGCAAACCAACTCGTGAACTCACAGTACTCGACTGACACAAGGTCCATCGATTCCCATGATAAATGGCGCGGTGCCGGCGACGCGGCATCCATTGGCCGATGGATTTTTCGGGACGGTAATTTCACCCTTGTCAAATACGAGGTCGATGCGACCTACGATGGCGAGGTCAGTCATGAGACGGTGCTGGATTTCGACACGCCACCCTGACCTCATCTTGCTCTAGCCGTTGACGGCCAGCATCCAGTTCAGCACGTCGCGCCAGTCAACCATGCGGATTGGCGTGCCGTGCGTGCCGGTTTCGAACTGAACGAAACGCACGGGGTAGCCTGGCGATTTCTGCCGAATTGCCCGGTAGAACGCTTCCTGTTTGGCAGGATCAAACACCGTATCGCGACTACCATGGCCGAGGAAAACCGGCACCCTCCGCTTAAAGGCCGCACTGCCCAGGAAGCCATCATCCCCATGCGATCCAAGCAACAGGAGCCCGGCGAGATTGGGAACGCCGCCGCTCTTGGCCAATGCCCAGCATAGCCCTCCACCCATCGAGCCGCACGCAACAAAGACCGGCGCCCCTGGTGATTTTTCTGCATAATGTGAAAGCAGCGCTTCAACCTCGCCTGCGCCTTTCTCGCCAAAATCGGAAAAGTCCGGAGACAGGTAGAGCCCGCCGTTCTCGACTGTCAGGTTTTTGATCCGGTTGAAGTTTCCGCCAAACGTGAAGTCGTCGACGCCCTGCTTGCGGCTGCCCCCCTGACCGTGCAGGTAGATCACAATGAACTGTGCGCCATTGGTTCGGCCCACGGCGAAATGCCGGATATTCCCAGCCGTCGTCTGCAACAGGAGATCCTGCTGCTGCCGGCGGACGCCGAGCGAGAGATATGTGGCCCGGACGCGCCGTTCCGGAATCTCATCACGCTTGTTGATGTCTCGCATCTCATTGTAGTCAACGACCAAATAGGCCCCGCCATCTTGGGAAGAGAGGATGCCAGGATACGCGAACAGCTGATCCTTATATGAGGAGAGCGTAAGGGCGTTGGCGCACGACATTGCCGCAAGGAGGCAAAGGCTGGCGAAGGGCGCAATCATTCGACTCGCCATTTTTGAGAATGCTCCGAATTCGTGCGGGGAACCGAGAACCTTTTCCTTGCCAGCATCAACCGATTGCGGTCAATCCTGTAGCACCCCACCCGCCGTGCGAAGCGCCTCCGGAGTATCCACATCGACGCTTGCCGCAGCGCCAATCTCGACGTCAATCACCGCGAGACCCTCCGACTCGACCAAATGCCGGGCACCCGTGTCGCCTTCCAAAGTCGCGACCGCCTCAAACATCGAGCGCGGCAGCAGCACAGGGTTGCCTCTCTTGCCATTGTGGGTCGCGCGCACGATCGAATTGCTCCCGGAGGCGATAAACGCGTTGATCAGCCGGTCGAGTTCTTCGGATGAGACGTCTGGCATATCCCCGAGAGCAACAAGCACGCCCGCGGCACTCGCGGGCAGGGAAGCAACGCCTGCCTTGAGCGAGCTTGCGAGACCGCTTCTGTAGTCGGGGTTCTCAACCACGGTCACGTTGAGGCCAAAAAGCGCGGCGCGAATGCGGTCAGCCTGATATCCCGCGACAACGACGGTTCCCGCTACGAGACTGGCCGCGGCACGCGATGCCGTTCGCCTGATCAATGGTTCGCCAGCAAACAACGCCAGCAGCTTGTTTGGACCGCCCATTCGGCTTGACCGACCAGCCGCCAGAACAACCGCATGCACTTTGGCCTTTTGCGGAAGTCGAACCGCCTCACGCGGTTGCGGACGCGTCGGAATCTCCATAAGCAGCCCCCCAACGCCCATGCTGGCGACATCGGCGTCCGCCACATCGATCCCCGCGACAATGCGGTCGAGCACCCAGTCGAAGCCGTTCTCCTTCGGGCTTCGAGCGCAGCCTGGAGCGCCAAGCACCGGCTTGCTGCCGTAGCGGCCGACGACAATCAGATTGCCTGGGTCCACCGGCATTCCAATTCTGATGACCGTGCCCCCAGCCTGGTCAATCGCCATGGGCACAACGTCCTGCCTGTCACTCATCGCCGATGCGCCGAAAATCACCAGCATGTCGCATGAATCCGCGAGCGACCTGATCGCTGCCGCAACCGCTCCTGCCTCGTGTGGCGGCCTAAGCTCGGCGGAGACATGGCTGCCAGACCGTCGAAGTCGTTCGTCGGTGACGCGCGATGTCTTGTCGAGCACTCCGGCCTTAATTCCAGGCAGCACGCTCTGAATGAGCCCTATCCGTTGTTGATGATACGGCTTGACTGCAAACGTCTCGCGCTCCTTGCAAAGCGAGGTAACGCTCTCGACGACATGTCTTGGGACAGCGAATGGGATGATCTTGACTGTCGCGACCATCTGCCCTTTTTCCACCGGTGCATGCTGGGGAACTGTTGCGAGAGTCACGGCGGGATCGATGGCATTGATTGCGTCGACCAGCATTTTGTCGACGGTGAACACGCCGGTGGCCGTCGCATGCAGGTTTACTCTCCCGGTCGCGGCAGGTCTTGCCTCTACATGTAAGCTTGTCAAACACGCTGCGATGGTTTCGGCAGCGGTATCTTCCGGAAGATCGTCGCTCTGAAGTACCGCTGCGATTACCTCGACAACGCCGGCAGATCGCAAGGCGGCAATATCATCGGCAGTCAGAACATGCGCCTTCCTGAAACGTCTGTCGCCTGCCAGAACGGCATGGGCAAGGATCGCACCCTCGGCTCTTTCAATCGGAACCGGACCGAATTTCACGCTGCCTCGCCCGTCGTTTCACGATTCACAACGCGCGACCGCAACACTGCGACCAACTGGGCGAGGATCGCGATAGCGATTTCCACCGGACTGGAGGCCCCTATGTCGAGCCCAATAGGCGCGTGGATCCGCGCAATTTCTTCTGGCGCGACGCCAAGCGCCAACAACCGCTCTCCGCGTTTCGCGTGGGTCTTGCGGCTGCCCAGCGCACCGACATAGAAGCAGCCGGCGTCAAGCGCGGCCTTCAGGGCCACGTCGTCGATTTTAGGATCATGCGTCACCGCAGCTAGCGCCGTATGGCCGTCCAGGGGCCGCGCCTTCAGGACGTCCTGCGGCCACTCTGCATGCAGAATGATATCCGGAAACCGGTCCGCGGTTGCAAAAGCCGTACGGGGGTCGATGATCTCCACATCGTAGCCCGCGATCTTGGCCATCGGGGCCAGAGTCTGGCTGATATGTACCGCTCCGATGATGACGAGCCGCAGCCTTGGCGAATGGACATTGAGGAAGAAGTTACGCCCGTCGACTTCGACGGTTCCTGATCGGCCGGATCGGAACGCCTCCCGGACAGCATCGCCAAGCGCCCCGGCTACAACGTCACCCTCGCAGACAACACGGTCGCGACCGTCCACAAGGTCAGTGACCAGCACCGCCGGGCGCCGGGCGCGGCGCTCGCTGTTGAGCTTCTTGAGGCTAAAGGGATCCATCTGCGTCAGCCCAAACGCTCGACATAGACTTTGATCCTCCCGCCGCATGACAGACCGACTCGCCATGCGGTCTCGTCAGCCACACCGAACTCGATCATTTTTGGTTCGCCGCTTTCGATGATGTCGACCGCCTCGGCAACCACGGCTCCTTCTACGCACCCGCCTGAAACCGAACCGTGAAAGTTGCCCTCCTGATCGATCACCAGGTGGCTGCCGACCGGTCGCGGCGCGGAGCCCCAGGTTTCCACGACCGTGGCGATGGCGACGGCTTTCCCGTCATTCATCCACTTTTCCGCGATGATCAGCGGGTCGTGCACTTCAGCAAGGTTGCCTGGACTATTCATCGTAAATCTCCTTGCCAACGAATATGGCTATGCCGCGCGCCGCTTGCCAAGCCCCAGCCATAGTCTCGGATCGGTTTTGCGGGGCGATGTCGATCCGAGCGCCGCACAAAGATCACGCAATGCGTTCAGATTGTGAACCGAACGGAACTCATCGACGTGCGGCAGCATCGCCCTAACCCCGCGCGCTCGGGCCTCGAACCCATCAAAGCGAAGTAGGGGGTTGAGCCAAATCAAGCGCCGGCAAGACTTCTTCAGCCGCTCCATCTCCTCGCTGAGACCGGTGATGTCGTCTCGTTCCAACCCATCGCTGATCAGCAAAACAACAGCCCCTTGGCCGAGCACACGGCGCGACCATAGCCGGTTGAACTCGTGAAGCGCATCGCCGATCCGGGTACCGCCCGACCAGTCCTTCACAGCGATCGAGCAGTTCGCCAACGCTTCATCGGGATCGCGATGCCGCAATTGCCGGGTCAAGTTGGTCAGCCGGGTACCGAAAACGAACGTATGAACACGCCTCCTATTTTCGGTCAACGCGTGCAGGAAGTGCATGAAAATGCGTGTGTACTGGCTCATCGATCCCGAAATGTCAGCGAGTATAACAAGCGGCGGATGCACCTCCCGAGGCGAGCGGAATTTCGGCAGGATGAGTTCCCCGCCGGTCCGCAGCGCGGAGCGCATCATGGCGCGCGGGTCGGCGCGCAGCCCGTGCGGATTCGGGCGAAACCGGCGTGTGCGCACGAGGTCGAACGGAAGGCGCAGTTCCGCAATCGCGCGCTTGGCGTCGGTGATCTCGCCCGCCGTCATCTGCGCAAAATCCTTCGTTCTCAACACCTCGTTGCCGGAGAACGTGAAGCGAGCGTCTACTTCGATTTCCGGAGCCTGCTGCAAAGGTCGCTGCTTTTCATGGCCTTCGAACATCGCCCGCGCGACGCGTGCTTCTGCCGCTCGCGGCCTTGCCTTTTCGCGATTGTCCAGCGCGATTGGCGAAAACATCGCCAGCATCTTTTCGATCAGTTCACGGGATTTCCAGAAGAGCCGGAACGCCTCATCGAACGTCGCGTGATCCTCACGTCTGCTCACAAGCACCGCATGCAGCGTCCAGTAAAAGTCATCGCGACTGCCGATCCCAGCCGTCAGCACTGCGGTGATGGCATCCTTGACCACCGCCGGTCCAACGCGCATGCCAGCCTTTCTCAGCGTGCGCGCGAAGTAGACGATGTTGTCGGCAATCCGTCCGTCCGGATTGGCGGCACTTTGGTTTGAAGGCAAGGCCGGCATCGCGCTCGCCTATTCCGCAGCCGAAAGCTCGGCCTTGACTTCATTCAGAATGCGGCGACCCTCGCCCTGCTCTATCCGGGAAATGTCGTCCTGATATTTCAGTATGACGCCGATCGTGTCCGAGACCGTTTCGGGATCGAGGGCCACCTTGTCGAGTTCCGTCAAGGCCCCTGCCCAATCGATCGTCTCCGCCACGCCAGGCACCTTGAACAACTCGATCTCGCGCAGCTTCTGGATGAAACGCACGACCTCGGCAGAAAGACGCTGATTGGCATCCGGAACCTTGCGGCGAACGATTTCGAGCTCGCGCTTGGCATCCGGGTAGTCGACCCAATGGTAAAGGCAGCGCCGCTTCAGCGCGTCGTGAATTTCCCGGGTCCGGTTGGTGGTGATGATGACGATCGGCGCCTCTTCCGCGCGGATTGTGCCGAGTTCCGGTACTGTCACCTGAAAGTCGGACAGGATTTCGAGAAGGAACGCTTCGAAAGCTTCGTCGGTGCGGTCGAGTTCGTCGATAAGGAATACCGGTGCGGCGCCCTTCTTTCCGGTCAGTGCATCAAGCACCGGTCGCCGGATGAGGTACTTTTCCGAGAAGACGTTCTTCTCCATGTCCTTGCGGTCAACCTGGCCCGCCGCCTCCTCCATGCGGATTTCGATCATTTGCGCGGCATAGTTCCACTCATAAACTGCCGATGAAACGTCGAGCCCTTCATAGCATTGCAGTCTGATCAACCGGCGTCCCAGCGCCTCGGCCAACACCTTGGCGATTTCCGTCTTGCCGACGCCGGCTTCCCCTTCAAGGAAAAGCGGTCGGCCCATTCTGAGACTGAGAAACAACACGGTTGCCAGCGCCCGATCGGCTACGTAGTCAGCGCTGGTGAGCAATGCCAGCGTCTCGTCAATCGATTGCGGCACCGGGCGCGGATCAGACATATCTTCTCCGGAAGGATCGGCAGCGTGCGTCAGAGCGCGTGATAGCCACGATCATGATAGAGCAGCGGTCTCAAATTATCGCCGATGCGCAGACCTGTCACCTTGCCAAAAAGAACACGATGCGTGTGCAGGTCCTTGGTGTCGATCAATTCGCAGTCGAACACTGCGATTGCTTCCTTGAGCGTCGGCGCGCCGGTTTCGATGCTATCCCAGTGGCCGACCTTGAAGCGTTGATCCAAAGGAAGCCCCGACAGACCAGCGAAGGCGACCGAAAGGGCCTCCTGTTCTGCAGCCAGAGTATTGAGCGCAAAGCAGCCATTGGTCACGAAGCAATCGTTATTTGGATTCTCGCGATTGAGGCAGACCAGGATCGTTGGGGGCGAGTCGGAAACCGAACACGTGGCAATCACGGTAACGCCGCGCCTGCCGGCAGGGCCGTCCGTTGTGACGACATGGACGGCGCCGGCGAAACGCGCCATGGCATCGCGGTAGGCCTGCGGCCCGACATCGTTCTTTTTGAGCACTTACAAGACCCTGAAACCGAACTTCCACACCCGTATATAAGTTTAGGCGGGAATGCCACAAGCAGATGCGTGAGAGGCTTGCTTGACCCTTTTTGGCTCGCCAGCGTTGCAGCTCGATGCCCCGATGACGCGCGGCCTTCTCATCTGTGAGTACAAGGCCGCGCGTTGGTATTGCGCTCCGCCCATTCCAAATGAACCGCCTGTAGCGAGGGCGAAACCGGCTGACGGAGTGGCCAACTCAGCCTTCAGAAGATATTCGTCACCGGCTGACCAAGCGCCATCGCGCCGGCGTAATGCGCCTGAGGACCGGCCTGCAGCGGATGGAACCGTGCGCCCTGGATGTCGCGGAAGCACCGTTCGAGCCCGTTGGCACGATAGAATCCGGCGCCACCCGCCATTTCCATCGCCAGTTCAACCACGCGGATAGCGTTTTTGGCGACGAGGCTTCGCCCGATCATCACTTCGTTGATCGACTCGGCGGACGGATTGTTCCGCTCAACGATCTCGACCATCCACCGGTGCGCCAATTGTGCGGCACGCAGCGCCGTGTCCATCCGCCCTGCAAGTTCAGTCGTATAGATGGTTTGCCGCTTCTGCTTCGCGAGGCCGATGGCGATGTCGCGGGCGCTCTCGGCGACACCGAGATAGACGGCATAGACAAGCGGAAAAGCGATGGTGGCGATGATCTGAAACAGCGGATGCCATTCGCCGCTCTTTCGCTTCACGGCAACGCTTGTTTCCGGAACGAAGAGGCCTTCGATGACAACATCATCCGAACCGGTGCCCCGCATGCCGAGTGTGCGCCACGTGTTGACGATCTTCACCTCCGGAGCATTCATCGGGACAGGAAAATGAATAACTGCATCCGGTTCGCCTTCGGACTGTACGATCGCGCCAGTCATCAGAATGTTGCCTGCCAAAGCCCCTGACGCGAACACCTTACGCGCGGAAACCTTGTACCCGCCATCGACCTTCTCGGCCTTGCCGGACCCGGCAATCCAGTCCGAGCCGCCGCTGGATAAGAGGATCAGCCTTTCGTTTGCTACGCGTCTTAGAAGAGGTTCGACCGCGGCCACATTCTGGTGCCGCCAGCGCCATGCAGGAATGACGACCTGGTGGGTATGCATCGAAAATGCGAGCGCAGTGGAACCGCAATAGTGCGCCAATTCCCGCAACATCGCAGCCAGTTCCGAAACTTCCGCTCCGCCGCCGCCCAATTCTTTCGGGACGCCCGCCTCCACCAATCCAGCATCCTTCAGCGCACTGTAGTTTTCAGCGACGAAGCGATCGTTTTCATCTGCCGCCGCGGCGCGAGCGGCGAATTCCGGACCCAAGGCACGAACCCTGGCGACAATATCCGTTCCGTTTGAGGCGCTATTCTCGGCCGCTTCCGCCGTACCTTTTTTTGTTGTCATGGCTTGTTCTCCCAAGTTCATGAGCCCTGAGGATCGCGCTACAGCGTTTGCCCGTCCAGTACAGGAAGTGAATCGCGCTGAAATAGACGATTCGAACCCCCGCCCGGCCAGATTTCTTGGCAGCCCTTCCACCCCCGGCGCGGCTTGTGCATCGCCGATTGTTGGGAGAAAGCCGGGTCGTCATGGCTTGTTTTTCCAAGCGCGCCCTGAGCATCGCGCCGCAGCATTTGCCGGTCCAGTACAGGAAGTGAATCGCGCCGAATTGGGCGGCTCGATCCCACGCAGGCGGATTTTCTTGGCAGGCCTTCCACCCGCGGGTATCCTCCACACATCGCGGATCTTTGGGAGAAGCCGGATGGAAGATCGAGGAGGATACGGTCAATACTGCCCTATTGCGATGGCCTCCGAAATACTGTGCACGCGCTGGACAACTTTGATCATCCGCGAATTGCTGTGTGGTAGCACCCGATTCAACGACCTTCGCCGCGGGGTGCCCCGCATGTCGCCAGCCCTGCTTTCAAAGCGTCTGAAGGAACTGGAAAAAGCGGGAGTCGTCGTGACCTCTCTGGGACCAAGAGGAACCTCCGAATACCGCCTATCTCCTGCTGGAGAAGAGCTCCGTCCGATCGTCACGTCGCTCGGCTTTTGGGGGCAGCGCTGGGTCGAGTCGCATCTGACCCTGAAGAACCTCGACCCGTCCCTGCTAATGTGGGACATCCGTCGCAACCTCAATCCGAATCCGTTGCCACCCGGCCGCTATACGATTCAGTTTCAATATCCGGAGTTGGCGGAAGCGCAGAAAAACTGGTGGCTGGTGATTGATGACAGTACGGTGGATCTTTGCGGCCTTGATCCCGGTTACGAAATCAATCTTCTCATACGCTGTTCGTTGAGAACGATGACGGCCATCTGGATGGGTTTTGCAGGCATTCCGGCGGAAGTCGCCGCCGGCCGGCTGGAACTCGAAGGCGATCGACCGGTAGCCAAGGCGATCCAGCAGTGGCTCGGCCAAAGTATGTTTGCCAAAGAGCCGCAGCCGGTATCCTGATCGAATCACGCAAAATCATCTGCAACGAAGTTCTCCGCGCTTGCTCTCAGGGTCTCAAGCGAGGCAAATCTTCCTTGCAGATCAGGAGACCACCGGATGCACAAACTTCTTTATGCCCCCGCCTCGCCCTACAGCGCCAAAGTGCGCATGGCTGCCGCCTATGCGAGTATTCCGCTGGAGGCGGTCAAGACGGATACGGCAGCGGCGCCTCCTGAACTTTTGCAAGCCAATCCTCTCGGAAAAATTCCGGTCCTGCTCACAGAAGATGGCTGCATAGTCTACGACAGCCGCGCAATCATGCAGTATCTGAACAGGGCAAGTGGCAACCGTCTCTTCCCACGCAACCCGGATAAGCGGACAGCGGCGGAGATGCTTGAGGCCCTCGCCGACGGCATCTGCGACAGCTTGCTAGCCCACGTTTACGAGCGGCGGTTCCGGCCGGAAGAAAAAATCCACGAGCCCTGGCTCGAACGGCAATGGTCAAAGGTTGCGCGTTCATTGGACCATCTGGAAGCTGCGCCTCCGAAACTGACCGGGAAGCTCCACGCCGGGCAGATCGCGCTTCGCTCCTGCCTTGCCTATATGGACCTTCGCTTTCCAGGAAGCTGGCAAGCCCGTCGGACGAATCTGAAGCGCTGGGTCAAGAAGTTTGACGAGAAATTCCCTGAGCTGGCCGCCTATCTGCCTGGCTGACCCAAACGAAAAAAGCCGGGCGTCACCGCCCGGCTTCCTTGCACGCGATTTTTGATCGATCAGAACTTCATACCGACGCCGAACAGCACGCGGTGGCCGCTGGAATCCGCTTCCACTTCGGTTCCGCTGAGAATGTAGTCCTGCCTGCTGAAATCGGTGTAGCGGTACTCGGCACGAGCGAAGACCTGCTGGGTCACCTTGACGTCAGCGCCGGCGCCGGCTGTCACGCCGAGCTGCACATTGCGGTCACTTTCTCCGGTTCTCCGATCAGTTATTTTGACACTCTGTGCGGCGCCACCGAGGGTTCCGTAGAGCAGGACGTCAGGTGTCACAGCCACACCGAGGCGGGCTCGAAGCGACCCATCGAAGGCGCTTTTGGATTGGACGCCATTCTCGGTGCCTTTGTAACCACCAAAGCCGGCGTCACCTTCGATGCCGTACACGAAGCCGTTGTTCTCGAGCTGGTAACCAGCGAACCCGTTAATAAGGAAACCATCGGTATCGATCTCCAATGCCGGATCGCGTAGTTCCGTCTGGCCCGCGAAACCGTAGCCCAAGGCCAGACCTGCGTACGGGCCGGCCCAGCTGGCAACTGGCAGCGACGGCGCAGGCGCCGGCGGTTCGTCCATAACGGCGTCGGCCGCAAAGGCAGGCGCCAGTCCAAGTGCGATGAGCCCAAAAGCGGCCGCAGTCGACCGCGCGAATTTAAGGTTGGCTTTCATTTTTCTTACTCCTTAGCCACAGTCAACTCGTGGCGTTTTCCTATGTCGACCGGCCGCCGAGCGGGAGGTGAACGGCTGCCGTGTCAGACCGCCGCAACTTCGGTTTGAATTGGGGCTGAACCAGAACCGAAAAAGGGAAAATCCTCGTCTCCATTGAGGCCAAACCGTGGCGTTGCCAATCCGCAACATCAGTGTCAGGAGAGGTTAAGAACAATCGCGGAAACCCGCTTGGTACAAGGGTTTTTTGTTCCTATATTCCCGGCTCGTTCTCCACGATCGACAAGGCGACGAGCATTCTTCAAGTGCGTACGCCACATTGCCGTCAAAAGAGCGAACAGGCTTTTACAATTGGGGCGAATTGGCGCTCAACCGGCACAGGCGAAAGCATGATGAAAATTGACAAGATTGCTCTTGTGACGGGGGGCGCAAGGCGAATCGGCAAAGCGATCGTCGAGGATCTTGCGGCGCATGGCTTTGCGGTGGCGATCCACTTCAATAGTTCTGAAGATGACGCGGCGGTACTTGCCGCAAGCATTCGCGAAAGAGGCGGCAGGACAGCACTTATTCAAGCCGATCTGGCGGACATGGACGCGGTCGGACGGGTAGTCGAAGAGGCCGCGCGGGAACTGGGCCCTCTGAGGCTGCTTATCAACAATGCCTCGCTGTTCGAGGCCGACACAATTGATTCGTTCGATTGGGCGACCTGGGACAGGCACTTTGCGATTCATCTCAAGGCGCCGACCCAACTCTCACGCGACTTTGCCGCTCAATTGCCACCGCATGCGGACGGGCTTGTGGTGAATATCGTCGACCAGCGCGTTTGGCGCCCCACCCCGAACTATTTTTCCTATACTCTGTCGAAATCGGCACTATGGACCGCGACCCAGACGATGGCGCAGGCTCTCGGACCGCATGTTCGCGTCAACGCAATCGGTCCGGGGCCGGCCCTCGCGAGTGCCCGGCAGGATCCTGATGACTTTCAGGCTCAAATCGACGGACTGATTCTTCGTCGCGGCCCGGCGCTTGCTGAATTCGGCATGACAATTCGCTATCTATGGGAGGCACGGTCCATTACCGGCCAGATGATCGCAATCGACGGCGGCCAGCATCTTGCTTGGCAAACTCCGGACGTGACGGGCATCAAGGAATGAGCAGCAAAACAAGAGATTCAGCTCGCGACAGCTCGCGCACGGCAAGCGCACATGCGGGCGCAAGCGATGATATCGCCGGCTATGTGCCGGGTGATGAATATGACGAAGACGACGTCGCTCCCGACGACGAAATGGCGTCCGAACCGGCGGAGCAGAACTTACCACATCCCCCCTTTGTGGCCATTGATTGGGACGCGCACCCAGGCGACGCCGACGGCAAGCTGGGGGCCGAAGTTATTCAGACTATGGTCAAGCAGTTGCCGAATTCGCCGGGCGTGTACCGGATGGTGAATGCCACAGGTGACGTACTCTATGTGGGCAAGGCCCGCAGCCTGAAAAAGCGTGTGACCAACTACGCCCAAGGCCGCTTTCATACCAACCGGATCGGCCGGATGGTTCGCGAGACGGCGACGATGGAGTTCGTCGTCACACGCACCGAGACCGAAGCTCTCCTTCTTGAAGCAAACCTTATCAAGAGGTTACGCCCACGTTTCAACGTGTTGATGCGGGACGACAAGTCGTTTCCTTACATTCTTCTAACTGGCGATCATCCCTCGCCTGGCATTTTCAAGCATCGAGGCGCACGCTCACGAAAGGGCGATTATTTCGGACCATTTGCTTCTGCCGGCGCAGTCGGCCGAACGATCAACTCTCTGCAACGCGCGTTTCTGCTGCGAACCTGCACGGACTCCGTCTTCGAAAGCCGTACCCGTCCCTGCCTGCTTTATCAGATAAAGCGCTGTTCCGGCCCCTGCACCGGCGAGATCGGCGCGGCTGACTATGCGGCTCTTGTCGCTGAGGCCAAAGACTTTCTATCGGGGCGCAGCCAGAAGGTGAAGGGCGAGATTTCGGGCGCCATGCAGCAGGCTTCCGCGGACCTCGATTTTGAACGCGCGGCCGTCTACCGGGACAGGCTCGCAGCGCTTTCGCATGTCCAGAGCTACCAAGGGATAAACCCGCAATCGATCGAGGAAGCCGACGTTTTCGCCATCCATCAGGAAGGCGGGCAGACCTGCATCCAGGTCTTCTTCTTCAGAACCGGCCAGAACTGGGGTAACCGCGCTTATTTCCCGAAGGCTGATCCGGCTATCGAACCTGCCGAGGTTCTTGGGTCATTCCTCGCTCAATTCTATGATGACAAGCCTTGCCCGCGGCTGATCCTGATTTCGACCGCCGTCGATGAGCAGTCTCTCCTTGAAGAAGCGCTGTCGACACGGGCCGGCCATCGTGTCACCGTCAGCGTGCCTCGCCGCGGCGAAAAGAAGGACCTCACTGACCACGCATTGCAGAACGCGCGAGAGGCGCTGGGGCGGCGGCTCGCGGAAACCTCGACGCAGGCGCGCCTGTTGTCCGGTTTCGCGGAGACGTTCGGGCTGACCAAGGCACCGCGACGCATTGAGGTTTACGACAATTCGCACATCATGGGCACGAATGCGGTTGGCGCCATGATTGTCGCCGGCGCGGAAGGATTGGTGAAGAACCAGTACCGGAAGTTCAATATTCGCTCGACCGAGATCACACCAGGCGACGATTTCGGTATGATGCGCGAGGTCATGCAGCGTCGTTTCTCGCGGCTCATCAAGGAACATGGCGTGCCAGTGCCAGATCATGTAGATGATGACACGTCGAATTTCGCTTCTTTTCCAGCCTGGCCCGATGTCATTCTCATCGATGGTGGACAAGGCCAGATGACAGCGGTTCGCGCCATCCTGGCCGAACTCGGCATAATGGACCTTGTTACCGCTATTGGCGTTGCCAAAGGCGCGGATCGCGAGGCTGGCCGTGAGCGCTTCTTCATGACCGGACGCAACTCGTTCTCACTGCCGGTGCGTGATCCTGTACTCTATTTCGTGCAGCGTTTGCGCGACGAGGCGCACCGATTTGCGATAGGCTCGCACCGCGCACGCCGGAAGAAGGAGATGGTGAGAAACCCGCTCGATGAGATCGCCGGAATCGGGCCGGGCCGCAAGCGAGCGTTGCTCCTCCATTTTGGCACAGCGAAGGCGGTGAGCAGAGCGGCCATGGAAGATTTGACAGCGGTCGACGGGATTTCAGAAACGATTGCGCGTCAAATCTACGATCATTTCCACGAAAATGGCTGAAACTCCTGCGAATGCCGTGCAGCCGCGATTTTCGATTGATCCATGCACCGCTGAAGATTGACCGGAAGGGTGGCGTTCTGTTTTGACTAGGCCGGATCAGGAAAGCATCACATAAATGGCAAGGCGCGCGCTCAATCTCCCCAACATGTTGACCTACGGCCGAATTCTTGCCGTGCCGTTGGTCGTCTTCTGCTTCTATCTGGAGGGCCGTCTGCAATCGAGCGACTTCGCGCGCTGGTCGGCGCTGTTTCTGTTTATTGCGGCAAGCCTGACCGACTATCTGGACGGCTATCTTGCGCGCGCCTGGCAGCAGACCTCGAATATAGGTCGCATGCTGGATCCGATTGCCGACAAGCTGCTCGTATCAACGTGCCTTCTTCTTCTGGCTGCCGATACGGATCGCACGATAGCCGGCTGGTCCCTTTGGGCCGCGATCATCATACTTTGCCGGGAAATCCTGGTCTCTGGTCTGCGGGAATATCTTGCCGCGCTGAAAGTCAGCGTTCCTGTGACGCGACTGGCCAAGTGGAAAACGACGATCCAGATGTTCGCCATCGGATTCCTCCTGGCTGGGCCGGCCGGCGACAAGATCCTGCCGCATACGACCGAAATCGGGATCACGCTCTTGTGGATTTCCGCCATCGTGACCCTCTATACCGGCTATGACTATTTCCGCGCTGGCGCAAAACACATCATGGACGAATGACGATGAAGCTCATCTATTTCGCCTGGGTCCGCGAGCGGATCGGCAAACCTGAAGAAAGTGTGACGCTTCCTGAAGATGTGAGGACGGTTGCCGATTTGCTGCGATGGCTAAAATCGCGCGGCGAAGAATATGAACTTGCGCTCCAATATCCGGACGTCATCCGGGTCGCGATCGATCAGGAACACGCCACCCATGACGAAAGTGTTCAGGGTGCGCGGGAAATTGCGCTCTTTCCGCCCATGACGGGAGGTTGAATGTCGATGTCCGCGCACACTGTTCCAACCGTGCGCATCCAGACCGAGGACTTCGACACCGCCGCCGAGATAACCCGATGGACACGCGGCCGCGCCGATATCGGAGCGGTCGTGACGTTCACCGGCCTATGCCGTGACGAAGCCGGGACGCTTGCTGCCCTTGAACTCGAGCACTATCCCGGCATGGCGGAGGCGGAAATTAGCCGCATCTGCACCGAAGCATCGCAGCGCTGGCCGCTCTCAGGTGTGACTGCCATCCACCGCATTGGTAAGATCCAGCCGGGCGAGAACATTGTCCTGGTCGTGACGGCGTCGGCCCATCGTCACGCCGCTTTCGAAGCTGCCACTTTCCTAATGGACTATCTGAAATCCCGCGCGCCATTCTGGAAGAAAGAACATCGCGCGGATAGATCTGCCGGCAACTGGGTCGATGCGAAAGCTGCCGATGACAAAGCTGCTGCGCGATGGAAAGGTTCCTGATTTTCACCACCACTACGTCATGGAACCACCGCAATCACCTGATTCTATTCGAAAAGATAATGATGGGAGGCAGCGGTGCTCGGCAAGTTTGCAGAACTTTTTCTTTTTGGAGTTGCGCCGCTGTTGATGGGGCTTTCGGCCACGGCCGCCGCTCTTCCAGCCAACACCATCTTCGATGTGACCTGGCTCGCCGAGGACATTGAAGGCCGCGGTGTGGCCGACAATGTGCGGTCCACGCTGCGAATAGGCCAGGACGGCAAGATTAACGGTATTGGCGCCTGCAACAACTATTTCTCAATGGCGTCGGTGAACAAAACGACCATCGAAATCGGCCAGATTGGCTCCACGCGGAAGATGTGCCCACCGGAAGAAATGGAGCAGGAAACAAAGTTTCTAGATGCGTTGGAACGCGCCAGCAGCTTCCGCCTGGATGAAGCCGGGAAGCTCCATCTCATGGATAAGCAAGGTGAGGCAGTCCTGCGTTTCGCGCGGTCGGACTGACGACCGGAAAGCCAAAAATGGAAAGCCGGGGAAGCCCGGCTTTCCTTTATGGTCGAAATTTTGTGATCCGGCGGCTGTCGCGAGCCGGATTTCAGCAGTTGGAATCAGCCGACGATCTCGGTGTCCGAGAACCAGTAGCGGATTTCCTGAGCTGCCGTCTCCGGACCGTCCGAACCGTGGACCGAGTTCTCACCGATCGACAAAGCGTGAACCTTGCGAATCGTGCCCTCGTCGGCGTTTGCCGGGTTGGTCGCGCCCATCACTTCGCGGTTCTTCGCGATCGCGTTCTCACCTTCCAAAACCTGGACAATCGTCGGCCCGGACGACATGAACTCGACGAGTTCGCCGAAGAACGGCCGCTCCTTATGGACCGCATAGAAACCCTCCGCTTCGCGGCGGCTCATCCAAACGCGGCGCGATGCGATGACGCGCAGACCAGCGTCTTCCAGCATCTTGGTGATCGCGCCCGTCAGGTTACGCTTGGTTGCGTCGGGCTTGATCATGGAGAAGGTACGTTCAATCGCCATTTTTTCCTCTGGGAATGTTTTTTCGGGAAGATGGCGCGCTCTTTAGAGCAAAATCTGGTGGAACGGAACCCGCTTTTCGGCGCGATTGTCCAGCCACTCCCAGACGTCAGTGCCATCCTCTTCCGCGGTGGAGATTTCTGTCCGATCCGGCGATCGAGCGGAGCGCGTCACGCAGCAATGTGCCGAGTTCGGTGGCAAGGGCCAAAGGTCGGCTGGGAGCGGGGAAACGTCTTGCAGAATAGTCATTGACATCTGTTTCGCGGCACGTCTCGCTGTGCGCCGCCCTCTGCTTCGCAATATCAAGGAAAGTCAATGAAAAAGCATTTCATGATGTTCGCTGCTTACAACCAGTGGGCCAACAGCCGCGTCTACGATGCGGCCGCGCTTCTGACAGAGGAAGAGTATCATCGCGATATGGGGGCGTTCTTCAAATCCATGATGGGAACTCTGAATCATATCGTTGCGGGCGATCGCATCTGGCTGAAACGCTTTACCGGCGAAGGCGAAGCTCCGACCGCGTTGAATGCGATCATTCAGCCCGATTTCGCCAAGCTGCGCGTCATCCGCGAGACTGAGGACAGCCGCATCGTCAAATGGGTTGAATCGCTCAGTGAAACGGCGCTTGAGGGGCGGTTCACCTATATGACGGTCACCGACATTCGGACCGTATCGCAGAGACTTGCGCCCGCGCTCGGCCATTTCTTCAACCGTCAGACCCATCATCGCGGACAGGCCCACATGATCCTGACGGCACTTGGAAAGCCCTCTGTTGAGCTCGATCTCATTGCCTTCCAGCGCACGGAGCAAGGACGGGCGTTTGCATAAGGGACGTGTCTGCGTGCGGCGTCAGGATGAGGGGTGTTGGGCGGAGCGCCCCGCCAAGCTGGAGCACCCCTCATCGCCTTCGCTGCGCTCAGGCACCTTCTCCCACAGGGGGAGAAGGAGGAACCGCTTCATTGCCACGGCCAATCACCACCGTTCGAGATTAACTGAAGCGCTGATATCGCGCCTCTCCTTCTCCCCATGTGGGAGAAGTGGCCGAGCCGGAGCGCAGCGCAG
>JBEVEP010000218.1:0-2671 GCA_040512755.1 Mesorhizobium sp.
CTGACCAAGAACGGACTGATCGAAAAGCGTGGCAACAGGCTTTTGCTGCTCGACGTTACCGCGCTCGAGACGCTTGCCGGCAAGGCCGACTAGTGTCCCGATTCTGAAATTCGCAAGAGTTCGATATCGGAGAGTGAATATCGAAAATCATGCGAACTTCGAAATCACGACACTAGAGGATTCAGGTGATGCCGGCCGGCAAATGGCGGTTTTACTCAGCTTCCGGTACTCACGTACATCAACGTACGCTCCGTTCCGGTTCTCGAAATCCACCGTTTTCGGCGCGGCCTGACCTGAATCCCAACAGACCCTAAATCAGGCTCACCCAGCCTTCAGCCGCGATCCGCGGAGCAGTCCGTTCTCTTCCAGGACAGGGTAGGCGATGGAGGCGAGCAGAGAGTTGATCTGCTTCAGGTCGCGGATAGTGTCGAGATGGATGGAGCTTGTCTCGACGCTGCGGGCTGCACCTTCGCGCAATCTCGTGAAATGGCTCTGGCTTGCCTGCTTCTCTACGTCGCGAAGCCGGTCTTTTTCCTGGACGAGCTGCAATGCGGTTTTCGGATCGCGCGACACCAGCACATTGAACGCAAGCCGCGCGTTGGTGAGCACGGAGGCGTGGAAGCTGGAGAGCTCGCGCCAGCCCTGCTCGGTGAACTCAAGGCCACGGTCGAGCTTTTTCTGAACGTGTACCAGCATATTGCGCACGATGATGTCGCCGACCTGCTCGAGTTTCACGCAGGCCCCGATCAGTTCCTGATGGCGAAGCGCTTCGGTCTCGGAGAGCTGCTGGCCGCTCACTTTCGCAAGATAGAGCTTGATTGCCGCGTGCTTCTTGTCGACCCGGTCGTCGAGGGCTGCAAGCGCCTTGATCTTGTCCGGATCGGCTTTTTCGTAAAGCTCCATGATCCGTTGCAGCATGACCTCGACGGTCTCGCATACGCCAACCACCTCCCGCGTGGCGTTTGCCAGCGCGAGCGAAGGCGTGGTCAGGGCGCTCTCGTCAAGCGCGCTGATTCCAGTCGCGAGCGCGTCCGCCGGCGCTGTCGGAGCGGCAAGGGCGACAAGCCGTTGCGCTAGGCGAAAGACCAGCCCGGCGAGCGGCATGCCGATGAGCGCGAGTGCGCAGTTGAAGGCGATGTGGAAGTGGACAAGCTGCGTCATCTCCGTGTCGCCCAGCCAGGCAACAGGGGGTTCGGTGAACAGCAGGACGATCAGGCCGGCAATCGCGCCCGTGCCGCGCATGATGAGATTTCCGATCGGCACGGTCCTCGATGCTGGCGCCGCCGCGCGCGACAGCATTGCCGCAATGATGCCGCCGCCCAGATTAGCGCCCAGCACAAGCACAAGGCCGAGTGGCGTGGGCAAGATGCCGCCAGCCGCCAGAGCGACGACCAGCAGGATTGCCGCGACGCTGGAATGAAACAGCCAGGTCATGATGGCGGCAAGGATGAATGCGGTCACATAGTCGCCGGAAAGGTAGTTGACGATCACCGGCAGGATGCGGCTTTCCCGAAGCGGTTCAGTGGCTTCGCCGATCATGCGAAGAGACAGAATCAAAAGGCCGATGCCGACGAGGATGCGGCCGAACTGACGCCAGTCGCGGCGGTCGGTCGCCATGAATGTGGCCGTTCCCGCGACAAGGCAGATGGGAACGAGCAGGCTCAGGTCGAAACTGAGCAGCTTGACGACGAGCGAGGAGCCGACATCGGCTCCAAGTGCCGCGAGCAGGCCGGAAGTGCCGCTGACAATGCCGGTCCCGGCAAAGGAGCCTACGAGCAGGCTGACGGCCGTCGCGCTCTGCAGGGCGATGGCGAGGGCCGCCCCGGCAGCGACCGCCAGAACGGGGTTGCGGAGCGTGGATCGCAGGCGCTGGCGAAGCACATCGCCATAGGCGCGCTCGACGCCCGTGCGCACCATGCGCGTTGCCCACAGAAGCAGCGCGACAGCGCCGGCAAGCTGCAGGAGTACGACTGAGCCGCTCATGAGCCCAGCGCGGGACGTTGCGCTTTCCTCATGCGCTCAGAACGTGTGGGCATAACAGGTTCGGATGCTGACATGGGGAAAGGGTAGGTCACCGACATTGGAAGAGAATTGTAGCTTAGCCGGGTAATAATTTTTGTCCACTTCGGCGGGTTGTTTTTCATGCTCAGCACTATGTGGCCAGGTGGATTAAGGGCGCGTTTGCACCGCCCAGATTGACAGCCGCAGCCCGACCGGGAAGGAACAGTGAACGCGGCGTCTCGCGCCGATTACAGCTTTCAAATGTTTACATAAACCACGGTAATCATTACCGAAAGTTAATTCGCGTGTTCAACTTCGGTTCATCGTTGGACCGGTATCTCCTGGGCAGTCGCAACCAAGGAGAACCCCCCAATGAAACGCACAATTCTCTCTGTTCTTGCTTTTTCCATGCTGGCGGCAACTGCTGCGACTGGACGGGCCGCGCCGCTGAACCAGCCGCCCGTTCAACGGTCGAACATTGTCGACGTTGACTATCGGAGACACGGTCCGTCGGAGTATCGGAAGCACGGTCCCTATGTCGAGGAAAAGACCATCATCATTAAGCGAAAGGCCGTAGGAAGGCCGTACTGGAAGCGGGGCCAGAAGTATGCGGAATGGCGGCGCCATCAGGCCGTCCGTGACTATCACCGCCATGGTTTGCATCGTCCTG
>JBEVEP010000226.1:0-3324 GCA_040512755.1 Mesorhizobium sp.
AGGCGGCGGCGCCTGTCATCGTGCGCAGCTCGACGCCGCTCCCGCCACACACCCGCCAGCGGATCGAAGCCGTATTGAGCGAGACACTGGGCGTCAAACCTGCGGTGCAATTTGAAACAAGCGGGGCGCTGGGAATCGGAATTGAGGTTTGTTTGAACGGCTACAGGATCGCATGGACGCTCAGCGACTACCTGGGCGCGATTCAAAAGACGGCTGCGGAACTCATCGGGAAGGAGGCGGCAACCACGCATGGAAGCACAGCCTGACGGCAGCCTGCTCTCTGTTTTGGACGGTGCGCTCAGCGGTTTGCGCCGGGCTCGCTCTGGGCTGAAGCCCCGGCTGGCCGGCCGCGAGTTCGGTGTCGTGCGGACTGTCGCCAGCGGAATTGCAAGAGTCTCGGGTCTGCCAAACGTCGGCTTCCAGGAATTGGTGCAGTTCCAAGGAGGTCTCCCAGGAATCGCATTCAACATTGATGAAGAAGAAATCGGCGTTGTGATCCTCGGTGAAACTTCGGAGGTCTTCGCCGGGCAGGAGGTCGAGCGCACCGGGCGCGTCATGGATGCGCAGGTTGGAGACGGGCTGATCGGGAGCGTGATTGATCCGGCCGGGCGGCCTTTGGATGGACGAGATGCCGTGAGATTCGAGCGGCGCCTGCCTATCGAACGCGAAGCGCCGGCAATCATGGATCGCGAGCCGGTGAACATTCCGCTGCAGACGGGCATCAAGGTGATCGACGCGTTAATCCCGATCGGACGCGGCCAGCGCGAGCTGATTCTCGGCGACCGCCAGACCGGCAAGACAGCAATTGCTCTTGACACGGTCGTCAATCAAAAGGACCAGGACGTGGTTTGCATCTACTGCTTCATCGGCCAGCGCGCAGCCGCGGTCGCGAGCGCGATTGACGGGCTCAGGGCAAGCGGCGCGATGGATTACACCGTCGTGGTTGTCACTGGAGGAAACGACCCGCCCGGCCTCAAATACATCGCGCCTTACGCGGCGACGACG
Organism: Mesorhizobium sp.; assembly: GCA_040512755.1. GTDB lineage: Bacteria > Pseudomonadota > Alphaproteobacteria > Rhizobiales > Rhizobiaceae > JBEVEP01. The sequence continues at coordinate 1,006 of JBEVEP010000226.1, forward strand.
ATCGGAGAGTTTTTCATGACGCAGGGTCGCGATGTACTGATCATTTACGACGATCTCACCCAGCATGCGCGCGCCTACCGCGAGCTTTCGTTGCTCCTGCGTCGGCCGCCCGGACGCGAAGCTTTTCCCGGCGACATTTTCTACATCCACTCGCGGTTGCTGGAACGCGCCACCCGCTTGCGCGCCGAGCTTGGCGGTGGTTCGCTGACCGCGCTGCCGATTGTCGAAACCGAGGCGGAGAACATCGCCGACTACATCCCGACCAACCTCATTTCCATTACCGACGGTCAGATTTACCTCTCGCCGGGGTTGTTCGAGCTTGGCGTGCTGCCTGCGATTGACGTGGGAAAGTCCGTTTCGCGCGTTGGGGGCAAAGCGCAGCTTCCTGTCTTCCACAGCCTTGCCGGCTCGCTGAAGCTCGCCTACTCGCAGTTTGAGGAGATGGAAATCTTCGCCCGTTTCGGGACGCGTCTTGATGAAAACGCGCGCAAGATTATCGAGCACGGGAGGCGCATTCGCGCCTGCCTGAAACAGCCGCAGTTCGCGCCGGTTCCGGTTTCCGAACAGATCGTCGTGCTTCTGGCGCTCACGGCCGGTTTATTCGACGAAGTGCCGCTTGATCAGATGCTGGAGGCTGAGCACGCCGTGGGGCAAACCGCGGTGCAGCTTCCGGAAACGGTCCTGCGAAGCCTTTTCAGCCGGAAGCAGCTCAGTGCCGAGGAACGCGAAGTCGTTCTCCGTCACGCGAACAAGGCGCTGGCCTCTTTCCGTCCAACGCCATGAGTGAAACGGTTTTCAGCCTCCGCCGGAAAATCAAGGGTGTGCACGAATTGAAGTCGGTGGTGCGGACGATGAAGGCGATGGCCGCGGCAAGCCTCGGCCAGTACGAACAGGCTGCGCAGGCGCTGGAGCTTTATGCCGGGACGGTGGAGCGCGGCCTGGTCGTCTGCCTCCGGCACTTGCGCTTCGTGGAGCCAGGCCGCCCCGAGGATAAAAAGCGCACTTTGGCGCTCGGGGTTTTGGTCTTCGGCTCGGACCAGGGAATGGTCGGCCAGTTCAACGAACATCTTGCCGAATTTGTGACGCGTCGCCTCAGTGCGCAACCCGGCAGACCCACTCTGGGGGTTGTCGGGGAGCGCATCCAGGCGCGTCTTGAGGACGCCGGCTTCGCTGTCGAACAGCTTTATCCCACGCCGGGCTCCCTGGCTGGCACCACGCCGCTGGTGGGGCAGATTGCGCTGGATATCCATCGGCGCCGCGAGGCTGGCCAGATTGACGAACTTCTCGTTTTCCACAACCGGCCCAAACTGAAAGGCGGCTACGAGCCCTGCTGGCAGCGACTCCTGCCGCTGGACGAGCAGTGGTATCGCCGGCTGAAGTCCCTCTCGTGGCCGACAAAGGAGCTTCCCGAAGTCGTCGGCTCCAGCGAAGAAGCTCTCGTGGTGCTGGTCCGCGAGTTTCTTTTCGTTTCGCTTTTCAAAGCCTGCACGGAATCGCTGGCGGCAGAAAATGCCAGCCGCCTTGCCGCGATGCAGAACGCCGAGCGCAACATTGTCGAGTTGCTCGAAGGATTGCGTCTGAGTTTTAACCGGCGCCGTCAGACTTCAATCGACGAGGAACTCTTCGATGTCATCAGCGGCTTCGAAGCGCTCTCGAGCAGCTCCGGCCCGGCGAGCTAAGGTGTCCTGCATGCCCGCGAACAGCGCATCCCTTAACTAAATGGAAAATACCAAGCTCAAGCAAACAATCGCCTATTTCTCGATGGAAATCGGGCTGCCGACGTACAGCGGCGGGCTGGGGTGCTCGCAGGAGACACCATCCGGGCTGCTGCCGACCTCAAGGTGCCCATGGTGGCCGTCACCCTGCTGCACCGCAAAGGCTACTTTTACCAACGCCTGGATGCCAATGGCTGGCAGACCGAGGAACCGGTGGAATGGATCGTCGAAGATTTCCTAACCGAGATGCCGCAGCGAACTTCGGTCACGATCGAAGGCCGCACCGTCCAGCTCCGATGCTGGAAATACGAGGCCTGCGGCGTCGGCGGCTACACCATACCCCTCTATTTCCTCGATGCAGACCTGCCGGAAAACACCGACTACGGTCGCACGCTGACGCATTTTCTTTACAGCGGCGACAAATTTTATCGGTTGTGCCAGGAGGTCATTCTCGGCATCGGCGGCGTGAGGATGCTGCGCGCGCTTGGATACGACGCTCTGGATCGCTTCCACATGAACGAAGGTCACGCCAGCCTGCTTGTTCTCGAACTTCTCGATGAAGCCGTGCTTAATGCCAACCGCGAGACGATCACGGACGAGGACA
>JBEVEP010000227.1:0-4284 GCA_040512755.1 Mesorhizobium sp.
TCATCCACCTCAAGGATATCGTCAAGCCGGACATCAAGGATCGCTTCGCTGCGCTGCGCGCCATGGGCATCCGCACCGTGATGGTGACGGGCGACAACCCGGTGACTGCCGCGGCGATTGCCTCGGAAGCCGGCGTCGACGATTTCCTTGCGGAGGCGACGCCGGAGCAGAAACTCACCTATATCCGCAATGAGCAGCAAGGCGGCCGGCTGATCGCCATGTGCGGCGACGGCACCAATGATGCGCCCGCGCTGGCGCAAGCCGATGTCGGCGTGGCCATGCAATCGGGCACCCAGGCGGCGCGCGAGGCGGCCAATATGGTCGACCTCGACTCCAGCCCGACAAAGCTCATCGAGATCGTTGAGATCGGCAAGCAGTTGCTGATGACGCGCGGATCGCTGACCACCTTCTCCATCGCCAACGACGTCGCAAAGTATTTCGCGATCATCCCGGCGCTGTTCGTGACGACCTATCCGGCCCTGGCCAAGCTCAACATCATGGGCCTCTCCTCGCCGCAATCGGCGATCCTGTCAGCGGTGATCTTCAACGCGTTGATCATCGTCGCCCTCATCCCGCTGGCGCTGAAAGGCGTCGCCTACCGTCCCATCGGCGCTGCCGCCCTGCTGCGCCGCAATCTCCTCGTCTATGGCCTTGGCGGCCTGCTGCTGCCCTTTGCCGGCATCAAGCTGGTCGACATCGCCGTTTCAACCCTTCATCTGGTGTAACCATGATCGCTCAGCTACGCCCTGCCCTCGTCATGACGGTGCTTTTCATCCTGCTCACCGGCATCGCCTATCCGCTGGCTATTACCGGCATCGGCCAACTCGCCTTCCCGGCGCAGGCAAACGGCAGCCTGATTCGCAATGGCGAGACGGTTGTCGGATCGGCGCTAATCGGCCAGAACTTCACCGGCGACCGCTATTTCTGGCCCCGCCCATCGGTGACCGCCGACGCTCCCTACAATGCGGGCGCCTCGACCGGTTCCAACCTCGGCCCCACATCGGCAGCACTGAAAGAGCGCGTCGCCGCAGAGGTCGCCCGTCTGCGCTCCGCGAGCGAAACTGGCCCCATCCCCGCCGATGCCGCGACTGCGTCTGGGTCGGGTCTCGACCCGGACATCACGCCGGACTACGCCAGGATGCAGATCGTCCGCGTCGCCAAGGCGCGCGGGTTGGCTGAAGCCGATGTCGCGGCCTTTGTCGATCGCTTCACCGAAGGCCGGCTGCTCGGTATTATCGGTGAGCCGCGCGTCAATGTGCTCGCACTGAACATGGCGCTCGATAGGGTCGGCTCTTGATTTGTCCGAAAACTGACATGCAGACGCTCTATATTACCCCCCTCTGTCCTGCCGGACATCTCCCCCTCAAGGGGGGAGATCGGCAGTCGGGCTTTCCGCGCCACCTCCGCAGCCGTAGCGATTGGCGAAATCCGTACGGCAGGCTGATCTCCCCCCTTGAGGGGGGTGAGCAACCGGTTCGCGCAGCGAATTCATCGTGCCGGTGGCACGATGAAAGGTCAGCGAACGCCGGGTCGCTGCGAAGCAGCGGGGTACCCGGCAGGCAGGCAGGCAGGACAGAGGGGGGCAACGTAGAGCGCCAGCATCGCCACAGAAGCGGCTAAGGCGATGGCGGAAACCCAACGCAAATCCGACATGCGCCCTGATCCCGACGCGCTCCTTGCTCTGGCCGGCCAAAGCGGTCGCGGGCGCCTGACGCTGTTTCTCGGCGCAGCACCCGGCGTCGGCAAGACCTACGCAATGCTCGCACGGGCGCGGCGGCTCAAGGCCGAGGGCATCGATATCGTCATTGGGCTGGTGGAGACGCATGGCCGGAGCGAGACGGCGTCCCTGCTCAGCGGGCTTGAAGTGCTGCCGCGCCGCACGATCGACTATCAAGGCCGCATGATCGAGGAGTTCGATCTCGACGCCGCCCTGAAACGGCGTCCGCGCATCATTGTCGTTGATGAGCTTGCTCATACCAACGCTCCGGAAAGCCGCCATCCAAAACGCTATCAGGATGTGGAAGAGCTGATCGCCGCCGGCATCGACGTGTGGTCGGCGATGAACATCCAGCATCTCGAAAGCCTGTCGGATGTTGTTGCGCAAATCACCGGCGTGCAGGTGCGCGAACGCGTTCCCGATACGGTGCTGGCCCGCGCCGACGATGTGCAGCTTATCGACCTTGCGCCAGCCGAGCTGATCGAACGGCTCAAGGAAGGCAAGGTCTACCTTCCGGAGAACGCGCGCCGCGCGGCGGACAGCTTTTTCAGAGTCGGCAATCTGACGGCGCTGCGCGAACTGGCGCTGCGGCGTACCGCCGACCGCGTCGACGACCAGATGGTCGATTATCTCAGGCAGAATGCCATCGAAGGCATCTGGCAGACGGCGGAACGCCTGCTGGTCTGCATCGGACCGGATGCACTGTCGGAAAGAGTGGTGCGCACGGCCGCGCGGCTTGCATCCGGCCTCAACGCGCCATGGCTGGTCGTGTCGATCGAGCACGCCGATGCGGCCCCCGCCGGCACGACAGCCGAACAACGCCTCGATGAGCTTTTTAGGCTGGCCGAAAGCCTTGGCGCCGAAACGCGGCGCGTCGTTGGCGGCGATTTCGTCGAGGAGATATTGGCACTGGCGCGGCGCGAACACGCGACCCAAATTGTCATCGGTGGGCGGCGGCTCGGCTTTCCATCTCGCCTGTGGCGCAAATCGCTGCCGGATACCCTGATTGCGCGCACATCCGGTCTTGGCGTGCATGTCGTGACGAATACGGATGCAACGACAGTACAAGATCGGCAACCGCTACGGTTCGGCTGGCCCTGGCGCAGGTCCACAGCGTTTGACATCGGGCTTGCCGCCGCTTCGGTGGCTCTGGCGACGATTCTCGGACTTGCCATACGCCACTTCATCGAGTTGCCGAACGTCTCGTCCATCTACCTGCTGACCGTACTCACAGCCGCCGTCTATGGCGGCTACCCGGCGGCGCTCGCAGCGGCCCTGTTCTCTGCCCTGGCCTACAACTTCTTCTTCATCGATCCGGTACGCACTCTCACCATTGCGCAGCCGCATGAAGTGGTCGGACTGATGATCTACGTCATCGTCGCTCTGATCGCGGGCGCGATGGCATCGCGCATCGGCTCGCAGGTGCAAGCCGCCAGGGCTCGCGCGACCTCCACGCAGTCGCTCTACGACTTTTCCCGCAAGCTGTCCGGCGCGGTGACCGCCGACGATGTCGTGTGGGCGTCCGTTTCGCAGATACAGAGTGTGCTACGCCGCAACGTGGTCTTGCTGCTTGCCAAGGACGGCGAAGTGTCGCTCAGCGCCGCCTGGCCACCGGACACTGATCTCGGCGTTTCCGACATGACAGCGGCGCGCTGGGCCTTCGAAAAGAAGGAGCCGGCAGGCGCCGCGACAGGCACTCTGCCCAATAGCGCCTTCCAGTTCCGTCCGCTGATCAGCCCTTCCGGCGCAAGCGGTGTCATCGGCTACAGCCGGGCCGACCAGCCTTTGGGTGCGTCCGAGGAAAGGGTCCTGGCGACGCTGCTCGACCAGACGGCCATCGCTATCGACCGCGCCAGGCTGTCACGCGAAAGCCTCGATCAGGCTGCAAAGCTGGAGGGCGAGCGCTTCCGCTCCTCGCTGCTCTCCTCGGTCTCACATGATCTGAAGACGCCGCTCGCAACGATTACCGGCGCGGCAAGCAGTCTGCGCCAGCTTGGCGAACGCATGAAACCCGAAAGCCGCGATGACCTTCTAGCCTCCATCGAGGAGGAGGGCGAGCGCCTGTCGCGCTTTGTCGGCAACTTGCTGGACATGACCCGCATCGAGGCCGGAGCCGTCAATCCGAAGCGCGATTGGGTCGATGTCGCCGATGTCATCCGCGTTACGCTCGACCGCGCCGAGCGGTATTTTCCCGGCCGTCGGATCGAGCGAAGTCTTGCCGCCAATCTTCCCCTGATAAGGGGTGATGGCGTTCTGCTCGGTCAGGTGCTGTTCAATCTGATCGACAATGCAATCAAATATGGCGGGCAAGAGCCGGCGACCATCTTCGCCCGGCGCGAAGGCGAGGAGGTGGTGATCTCGGTCACCGATCTCGGCAAGGGCATCCCGCCGCGAGACCTTGGCCGCATCTTCGAAAAGTTCTACCGCAGAGGTAAGCCCGATGGGCGCAAACCGGGCACGGGTCTGGGGCTCGCCATCGCGAAAGGTTTTGTCGAAGCCATGGGCGGAACAATCGCAGCGGAAAGCCCGGCGCTTCGGCGGCGCGGCATGCGCATCATCCTGCGCTT
>JBEVEP010000250.1:0-4049 GCA_040512755.1 Mesorhizobium sp.
CCAGGAAAACGACGAAGCGACCTCCATTGGAACTGCATCGAAACAGAGATGGCGCGACGCCTTCCCTTTGTAACTTGATTTTTGCCGACTCTGCTATTGATGCAGACGCGGTGGCGGACGGGAGACCGAAACCCCTTAGGGACACCAAGCCCGTGGGAGAGCTTGGGTCTTCGTCCGCCGTTCCATCGAACCCGAACAGTCGCCTGGGCCGCAAGCGAAGCCCGATTAGGCAAGGATGGGACAGGATGGACGCGCATTATGTAGGGATCGACGTTTCGAAAGATTGGCTGGACGTGCACATCGCGCCGTCGGGCGAGAGCTTTCGGGTCGACAATGACGGCAGTGGGATCGAGCAGCTGAAGAGCCGGCTCGTCGCACTGCGGCTGGAGCGCGTGGCGTTCGAGGCGACTGGCGGCCTGGAAACGCCGGCGGTGGCGGAACTGTCGGCGGTCGGCATGCCGGTTGTGGTGCTCAATCCCGCGCAGGTGCGCTCCTTCGCCAACGCGCTGGGCAAGCGGGCCAAGACCGATCCGGTCGACGCCGCAGTGATCGCAGCTTTCGCGGCGACCATGCGGCCTGAGCTGCGGGCGCTGCCCGACGCCGAAACCCGGCTTTTGGCCGATCTCGTGGCGAGACGGCGGCAGATCGTGACCATGATCGTGGCCGAGGAGAACAGAGCCCGGGCCGCAACCGCCAAGCAGACCCAGAAGAGCATCAAGCGGCTTCTGGCGGCGTTGCGGCGGGAGTTGGAGAGCGTCAACCAGGACTTGGACAGCCATATCCGCAAGTCGCCCATGTGGCTGGTCCGGCAGGACATCCTCACCTCCATGCCGGGTGTCGGCCCGACCGTGGCGCGAACCCTGTTGGCGGAATTGCCCGAACTGGGCAGCCTCGACCGCCGCCAGATCGCCTCGCTCGCCGGACTTGCTCCCTTCACCCGTCAGTCGGGCAAATGGCGCGGCAAAAGCTTCATCGGAGGCGGTCGCACCAGCGTCCGCTCGGTCCTCTTCATGGCCGGCTTGGCGGCTATCCGCCACAACCCCGTCCTCAGGGCGTTTCGCGATCGTCTCGTCGCCGCGGGAAAGCGAAAGATCGTCGCCATCGTCGCCACAATGCGCAAACTGCTCACCATCCTCAACGCAATGATCCGGGATCAAAAACATTGGGAACCAGCTTGACTTCCAAGACAGTCGCTCTCCCCGGCGGGGCGGCCCCTTCTCCCCGTGTGGGAGAAGGTGCCTGAGCGCAGCGAAGGCGGATGAGGGGTGCTCCAGCTTGGCTGCGCTGCGCTCCGGCTCGACCACTTCTCCTACACGGAGGTGTCCGGCAGGACAGAGGGGGGTGCGAAGGAGTGCTGCCGTTGCCATTCTTCCCAGCCTTGCGGCCCTCTCGGGAGGCAAGGCCCAGTTCCTATTCGCCTGCGAAAGCGTCATGCCCGGCCTAGTGCCGCCGCAACGTCAGCGGCGAGCGGAATGGATGGCTGCGCGCCCGGCTTCAGACATGCAAGCGAACCCGCGGCGGCGGCGCGCTTCAACGCTTCTTCCAGTTCGGCCCCGGAGGCCAGAGCAGCGCCGAGATAGCCGCAGAACGTGTCGCCTGCCCCAACCGTGTCCACCGGCACGATCTTCAGCGCATCGACTTTCAGCACTCCGGTCGGCGTAGCCGCCATCACCCCTTCGCCGCCCAGCGTAACGATGATCGTTCGGCCTGAGTCTTTGGCGAAGCTCAGCATGCGGGCCGGACGATCCCGCCCGCGCAAGGCCAGCGCTTCGCCATAGAGGTCGAATTCGGTTTCATTGGCGACAACATAGTCCGCCTTCGCCAGAAAGCTGGCCGCTTCGGAACGGAAGGGCGCCGTATTGAGAATCGAGACAGCGGAAGCTTCGCGGGCGGCGTTCAATGCAGCCTCCACGGTTTGCATCGGAATTTCATTTTGCAGGAGAACGACATCGCCCTTGGTGAGCCCGATCCTTGACAGATCGCCGGGGAGAACCGCGTCATTCGCGCCGGGCACAACAGAGATCATGTTCTCGCCGTCGCCCGCCACGAGGATCAGCGCCGTTCCTGTGGGGGCATGTGCCTCCCGTACGCCGGCGAGGTCCACGCCTCCGGCGCCGAGCAGCGCCACCGCCTCCGAAGCAAAAGCATCCTTGCCGACTGCACCGATCATGCGGGTCTTACCGCCGGCGCGCGCGGCTGCGAGTGCCTGGTTTGCGCCTTTGCCACCTGGCGCCGTCTTGAAGCTACTGCCGGGCACGGTTTCTCCAGCGCCGGGAAGCCGGTCGACCGTCGCGATCAGGTCGAGATTGATGGAGCCGACAACAACAATCACGAGTGACCTCCCGCAGCTTCGATGGTTTACCCCACAGCTTTACACCATTTCGGTTGCCCGATAGGAAGTCCGGTTAAAAACAACCAGCAGTGGCGTTGCGACACTCCTCATTCAAAGCGTGCTGCGCCGTCATTTGACCTCATGGTGGACCAACTCGCGTCCTTGGTGGTGGTTTGGGATTGCCGTAGTCTGTCTGATCTGGGCTTCCGAAGGCCGCGGCGTACGGCAAGCTTCCGGGAAGGATTGAAACGCAATGCACCCCTTACGTTGTCCGGCTGTCGCGGGAACTTGACCGTTGCGGCCCCGCCATCTCCTCCTCGCGCTCACCATTGTGATGATCTGGGGCGTCAACTTCGCCATCATCAAGCTGGGCCTTCGACAGGTCTCGCCATTGGCGCTAGGGGCGGCGCGTTTCTTTCTCGCGGCCTTCCCATGGGTGTTCTTCATCCGCCGCCCGGCTGTTCCCTGGCGGTTGATCGCGGCCTATGGCCTGCTGATCTTTGCCTTGCAATTCGGCCTGCTGTTTACCGGGATGAAAGTCGGCATGAGCGCCGGCCTCTCGTCACTGATCCTGCAGCTTCAGGTCTTTTTCACAATCGGCCTGTCAATTGTCCTGCTGGGCGAGCGGCCGACATTCTGGCAACTGGCTGGCGCTGTGCTCGGCTTTGCCGGGGTCGGTCTGGTTGCGCTTCATGTCGGCGGCGATGCCACTCTGGCAGGGCTGATCCTGGTGTTGGGCGCGGCGGCGGCGTGGGGCGGCGGCAACATCGTGTCCAAAAAGATCTCCCAACGCGCCGCCGTGAATATGCTCGGCCTCGTGGTCTGGGGAAGCCTGTTCGCACTCCCGCCTCTGCTGGCTGTCGCCCTTGCGATCGAACAGGAGCATTTCATTGACAGCTTTGCAGGTCTGGACTGGATTTCAGTCGGCTCCATCGCCTACATCGTTTATCTTTCGACACTTTTCGCATTTGCGGCGTGGAGCAATCTGCTCAGCCATTATCCCGTTTCGACGGTCGCGCCTTTCACCTTGCTTGTGCCGGTCTTCGGCTTCCTCGGATCGGCCATGTTGCTCGGCGAACCGTTGCAAGACTGGAAGCTGTTCGCTTCGGCGCTTGTCATCGCGGGACTCGCGCTCAATCTGTTCGGACCGCGGCTATTGTCCAGCGCCTCGATCCGAGGATCGGAGGGTTTTCGGAAGGGATGACGCGAGGCCCGGTAAGGCTAGCTCAAGCTCGCGCCTCTGCATTCTCAACCACTCCCTACGCCGCATCCTTCATCTGCCCGGCTTCCCAGCCGAGGATGGCCCGCTTCCGTGTCAGGCCCCAGTGATAGCCGGTCAAGGCGCCGGATTTGCCGAGAGCCCTGTGGCATGGAACCACGAAGGAGATTGGATTGGCGCCGACCGCCGCACCCACCGCGCGGCTTGCTGCTGGCACACCGATCCCCGTCGCGATCGAGGAATAGCTGCACGCCTTGCCCATTGGAATCTTCAACAGGGCTTCCCATACGCGGACCTGGAAGTCAGAGCCGATCAGAACCACGCGCAGGGGCTCGTCCGAGCGCCAGCGCGCCCTATCAAAAATGCGCGCCGCATAGGGTGCGGTTGCGGCCATGTCCTCCACATAGGTCGCGTTCGGCCATCGCGCAGACATATCCTCGAAGGCAGTGCGTTCGCCGCCCGCATCGTTGAAGGCGAGCCCGGCTAAGCCACGGTCGG
>JBEVEP010000254.1:0-3437 GCA_040512755.1 Mesorhizobium sp.
TCGGCCAGCCCGGCGAGGCCGTCGGCTTGATGCTGCCCAACACCAACGGCGTTGCGATCTCATTCCTGGCTCTTCAGTCGGCGGGACGCGTTGCGGCGATGATCAACTACACAGCCGGAACCGCCAGCGTCGCAGCGGCGACCCGCACCGCAGCCGTGCGCACGGTCATATCCTCGCGCGCCTTTGTCGAGAAAGCCGACCTTGGCGCTGTCGTTGAAGCGATCGAGACCGCTGGAGCAAAAATCATCTGGCTGGAGGAAGTGCGCCAGACGGTCACCATCGTCGACAAGGTGCTGGCGAGCCTGCTCTGGCGTTTTCCGCTGGCGAAGCAGGAGGCTGCGAAACCCGCCGCTATCCTGTTCACTTCCGGCTCGGAAGGCGTCCCGAAGGGAGTCGTCCTGTCGCATCGAAACATCATCGCCAATACGATGCAGGCAGAAGCGCGGTTGATTTTCGCGCCTCAAGACATCTTGCTCAACGTTCTGCCCGTTTTCCATTCCTTCGGGCTGACAGCCGGCATGGTCCTGCCTTTGCTGGTCGGCGTGCGGCTGTTCCTCTATCCCTCGCCGCTGCACTACAAACTCATTCCGGAAGTTGCAGCGAAGTTGAAACCGACCATTCTGGTCGGAACCGACACGTTCCTCAACGGCTATGCCCGCACGGCCAAGGACAGCGATTTCGCCAGCCTGAGGCTGGTCGTTGCGGGCGCCGAGGCGGTGAAGCCAGAAACGCGGCGGATATGGCGGGAGCGCTTCGGCGCGGAAATCGTCGAGGGCTTCGGATTGACCGAAGCCTCGCCGGTGGTCGCGGTGAATACCGCCACGCATGGGCGCGACGGAACAGTCGGACGCCTCCTGCCAGGTATGCAGATGCGGCTGGAGCCGGTCGAAGGCATTTCCGAAGGCGGCCGTCTGTTCCTTGCCGGCCCCAATGTCATGATGGGGTATATGACGGCGGAGAAGCCCGGCGAACTGCAGCCGCTGCAAGGAAACTGGCACGATACGGGAGACATTGTCTGTGCCGACCGCGAGGGGTTCATCTCGATCCGTGGCCGCGCCAAGCGATTCGCCAAGATCGCCGGCGAGATGGTCTCTCTGGGCGCTGTCGAAATGCTGGTGCAGGCGCTGTGGCCGGAAGAGCGCCACGCCGTCGTTTCAGTTCCCGACAAGCGTAAAGGCGAGCGCATCGTGCTCGTCACGACAGCCGAAAAAGCCACCACAAAGGAACTGCGGCAGTTCGGCAAGAAATCCGGAGCCACCGAGCTGATGGTTCCCGACGACATCATCAAGATCCCGGATATGCCGGTGCTCGGCTCCGGCAAGACTGACTACGTATCGGCGCGGCGCATTGCTGTCGAGCGGTTGGGCCTCGAAACGGCGGCCTGACTTTGGATTCCCTTTTCCCCCTGGGGGTTTTTGGGGGCCGCGCCGCGGGGGCGCCCGGATGAGGGGTGCTGGATGAAACGAGACATTTCATAACCGTACGCCAAAGCGTTGATCTCACAGCCATTTTGGAACGCTGTATCCCGCCCAACACCCCTCATCCGGCGTCGCTACACCCCCGGATCGGTGTCGGCCGTTCCGGCCTTGTTTTCACCCGCCTCGGCATTCCCTGCTTCGGCTTCCGCCTGGCGGGACCTGCGCGCATAGGCGGCAGCGCTCAATGGGAGGAAAAGGAAATAGGCGACGACGGAGGCCGTCAGCGTGTGCCAGGTATAGGTCGCAAGCAGCAGGACATAGAAGACCACTCCGAGGATCAGCGGCATGACCTTGTCGCCCGGTATCCGCGCCCCGAAAGTCTTGCCTGAATAGACCGGGAGCCGGCTGACCAGCAGCAGCGCAACAAAGACCGTGAAGGCAGAGCTCACAAAGGCAAACACGATACTGGGCGCGACCCCGATGAAGCCGAGATACACCGGGAGCATGACCAGAACCGCGCCCGCCGGCGCCGGCACGCCTACGAAATAGTCGGCCTGCCACGCCGGCCGCTCCAAATCCTCATCCAGCACGTTGAAGCGCGCGAGCCGCAGTCCTGACGCGATCGCAAAGAGCAGGGCCGCGATCCAGCCGATCGATCCGGCCCGGTCGAGCAGATACGCATAGAGAACCAGAGCCGGCGCGACGCCGAAATTGACGATATCGGCAAGCGAATCCATCTGCGCGCCGAACTTCGAAGACGCCTTCAGCCGCCGCGCGATGCGCCCATCGATGCCGTCAAGGAAGGCGGCGATGAGCACCATGACGACGGCAATCTCGAAACGGTGCTCGAAGGCCAGACGGATGCCCGACAGTCCGGCGCAGATCGCAAGGACCGTGATCAGGTTGGGAATGAGCATCCTCACCGGGATTTCCCGGATGCGCGGACCACCCCGGCCGTGTGGTTCGAATCGATGGAAGAACCCGGCCATCACCCGACCTAGGAGATCCGGACCAGCGGCGTGGCCGGATTGCCGCCAAACTCGGCGATCACGGTTTCGCCCGCAACCGCGGTCTGGCCGACGGCCACTTTCGGAGCCGCGCCCTTCGGCAGGAAAACATCGACACGCGAGCCGAAGCGGATCAGGCCGATTCGCTCGCCGACGCCGATATTCGACTTCGCGTCCACGAAGCAGACGATGCGCCGCGCCACCAGACCGGCGATCTGGACGGCGGCGACGGTTCCGTTCGGGCTTTCGATCACCACGCCGTTGCGTTCGTTCTCGTCGCTCGCCTTGTCCAGTTCGGCATTGAGAAACTTGCCGGGGCGATGCTCGATCCGGGTGATGCGCCCGCGCACGGGCGACCGGTTCACATGGCACGAGAAGACATTCATGAAGATGGAGATGCGCGTCATCTCCTCCGTCCCAAGGCCGAGCTCGCGCGGAGGCGCCGCCTGGCCCACCGAAGAAACCACGCCATCGGCCGGGCTGATAACCAGACCGTCGTCGACAGGCGTCACCCGCTCGGGATCACGGAAGAAGTAGGCGCACCAGCCGGTAAGGATCAGGCCAATCCAGAACAGGAAGGAAGAAAACAGGCCGAGAATAAGGGTGGCGCCGGCAAAGGCGGCGATAAATGGCCAGCCTTCGCGATGAATCGGCACAAAGGTTTTGCGGATTGTTTCGGCAAGGCCCATCGAAAACTGGCTCCGCTAGAGCAATTCGAGGAAAAGTGGGAACCGGTTTTCCGTCCGGAATTGCATCAAAATAAGAGTTGGAGCGGTTCACCGATTCCTCTGACGAGAACCGCTCTAAGTCGGAGCTTGATTAGCGGATATGGTCCCGGCCCGCAACGCACGGCATGCTTCCGTACGGTTAAGAGATGCCCCAATGCCCCCTCACCGCCGCGGGTTGGGCGGGCCCCCCCCCCCCCTTTGATGGGGGTGAGGAATGGGGCGCAACCCCCCGCCCGCGTTGAGGGCCCCCCCCAGGGGGGGGAGGGGGGGCGGCAAACCAAGCG
>JBEVEP010000408.1:0-4101 GCA_040512755.1 Mesorhizobium sp.
TCGAGACCATGAATATCGACCGCATCCTCACGGAGCCCGACCGGCTGCACGTGACCAACGGTCACGTCATCGGCCGTTACAAGGACAAGATGGGGCCGGTGCTCATCGTCACCATGCATATGGGCAATTGGGAGCTCGGCATGTGGCCGATCATGCTCGCAGGCGTGACGCCCGCCGGCGTCTATCGCCTGGTCAAGAACCCCTATGTCGACCGCTATCTGCGCGCCCAGCGCAAGGATCTCTATCCCGGAGGCTTGTTCGGCAGCCGCCGCGCCGCAGGCCAGGACGAAGGCCAGAAGACCGCGCGGCTGATCATGGATTATGTGCGCCAGGGCGGCCGGCTCGGCTTCATCTCCGACCTCTACGACGCGCAAGGGGTGGAGGTGCCGTTCTTCGGCTATCCCGCGAAGAGCATGCCGATCGCGGCGATGATCGCGCGCAGGGTCGGCGCCCGCATCTGGATCGGACGCTGCATCCGCATCGGCAACCGCGCTTGCTTCGATATTAACGTGAATGAGTTGCGCATTCCCCGCACCAACAATCAGGCGGAAGATATCCGCAGCATTACCGCGGCAATCCAGCGGCAATTCGAAGGCTGGATCCGGGAAAATCCCGATCAATTCATGTGGTCGAATCGGCGCTGGTCTTGAGGTCTGTATAAGCCTCATTTGCCGTTGACAGTGCGTTTGCCTCACAGTCTTATCGAATGCAGGGACTCGGGGGAAAAAGGTGTCTACGCCAGTGTCGATCGTCCGCAGCGCCAAGTTCCAGATTGGCCAGGTGGTGCGCCATCGGGTCTATCCGTTTCGTGGCGTGATCTTCGATATCGATCCGAGCTTCTCGAATACCGAGGAGTGGTATCGCTCGATTCCGCAGGAAGTTCGCCCGGCGAAGGACCAGCCCTTCTATCATCTGCTCGCCGAGAACGCCGACAGCGAATACATCGCCTATGTCTCGGAGCAGAACCTCGTGCCAGACATTTCCGACGAGCCGCTGCGCCATCCTCAGGTGCCTGAGCTGTTCGAAGACCTGAAGGACGGCATCTTCCGCTTCCGCTTCGTGCAGGAGCACTGATCTAGGTCGACGGTTCTCTCGACCTTGAGACAACAAAAGGCCGCGCTCAAATGGCGCGGCCTTTGTCTTTTCGTGTCGCTGCGCGGCTTAAGCCGCCGAGCCTATTGCGGCGGTGCCGCAGGCGCAACGGGCGCGGCGGGGACGTTGGGCGCCGGAGCGACGGTGCCGTCGGCCTGAGCTTGACCGCCCGCGGCATCCTTCTTTTGCTGCGCCTCGGCAGCCTTGTTGGCGAGTTCGATCTGGCGTTGACGGAATTTCTCCATCATCGCCTTCCTTGCTGCCTCGTACTGCGCGTTGTCGACCGGAGGTCCGTCGAAGGTCTTGCTGAAACCGGTGAGCGGCACCGGGAAGGCCATCGCCTTCTGCTGCATGTTCATGGCAGCGACGGTCATCTGCTTGCCCTTCCGCATCTTGTCGAACAATTCCTTGCTCAGCTCCATTTGGACCTGGCAGCTCGTCGGGAAGCAGACGGCGTATTGCAGTTGAATCGGCTCGCCCTCGTCGATCTTGATCTGCACGCCGGCGGGCATCACCAGCGAATAGGCGGTGGGTAGCCTGACCAGCAGATGCTGCTTGTCGTCGCCTTCGATCGAGCGAACGGCGGCGGCGACGAGCACCATGCCGGTATTGGGCTCAAGCCCTTCGTGATTGACCAAGCAAACCTGTTTGCCGCCGGTCTGCTCGTTCTTGAGACAGAGCTTCACCCAAGCTGACTCCTCGGCCGCGGCTCCGGCGGCGGCCGGCGCGGCGGCGGGAGCAGCACCTCCTGGCGCGGCGGGAGTGGTTTTCGGCACGGGCTGACCTTCCTGCGCGACCGCAATCGTGGTCCCCAGCGCAAGGGCAAAAGCCGCAAATAATGCCGACCCAGCCAAAGTGCGGAACGTGTTCGATCGATCAATCGACGAGTTCATAACCCACCTTTCCTCGTTTTTGCGGGCCCCGATTCAGCTGGTATTTGACCTCGGCCATGCCAGCTTCCCTTCCCTAGGGTCAATACCTGAAATGAGGCGTAGACGTGGCTTGGTTTGGCGTCCGGACGGCATTTCCGAGCGCGGGTCCAGGCGCGGATGCCCGCGCTTCATCCACCTACTCCCCGCAAGGCTCAAATGGGCTCAAGGCCTTTCGGCCTTGCCGCGCCATGCTACCTTGATAACCATGCTGCAATGCGGACGCATCTATAGCCACACGCCATCGCCGTTGAAAGCCCCTATTTCACTCCTGCTTCTCTGCCTGCTGCTGGTTCCAGTCAGCGGCAGATGCGACCCCGCGCCCGGCATCGCCATGCACGGCGAACCGGCGCAGCCACAGGGCTTCACGCATTTTCCCTACGCCAATCCCAATGCGCCGAAGGGCGGGCGGCTTATCCTCGCCAAACGCGGCTCGTTCGACAGCCTCAATCCGCTGATCGTCAAGGGCGTGAGCGCAGAAGGCATCCGCGAGTATGTCTATGAGAGCCTGCTCGCGCGCGCTTACGACGAGCCGTTCAGCCTTTATGGCCTGATCGCCGAAGGCGTCGAGACGTCCCACGACCGGAGCTTCGTCGAGTTCACGCTCAACCCCGAGGCGAAATTCTCCGACGGGAAACCGATCACCGTCGATGACGTGATCTTCTCCTTCGAGCTGTTGCGCGATCACGGGCGCCCGAACCACCGCTCCTACTATCAGAAGGTGTCGAAGGTGGAGAAGACCGGCGAGCGCAAGGTCAAGTTCACCTTCGATGCGAGCGGCGACCGCGAGATGCCGCTGATCATGGGGCTGATGCCGGTGCTGCCGCGCCATCTGATCGATCCCGCGACCTTCGAGAAGACGAGCTTCGCTCCGCCCATCGGCAGCGGACCTTACCTCGTCGGCGAGGTGAAGCCTGGCCAGAGCATCAGCCTCAAGCGCGATCCGAATTATTGGGGCTCCAAGCTTCCCGTGACCCGCGGTCAGTTCAATTTCGACGAGATTCGCTACGACTACTACCGCGACAGCGGAAGTCTGTTCGAGGCCTTCAAGGCCGGCGCCATCGACGCGCGGCCGGAGGACGATCCGACACGCTGGACGGAAGGCTACAACATCCCGCCGGTGCGTGACGGGCGCATCGTCAAGGAGGAATTTCCGGTCGCGGTTCCCGCCGGAATGTCGGCGCTGGTGTTCAACACGCGGCGTCCATTCTTCGCCGACCAGCGCGTGCGCCAGGCGCTGATCAAGCTGTTCGACTTCGAGTGGATCAACCGCACGCTCTATCACGGCCAATATGCGCGCACCGAAAGCTACTTCGCGCGGTCCGATCTCAGCTCGCATGGACGGCCGGCCGACGAGAAGGAGAAGGTGCTGCTCGCGCCCTACTCCGGCGAGGTGAAGCCCAAGATCATGGACGGCACCTTCGCCTTCCCGGTGAGCGACGGCACCGGCGAAAACCGCGAAGGGCGGAAGGAGGCGCTGGCTCTGCTCGAGCAGGCCGGTTATCGCCTGGAGAAGGGTAAGCTCCGCGACAAGCAGGGCCGGCCGGTCAGCTTCGAGATTCTTGCCGCCACACGAGCAGAGGAGCGGCTGCTGCTCACCTATGCCCGCGCGCTGAAGCAGGTCGGCATCGACGCGCGCATCCGCCAGGTCGACTCGGCGCAGTATCAGCGGCGCAAGCTGAACTACGACTACGACATGCTCCAATATGATTGGCCTGTGTCGCTATCACCGGGGAACGAACAGTTCTTTCGCTGGGGGAGCGATGCCGCTTCGACCGAGGGCACCTACAATTATGCTGGGGTGAAAAGCGCTGGCGTCGACGCCATGATCAAGGCGCTGCTCGAGGCCAACGACAGCGAAAACTTCGTTGCCGCCGCGCGCGCGCTGGACCGTCTTCTGCTCTCGGGTGACTACGTCGTGCCCTTGTTCCATCTGCCGACGCAGTGGCTTGCGTATTGGAACAGGCTAAAGCGCCCCACCAATACGCCGCTTTACGGCTATCAGATCGACACCTGGTGGAGCGAGCCGAAGCCATAGCGCCTTAACACACTGGTCATGGCCGGGCTTGTCCCGGCCATC
>JBEVEP010000409.1:0-13413 GCA_040512755.1 Mesorhizobium sp.
CCAGCGAATTGCCGCTTTCGGCATCGAAGAAGTGAGCCTGGGCAGGGTCGATCCTGGCAAAGACGCGGTCGCCGGCCTGCGCAACATAGCCGCTGCGCGTGCGGGCCCGAAGCATTTGCGAGCCGACCTTCAGATCGACAATGTCGTAGGCGCCGAGCGGCTCGATGATATGCGCCTCGACCGGCATGTAACCCGACTTCGGCTCACGCTCGACCTGCACGCCTTCCGGGCGGATGCCGAGCGCCAGATGACCTTTGGCGATCTTCAGCGCTTCCATCTTGCCGAGAAGTTCGCGCGGAAACGCAAAGCCTTCAGACGCCCCTTCGACGGTCACGCGCGCCGCACCCGCGTGCTCGGAGACGGACGCATTCGCGACATTCATCATCGGGCTGCCGACGAAACGGGCGACGAAGAGATTGGCCGGATGGGCGTAGACCTCTTCCGGCGTGCCGATCTGCTGCAGGATACCCTCATGCATGACGACGATGCGATCGGCGAGGCTCATCGCCTCCACTTGGTCGTGCGTCACATAGATGGTGGTCGAGCCCTGCTTCATATGGAGACGCTTGATCTCGGCCCGCATCTCTTCGCGCAGCTTGGCGTCCAGCGCACCAATCGGCTCGTCCATTAAAAGGGCTTTTGGCCGCCGCACCAGTGCGCGGCCGATCGCCACGCGCTGCATATCTCCGCCGGAGAGCGCCGAGGGCTTTTTGTCTAGGAGATGGGTTATCCGTAGCGTCCTGGCGACCGCCCTCACTTCGCTGTCGACTTCCGCCTTGCTCTGGTGTGTCGCCTTGAGCGGAAAAGCGATGTTCTCGTAGACATTCATATGTGGATAGAGGGCAAAGAGCTGAAACACGAAGGCGATATCGCGGTCGGACGCCTTCATATGCTGAACCGGCTTGCCGTCGATCAGGATGTCGCCGGCATCGATCGTCTCCAGGCCGGCGATCGCCCGCAGTGTCGTTGTCTTGCCGCATCCCGACTGGCCAAGCAGGACAATGAACTCGTTGTCGGCGACGTGCAGGTTCAAATCCTTGATGACCTGCACATCGCCGAAGAATTTTTCAACGCCGCGTAGCTCGATCTGGGTCACTGCTCAGCACCTCGTTCGGCCTCGGCTTCCGGCGCAATCTTGGATGTGATCATGAAGCAGACAAGCCCTGCTAGAATGATGGTTACCGCGTAACGATGGAGAAAGAGGCTCCAAGGCTGGCAAAGCGCCACGATGCCGAACACCATCAGCAGGATCGAGCCGGGCTCCAGATATTTCTGGTTGATGGCGCGAAAGCTCATTTGCGGATCGCTCCGAAGGTGACGCCGCGCAGGAGATGATTGCGCAACAGGAACGTAAAGATGGCAACCGGCAGCAGGAACAGAAAGGTACCCGCCGCGATCACCGTCCAGTCGGTCAAGCCCGAGCCGATCTGGGCCGGGATGAAGGGCGGCGCGGTCTGCGCGCGGCGGTTGGTCATCATCAACGCGAAGGCATACTCGTTCCAGGCTGTGATGAAGCAGAAGACCGCCGTCGCCGCGATGCCGGTCGCGGCCTCCGGCAGCACGATCTTGAAGAAGGCCTGCATGCGCGTATAGCCGTCGACGAGGGCCGCCTCCTCATACTCCTTCGGGATTTCGTCCATGAATCCCTTCATCAGCCATACCGAGAAAGACAGATTAAAGGCCGTGTAGAGGATGATGAGGCCAATATGGGTATCGTTGAGGCCGACCTCCCGGTACATCAGGTACATGGGAATGGCGACGACCACCGGCGGCAGCATGCGCGTCGACAGGATGAAGAACAGGAGGTCGCGTTCACCGGCGATGCGGAAGCGCGAGAAGCCGTAGGCGGTAAACGTTCCCATCACGACCGCAAGCACGGTGCTGGTCACCGCGATGATCAGGCTGTTGGCGAAGCGATTAGGATATTGCGACAGTTGCACCGAATCCCCGGTGCGCAGCACGCGTTCACCGCCGTCAAAGATGCGCTGCTCCCACCACGGCGCTGCCTCATAGACCTGCGGATCGACGGGCTTGGTCATTTGCACGCGCTTGGTGAAGAGCTTGATGAACGGCGTGATCTCCGGCTGGAAGAACACGGTCGGCGGCACGGTCGTCGCGAGGCTGCGGGGCTTGAATGCCGTCGAAGCGATCCAGTAGATCGGCGCGAGGAAAATCAGCGTGACGACAAGCACCGCTGCGATAGCGACGCGGTTCATCGCTTTTTCGCGGGGCGAGCGGACTGCGGCCATCTCAGCGTTCCTTCACCCGGTTGAGGTACTTCACGTAGATGTTGGTGATGGCAAGGACGACGATGAGGACGATATAGGCGAGCGCGCAGGACAAGCCCGTCTGCCACTCCTGAAAGGCCATTTTGTAGAGCCGTTTCGACACCAGTTCGGTCGTCAGCTGCGTGCTCATAATGTAGGCGATATCGAACGTCTTGAACGCCTCCATGGTGCGGAAAATCAGCGCGATCAGGAGAAGCGGCGCAACCAGCGGCAAGGTGATGCGGGTAAATGTGTACCAGGCTCCGGCGCGGTCGATCGCCGCCGCTTCGTAAAGATGCTGCGGCACCGCCGACAAGCCCGCAAGCGAGAGAAGCATGACGAACGGCGCCCACATCCAGATGTCGGTGATCGCCACGGCATAAAGCGCCACGTCCGGATCGGACAGCCAAGCGAAGGAGCCCAGGCCGAACACGTAGTTGATGACGCCCCAGGACGGATCGTAAAGCAGCTTCCAGAACAGACCGACGACGGCAGCCGACAGCATCATCGGGAGAAGCAGAAGCGTCGTGACCAGGCCCTTGAACGGGAAGCTGCGATTGAGGAGCAGCGCAATTCCGAAACCCACCAACATCTGCCCGCCCACTGAGACGATCACGTATTTCGCTGTCACCGAGAAGTTGCTCCAGATGCGCGGATCGGCGAGTAGGTCGCGGTAATTCTGGAGCCCCACGAACGTAACCGGATCGTTCATCGACGCGCGGAAATCCGTGAACGAATAGCCAAGCGAATAAATCAACGGAAAGATATTGAAGACGATCAGAAAGAGGATCGTCGGGATGATGAACAGATTGCGGATAGTCAGGTCGCTCCATCCGCGCGCCGCCGCGCGGGAGGCTGGATCAAGACGGGCAATCACCGCAGTCGCCAAGGCTTTCTCCTTACCAGCATTCCGGAAAGCGGAACCGGAAAGGGTGACCATCCTTCCCGGTTCCGTGATACCGACAGGCTGTTACCGCCCGTATTTCTTGAAGGTTGCTCCCCAATCCTGCGCGACCCCGTCCAGCGCTTCTTTCGCGGTTCCCTCATCGCCGACGATGAACGGCCCGATCCGGTTTTTCATTTGCTCGAGGAGTTCGCCGTATTCCGGAACAGCCCAGAAATCCTTCACCATGAACATGGTCTGGTAAAAGGCTTCATTGTAGGGAGTGGCGTTTCGGAACTCGGGTGACTCGAGCACCTTGGCATTGCAGGTGTAGCCGCCGAGTTCGCCCCACTTCTTCTGCACGTCTTCGCGGATGAACCACTCGAGGAACTTCATCGATTCCTCTTGCTTCTTGGAATAGGAGACGATGGAGACACCCTGGCCGCCGAGCGCCGCGTGCTGCTTGCCGCCCGGGCCGGCCGGGTTGGCGAAAAAGCCGGTCACATCGGCATACGGGTTGGTCGCCTTGTTGGCGAGAGCCGGGAAGAAGGCGAAGTAGTTCATGCTCATCGCCGCAAGACCTTCGGTGATCGCCTGGTTGTCTTCCAGGAAGAACGCCTGGCCCCAGTTCGGCGGCGTGAACTTGTAGAGCTCCTTGTACGCTTCGAGCGCGGCCACCGCCTCGGGCGAGTTCACAATGCCGTCCACCTTGAAGGTCGAGTAGTCGCCGAGTTCACCGCCAAAGCTGAACAGGGCGTTTTCATAGCCCATGACCAGGGCGTCGTAGGGGTTCCAGGTATAGATGGCGATGCCATAGCGCTTCTGGTCCGGACGGTGGAAAAACTCGGCCAGGTCGCGCATTTCCTTCCAGGTTTTGGGCGGCGCGAGGTCGTATCCGTATTTCGCCTTGAAGTCGGCCATTTCCTTCGGATCTTCGAACCAGTCCTTGCGGTAGGCCCAGCCGGTGGCGTCGCCCTCGACCGGAACTGCCCAGTACTTCTTGCCGCCCTTCGGATACTCGGCATAGGCCGTGACCGTAGCGGGGGCCATGCTTTCGGCTACACCGTGCTTGGCGAAGAAGTCGGTGAGATCGACGTAGTGCCCCCCTGTGGAGCCGGCGCCCAGCCATTGGGAGTCGCCGACAACCATGTCATAGGCGTCGCCCTTGGCGTTGAATTCCGCAAAAGCCTTTGTCTGGAAATCGTCCCACGGCGTCGTCTGAACCGTGACCTTGACGCCGGTCTCGGCCGTGTATTCGTTGACGAGTTCCTGCAGGTAATTGGCCGGATCCCATTCCGCCCAGAAAATAGTGAGTTCCTGCGCGAGCGCAGAAGTGGTGTAGGCAAGCGATAAGCCAATGCCGGCAAGCATGCCGGTTAGGGTCTTGCGCATTATCAGTTCCTCCCTGTTTGCGCGTCGTTCCTGTCCATCGCGCGGAATTGACTTCCGCTCCGATGGTCCTGCTTACGCAGGCTTCCGGTCGTCGCCCTGATGCCGGTCTCCTCCCTGCATTTTCCGGGCGATTTCGTTCAGCAGCCGGAGACAATTTGCCCCGGCTCCTCCGCAACTCACAGCACGTCGATTTGGTAGTACCAACCTGCAACCCCGGTCAAGTTTGTCTCGACCCCCGCCAGCGAAGGCATCTGCAGCCTTCTCCGTCTTCCAGAATTGTATGGTTTGTAATCGTTTGCAAGCTCCTTCTCTAACGAAACCGATCGCCCATGCACAAATTTTGGTCCGACCAGATTGACCTGCTCGTGGCTTACGTCAGATCAAGCAGGCGCAATGCTCCGGACCAATACCGCTGCGGCCCACTGCACGATATCTTGCGCTTCCTCCGCGCTGGCGCCCCAGATGTCCTTCATGACAATCAACGCCTCGATACCAAAAAGCAGCGAAAGGGCTTTGGCGAGGCGGTCGAAATCAGCGTCACTTACCCGACCGCGCAACGGTGCGATCGCGTCGCGAAGAAGGTCGACGCGATGGCCGCGCGTGAAGGCAGGCTCGTTCCCCAGAGTGCCTGCCTGGCGTTGCGCCCATTGATCGAGGGAAAGCTTGAGCGCCGCGCGAAAGGTTGCCTCGAAGGCATCGATGCGCGGTAGTGAACGTTCGAGCAGGTCCCGCGTGCGTTCGCCTGCATCAGCGGACTGCGAGGTCCAATCGAGAATGGGGCCGAGCGCGGCATCCACGACAGCATGAACAAGCGCGGCCTGGCTTGGGAAATACCGGTAGGCCGTCGCGCGCGAAACTTCCGCCGCCTCCGCTACATCGCTGACGGACGGGACGACACCGCTCTGCATGAGATGCACCGCAGTGTCGAGCATCAACCGCGCGGTGCGCGCGCGAGCGCCGCGCTCTTCCGCGTCGGGGAGGGTTCTCTCTTGATTTGAGACGGCCATATCAATATGATACTCGCGTCTCAAATTTCTGCAATGGCTTCGAGATCCTGTTTTCTGGACGGCGGCGCGAACCGCGACGGAGGGGCTTCGTGAAGCGGATCTATGTCGTCGGAACCGCCGATACAAAAGGCGATGAACTTGCCTTTCTGGCCGATGCCGTGGCTCGGACCGGCGCGACGGTTACCCGTATCGATGTCGGAACGCAGCAGCCTGCCATAACGTTTGACGTGCCGGCGGCGGACGTCGCAGCCCATCATCCGAACGGAGCGGCGGCCGTGCTGGGCACCAGTGACCGGGGCACGGCCGTCGCAGCGATGGGCGAAGCCTTTGCCCGCTTTATTGAAAGCCGCACGGACATCGCCGGTATTGTCGGCATCGGCGGCGGGGGCGGAACGTCGATCATCACCACCGGCATGAGGCGGCTGCCGCTCGGACTGCCCAAGGTGATGGTCTCCACGCTCGCCTCGGGCAATGTGGGCCCTTATGTCGATGTCTCGGACATCATCATGATGCCCTCGGTGACAGATATGGCCGGGCTCAACCGCCTCTCCCGCACGATCCTGCACAATGCGGCGCAAGCCGTCGCGGCGATGGCGAAGACCCCTGCCCTCGTAACGGAGGGCAAGCCGGCGATCGGCCTCACAATGTTTGGCGTCACGACGCCCTGCGTGACGGCAATCGTCCAGCAGTTACGCGACAGCTATGACTGCATGGTCTTCCACGCGACCGGTGTTGGCGGCCGCGTGATGGAAAAGCTTGCCGACAGCAGCCTTCTCTCCGGCGTAATCGACATCACCACGACAGAAGTCTGCGATCTGCTCTTCGGCGGCGTGCTGCCGGCAACCGAAGACCGGTTCGGCGCAATCGCGCGAACGAAAATCCCCTATGTCGGATCGGTCGGCGCGCTCGATATGGTGAATTTCTGGGCGCCGGAAACCGTGCCGGAGAAATGGCGCAGCCGGCTCACTCACCAGCACAATCCGAACGTCACACTAATGCGAACGACCGCCGAGGAATGCCGCGAAATCGGCGCCTGGATCGGCGGCAAGCTCAACCAATGCGAAGGCCCGGTGCGATTCCTGATCCCCGAAAAGGGGGTATCGGCGCTCGACGCCGCCGGCATGGCTTTCTTCGATCCGGAAGCCGACAGGGCACTGTTCGCGGCCATCGAGGCCACCCTCCTTCCGGCCCCAAACCGGAGGATCGTGCGGCTACCTTTACACATCAACGATCCGATGTTCGCCGGCGCTGCTGTCGCGGCATTCCACGAGATAACCAAATAGCGAGACCCTTATGCCCGCCATTCCGCGCAGCAAGATTCTGGAAAGACTCCACGCCATGATCGCCCAGGGCGTGCCCATTGTCGGTGGCGGCGCGGGCACCGGCCTTTCCGCCAAAGCCGAAGAAGCCGGCGGGATCGATCTGATCATCATTTACAATTCGGGCCGTTACCGCATGGCCGGGCGCGGCTCCGCAGCAGGGCTTCTCGCCTATGGGAATGCAAACGAGATTGTGAAGGAAATGGCGGTTGAGGTGCTGCCGGTCGTGAAGAAAACGCCCGTACTGGCCGGCGTCAATGGCACCGATCCGTTTGTTCTGATGCCGCGCTTCCTTGCCGAACTGAAGGAAATGGGATTCTCCGGCGTGCAGAATTTCCCCACAATCGGCCTGTTCGACGGTCAGATGCGTCAGAGCTTCGAGGAAACCGGAATGGGCTACGGCCTCGAAGTGGACATGATCAGGCTAGCGCACGAACTCGACCTTTTGACCACGCCCTATGTGTTCAATGTCGACGAGGCGCGGGCCATGACGGAGGCCGGAGCAGACATCATAGTGGCCCATATGGGGGTAACGACCGGCGGCACGATCGGCGCCACCAGCGCGAAGTCGCTGGAAGCCTGCGTAGGCGAAATCGACGCCATCGCCGAAGCGGCGCGCTCGGCCCGCCACGATGTCATCGTGCTTTGTCACGGCGGGCCGATCTCCATGCCGGACGATGCACGCTACATTCTCGAACGGACGAAAGGCTGTCACGGCTTCTACGGCGCAAGTTCCATGGAGCGGCTTCCGGCCGAGGCCGCGATCCGCGACCAAACGGCGAGTTTTAAAAACCTGACGCTGCGAACACCGGGAGGGGCAAAGAGCTAAAGATGGAGATTTTGAGCGGCTCTCGTTTCCACTTTCCTGGAATTATGTGCCCCTCACCTGCCTGCCGGCATCCTCTCCCCGCAAGCGGGTAGAGGAGCGCTGGCAACGCCGATGGCGCTGAAAATTGTAGCGTTGGCGATTGGCGAAATCCGCAATGAAGGCGTCTCTTCTCCCCGTTTTTACGGGGAGAAGTGCCCGGCAGGGCGATGAGGGGCAGCACAATCGGTCAAACATAAACGCCACCGGTATTGCACTTTGCTTGACGCAGTTCCGGACGGAAAACCGGTTTCCACTTTTCCTGGAATTGCGTTGGCAGTGTTATCGCCGGTAGGGTCGGGCACTCCGTCGCGAGCAAATCAGCATCGGTAGGCTGCCATGAGCGAGATCGTCCTTCATAACTATTATCGGTCATCCACCTCGTTTCGGGTGCGCATCGCACTCGAAATGAAGAGCCTCAAATACAAGTACGTGGCGCATCATCTGCGCCACGGCGACCATCGCGAACCCGCCTATCTGGCCGTTAATCCGCAAGGGCTGGTGCCCGCGCTTGCGTGGACCGACGGCACGCTGCTGCTGCAATCGCTGGCGATCATCGAGTTCCTCGACGAAACCGTGCCCGAGCCGCCGCTGCTACCCTCGGACCCGCTCGGCCGCGCCCGCGTGCGGATGCTGGCACAGATGATCGCCTGCGACATTCATCCGGTGAACAATCTGCGCATCCTCACGTCCCTGAGGGCGCTTTACGGAGCGGGAGACGACGACATCGCCAACTGGTTTCGTCACTGGGTCAACGAAACCTTTGCACCGCTGGAGAACATGCTCGCCACGAGCGCCTCTACCGGCACCTTCTGCCACGGAGAAACACCGGGTTTGGCCGATATCTGCCTCGCTGCCCAGGTGACCAACAATGCGCGCTTCCAGGTGGACATGACGCCCTATCCGGTGATTTCACGCATCCATGTGGCCTGCATGGAACTGCCGGCCTTCGTCCGGGCCGCGCCAGCGAACCAACCGGACGCGGAGTAGTAGAGCGCCAAACTGATTCAGCTTGTTGCTCTAAGAGTTTGTTTTTGCAGCCGATATTGCTCGACGCAAGGCCGGTTCCCGCAATCTCTTGTGTTGCTTAGATAATCGGCTTCGGGTTGGGATTGGGTCCGGGGCCCGGAGGGGGTACCGGTTCGGGAGGTGGCGTCGGCGCCGGACCTGGAAAAGGCGCCGGCTTCGGCGGCACGGGGCCAGGCCGCGTGGCATTCTTCATATCAGCATCCCCAATCCGCACTCTGAATATCGTCGCGTTGCTCGGACCTTCCGTCAATAGTCAGGCGCGTCCGTTGACCCATCCTGCGCGTAACGAAGGGCATGCCGGCATAGTTCCCCTTTCCAAAAGGCGGAGAGGCCTGTAGCGAGAGCGGCGCACCTTCCCCGCGTCACCGCTTTGCGAGCACAGGCCATGACATCCCTTCCCCATTCCCGGCAAATCGGCCACACTCGACCGCGTCATCGGATCTGAGGGGATTTTTGCGATGAACTTTGTCTTCTTCTCTCCGCATTTTCCGCCCAACGGAGCCGACTTCTGTGACAGGTTGAAGAAGGCCGGCGCCACTGTCCTCGGCATCGGCGACGCGTCTTATGAAGCGCTGGAACCAAAGCTGACCGAAGCGCTGTCCGAATATTACAGAGTTGCGGATATGGAAGACTATGATCCGGTCTTTCGCGCCATGGGGCACTTCATTCACAAATGGGGCCGCATCGACCGTTTCGAGTCGCTCAACGAGCATTGGCTCGATCTCGAAGCCAACATCCGGACCGACTTCAACATTTACGGGACCAAGATCGATTTCGTAAAAAACCTGAAGCGGAAGTCGCGTATGCGCGCTTTTTTCCGCAAGAGCGGCGTGGAAACCATCCCCCAGCGCAAATGCTCCGACCGCGCCGGGGCACTGACCTTCATCCGGCGCGTCGGCTATCCCGTCGTGGTGAAGCCCGATACCGGTTCAGGCGCCAGCAACACGTACAAGATCAGCAATGCCAAGGAACTCGACAAATTCTTTGCCGACAAGCCGGCGGACGTGACGTTCGTCATGGAGCAGTTCGTCGACGGGCTTGTGGTAACCTATGACGGGCTAGTGAACAGGGACGGCAAGGTGGTGTTCGCCGCGAGCACCTATTACGAGCAGAGCGTCATGGACGTGGTCAACAATGACGGCCACATGAGCTATGTCTGCAAGCCGGACGTCGATCCGGCGGTCGATGAAGCCGGACGCAAGATCCTCGAAGCGTTCGACGTGCGTGAGCGCTTCTTCCACATCGAGCTCTTCCAGACCCGCAAGGACAAGCGGATCATCGCGCTGGAGGTTAATATGCGGCCGCCGGGCGCGTGGATCACCGATGCGATCAACTACGCCTACGATATCGACATCTATGCCGAATGGGCCAACATGGTGGTCAACGATCACGCGGGCGGGCCATACAAAGGCAAGTATTTTACCGCCTATGCGAGCCGGAAGCGGCATATTCGCTATTCTCACGACCACGAGGCCGTGCTAGCCGCGCATGGCGACATAATCTTGAGACACCAGCCGATCGAAGAGGTATTCAGCCGCGCCATGGGACACTACGCCTACCAGATGCGCTCCACGAAGCTTGACGAGATCAAGAACGCCGTCCGCTTCATCCACGCCGTAGAGGCCTGAGGCATGCAGGTTTCGTATCACAAGGACTACAGCGGCGAGCTCGGCCGCGACATGGAATACAAGCGCTATGGCTATGCCGGGCGTCCGGTGGTGGTATTTCCGACGTCCAGCGGCCGGTTCTACCAGTTCGAGGATTCAGGCGCGATCGCCGCACTAGGCGAATTCATCGATACCGGACGCATCCAGGTCTGGACGCTCGACGGCATTGACGACGAGACATTTTGCGCAAAGGGCGACGACCCGCAGTCGCGGGTGGAGCGCCACGAAGCCTATTTTCGCTATGCGCGGAACGAGGCGCTGCCCGCCGTGACGCGCGAGGCCGCCGCCTCGAACGGCAGGCGCAAGCTAAAACCGCTTTTTGCGGGGTGCTCTATGGGCGCCTTCCACGCTGCCAATTTCGTGTTCCGTTTTCCCGAGCTGACCTCCGGCGTCATCGCGCTGAGCGGCGTCTACTCGACCAAGGATTTCTTCGGCGACGCGCTGGACGGCGCGATCTTCTTCAATTCACCTCTGAACTATCTGCCGGGCCTATCAGACGCGCGTGCGCTGAAACAGCTCAGGGCATTGCGGCTGATCTTCTGCTGCGGACAAGGCCGATGGGAAGAGCGCATGCTGGAAGACACGCATGCGCTGGAAGAGATGCTGCGCGACAAGAACATATCCGCCTGGGTGGACTATTGGGGCGGCGACGTCGACCACGACTGGCCCTGGTGGCACAAGCAGCTCGCCTATTTCATGAGCCGCTGGCTGGACGACGACCTACAGCACCGCGTGGCGTAGCTGCGATCGCGGTTGGACGTGTCAGAGAATAGGTAAGCGCCTACTTACGGTCCTCGTAAACCTTACGCACATCCTCCATCGCTTCCCGGATCCGTTCGCGCAGGATTTCCAGCGAGTCCGTGCCCGATTTGCGCACGATTTCGGCGACTTCCCCGGCATTCTTGACTGCGGTCTCGAAGGCCTTTCGCGCAAAGTCGGCCTGTTTCTCCACCATCTCCTGAGGGTTGCCGGATATCCGGTAGCTCTGGGCCAGGTCGGTGAATTCACGCAGCGCGTCCTTCAGAGCTTCGCGCTGCTTGTCGACAAGGGCCGACGCTCCGGCCGCAGACGCCTTGGCCGATTTCTCAAGCGCCTCAAGGTTCTTGCGGTTGTGGTCCATGATCTTTTCGATGTCGATGTTTGGCATCTTCAGATCGCGACCGAAATTGGCGAACACATCCATGAAAGATTGAGATTCCGGTTTCTTGGCCATGGCCTTCTCCTTCGTCCGGTCAGTCGGCAGGATGACCAAATCTTAGAACAAGCTCCCTTCAGATGGAATCAATTCGTCACGAGGAAGAGTTCGGCCGTGTAGAGCAGCAGGCCGGCAAGGCCGCCGATCACCATGCCGTTGAAGCGGATGTACTGCAGGTCGCGCCCGACATTGATCTCGATGAGCCGCGTCAACTGGCCGAGGTCCCAGCCCTTCACCTGATCGGCGATGAATTTCGAGACGCCGCTTTTCTGGCTCTCGACAAAAGAGGAAAGCGCCACCACGAAGCCCTGGTTCATGTCCGCGCGGATGTGCGGATCGCGCGCGAGGTGCCTGCCGATCTCCGTGAACATATTGCCGAGATGGTCGCGGACCATTGATTTTTCCGACGTTGCGTCCTGTTCTAGCAACGTCCGCATGCTGTCCCACATATCCTGCGCCAGTTCGCGCAGCTCAGGCCGGGCAAGCAGATCGCGCTTCATCTTTTCGGCGCGCCGCGCAAAGTCACGCGAGGTACGCAATCGTTCGATGAATTTCATGACGAAGCGATCGAACTCCAGCCGCAGCGGGTGGTCGCGATCCGCCCTCGCCTCGTCAAGCAGCGTCCCCGCCGAGGCGACGATCTTCTTGAGCAGGTAGGCATCGGCCCTGAAGAGATTAAACAGCGACGGAAGTTCGTCGTGGATCCTGTCCCTCATCATGGCCAGAGCATCCTCGTCGCTCAGAAAGCCTCCGATCACTTTCGTAAACTCGTCGAAAAGCCTCTGGTGGCGGCGCTCATCGGTGAATGCCGAAAGCAGTTCCGCAGCCAGCGGCGCCACTTCGATCTTCTGAACCTGCTCGATCATCCTCTGGGTGACGAACCCGCGAAGGCCGGACTGTTCGATAGCCGACAAAGCCTGCGGCATCAGGCGCGCGACAAACCGCGACAGGTCCCCGGCGCGCTCCGCGTCCGAAAGCCAGTCGGCGACCAGCGCGGCAAAGTCCACCTCCTCCAGCTTCTGGCGGATTGGCTTCTCCGCCAGGAAATTGACCTCGATGAAGCGGCCAAGATTGTCCGCAATCCGGCTCTGGTTCTCCGGGATGATCGCGGTATGCGGAATGGGCAGACCGAGCGGACGCCGGAAGAGCGCCACAACCGCGTACCAGTCAGCAAGGCCGCCGATGGTGGCAGCCTCGGCGAAGGCCGCGACAAACGCAAGCCATGGCCAGCGATGCTCGAAGGACTTGGCTGCGGCGAAGACGGCGACACAGAGCGCCAGCGCGCCGGTCGCCAGTACCTTTGTGCGCCTCAGGGCCGCGAGCTTTTCCGCTTCAGCCGGACCAAAGTCACCGGCCCCGTGTTGGATTGCCGTTCGAGAATAGGCAGACATGTCGTTTTCGTTCCGATGCTGCAAAGGCGGTTAACGCCCAAGGGTTAGAGCTTCCATCTACACGGTTGACGTTGTGACGGCGTGGGTGAATCGCACTCACCGTTTCCCATCTAGGCATGAATCGACGTTGAGCCCACAAATCCCTGCTTCACGCGGTGATTTCCAACCACTTCGCCACCCCGCGGGGCTCAAGAAGCGGAACCCTTATGCACGTACTACCGATGTTCAGATGGCAGAACGTCGTTCATTTCCAATAGCTTACACAATATATTGCATCGCAACAAAATATTATGTTGCAATGCACAAAAGTGGTAATTATATGAGCGCTATTCCCCGGGTCGCCAAAGAGAACGGGGGGCCAACCATGGCTCAACTGAGAATGGAGAAAAGAGATGACC
>JBEVEP010000283.1:0-2986 GCA_040512755.1 Mesorhizobium sp.
GGGGCTGGCGCCCGGCAAAACGACGGACGAAGTAGAGGCTGGCTTTCTGAGAATCATACCTGACGAATATCTTCGTCACGCCCATCACTGGCTGATCCTGCATGGCCGTTATGTCTGCAAGGCGCGGGTGCCTCAATGCCGCCGCTGTGTCATCGCGGATCTCTGCAAGGCGGCGGTAAAGACGAACGCGATCCCGGCTCCGCTCGTTGAGCTCGAGCCGGCCGGAGCCTAGAACATGATTCCGAAAAGTTGAAGACTTTTCGGACAAAACCATGTGAAAAAACAAAGAATTAGAGAGCGAAATCCGATCCAGTCGGATGGGATTTCGCTCTAAGCAGCTCAGTAGCCGATGCCGCGCGCCATGGCCGCTGCGAAGATCGGGATCAGCACAAACACCGCGCCCTCGGCTCTCAACCACGTTCGCACAGAGGCGATCTCGCTGTCAGGCACGACATGGGCCGCATCGGCCTTGGCCTTGCGGCTCCATTCCAGAATGCTGATCGTGGGCCGGATCGACAGCAGCCCGACAGTGGCGAACGCCGCGATCTTTGCCCAGAACACCCAGTTGTAGATGTAGAACTCCCAACCCTTCAGGCCGAAGAAGACGCGACTGAACCCGACGATGATGATCAAAACGGCAACGAGCCCATAGGCCCGGTCGATCCCGCCAAGGCGAGAGAGCGCATTTCCGGTCAGACCCGGACGAACAAGGACGGTCTCCGCGGCGAGAACGGCGACCAGTCCGAAAATCAGCAAATGATGCGCAATCGCCAACAGCAGATCGGTCGTCACTTTGGTCTCCTTTGCCGTTCGAGATTTCCAACGCTGGAACCTTTCTGGGGCCAAGCAGGATGGCGGAGCCTTCGATCAAATTTGCGCCAGCCCCGCATGAGTCCTCACGCTGCCCGGCGCATGGCTAGTGCAGGCGTTGAAAATTCCGGATCGGTCTCCGACACCATCTTGTGCAGGTGCACCATCATCGCCGCTGCGAAGAGCGGCGTCAGAAGATTGAGCAGGGGAATGGCGAGAAACGCCGCTATGACCAGCCCCGCGAGGAAGACAGTCCCCGCATGCTTTCGGCGCAATGCCTTTGCTTCCGCCTCGGACCTGAAACGCATGGCAGCGAATTCGAAGAACTCCCGCCCGAGCAGATAGCCGTTCACAAGGAAGAAGGCGGCGATATTGATCCCCGGCACCAAAAGCAGAAGCAAAGCCAGAACGTTGCCGAGGACAACGATCCCAAAGAATTTCAGCGACAGAAGCGCCGCCCGCAGCGGTGGTACTGGGCGGCCGGGAGGGTCCGCCGGATAGTCGCCCTTCTCCACCACTTCCGCCACATCATCGAGGAAGAGCCCCGCGACGATTGCCGTCACCGGCGCAATCAACAGCGCCAGGCCGAGAGCCAGACCTATTCCGGCGACAATGGCGGTTATCAGCGCAAGCCAGCCGGCCCATCCTGGGAAACCGGGCAGCAGCACATCGATCCATGGCAGCGCCAACAGGTCGAACAGTTCCTTCAGTCCGAACCACAGCGCCACCAGCGCAAGCAGCGTGAGGCCAAGTGACTTGAAGAACACGCCACGGAACTCGGCGCTGAAAAGCCGGCTGGCAGCGGCGCGGGCGGCCTCAAGAATCATCGTCGCAGTCTCCTATCGGCTGCGAGATAGGGACTGTCCGGAAATGCCGCAAGGAGAGCAGCGAATAACCGCTTGCAATTGCTTATCCAGCCGCTAGACCCGCGTCCGCACGACATGCCAAAACAGCCGCACTGCCGGCTTTCGCGGAGACCTTCATGAGCCAGTACGACGTGCTTTGCATTGGCAACGCCATCGTGGACATCATTGCCCAGTGCGACGACGCCTTTTTGCTGGAAAATGGCATCATCAAAGGCGCAATGAATCTCATCGACACC
Source organism: Mesorhizobium sp. (assembly GCA_040512755.1). Lineage (GTDB taxonomy): Bacteria > Pseudomonadota > Alphaproteobacteria > Rhizobiales > Rhizobiaceae > JBEVEP01. Next base: position 1,913 of record JBEVEP010000283.1, read on the forward strand.
GGGCGCGCGGAATTGCTTTACAGCAGGATGGGACCGGCGATCGAAGCTTCCGGCGGCAGCGCCGGGAACACGGCGGCTGGCGTCGCAAGCTTCGGTGGGCGCGCCGCCTTTTTTGGCAAGGTTTCCTCCGACAAGCTCGGCGAAATCTATACACACGATATCCGGGCTCAGGGCGTCGCCTTCGACACGCGGCCGCTGCCCGGCGAGCCGCCGACAGCCCGTTCGATGATCTTCGTCACGCCGGATGGAGAGCGCTCCATGAACACCTATCTCGGGGCCTGCGTCGAACTCGGTCCGGAGGACGTCGAGGCAGTCAAGGCGGCTGGCGCCAAGGTCACCTACTTTGAAGGCTACCTGTGGGATCCGCCGCGCGCCAAGGAGGCTATCCGGCTCACGGCAAAGCTCGCCCATGCCGCGGGCCGTGAAGTGTCGATGACGCTCTCCGATCCCTTCTGCGTCGACCGCTACCGCGACGAATTCCTGGAGCTGATGCGTTCCGGCACTGTGGACATCGTTTTTGCCAATGAGAGCGAAGTGAAGTCGCTCTACCAGACGGCGTCATTCGATGCCGCGCTGGAAGCGATCCGCAAGGACTGCAGGATCGCCGCCGTCACCCGCTCCGAACGCGGCTCGGTGATCGTTCGCGGCGACGAAACGGTAGGCGTCAAGGCAATCGACATCGAGAAGCTCGTCGACACGACTGGCGCGGGCGATCTCTACGCTGCAGGCTTCCTGTTCGGATATACGGCAGGCCGCAGCCTGGGGGATTGCGGCAAGCTGGGTTCTCTCGCGGCAGGACTGGTTATCCAGCAGGTCGGCCCACGGCCACGCCAGAGTCTGCGCGAGGAAGCAGAGCAAGCCGGTCTGTTGTAGCGGAGAGGACGGAGGCCTTCTGTCCTCCACGCGTACGATCGCGATCATCTCACGCCGCAGTAGACCTGACGCTCAGGGAATATCTTCCGGCCTTCGGCCGGGCCTGCTGCGGTAGCGCGGAAACGCCCAGCCGTATCTCAGCGCACCGCCCCGCACCAGTAAGGCCGCCGCAAAGGCGACAACGGCCGCAGCCGGGATCGG
>JBEVEP010000314.1:0-6675 GCA_040512755.1 Mesorhizobium sp.
CTATAGCGCCGGCAGAGCTAATTACACAATCGTGGCACAATCGAAAATTTTTTATTTTTGTGTCTTTTTTATTTCGATGTACGCTGGGTGGGTGATTTCGAAAATCATGCCAACTTCTAAACCACGACACTAGTGAGCCCAGGCACTGAGAAATCGAGTCCAGGCCGCGTTGTGCCGATTAGACCGACGTTCGTTCCTCGATGGGGTGTGCCCTGAACATCGGCGTCGACGGCCAGGCACGAGAAGGAGCGCTGAGGTTACCGGAGGTCAAGTTCCGGCAATACAATGAGTATTGGACACCGTTGGCCGAACGCGCTAATCGCTTTTCATGCATGCACGGAGCTTGAAGATGGCGGGGGACAGGCAGGCGGCTATTGCCTCCGCGCTCCGTACCGTGACCACCGAACAATCGGGCCTTTCGGCCCTGGCCGCTGCCCTTGAGAATGGGCTTTCCGAACCGTTCGCACGGGCGGTCGAGATTCTGGGGGCGATCCACGGCCGCGTCATCGTTACCGGCGTTGGCAAGAGCGGACATATAGGCTCGAAGATCGCTGCCACGCTTGCGTCGACCGGTACGCCGGCATTCTTCGTCCACCCTGCCGAAGCCAACCATGGCGACCTCGGCATGATCGCGAAGGACGACGCCATCATCGCCATGTCCTGGTCGGGCGAGAGCCTGGAGCTCAAGGGCATTGTCGGTTATTCCCGCCGCTTCGCCATTCCCCTGATTGCTATTACGGCCGGCGACGCTTCGGCGCTGGCGCGCCAGGCCGATGTGGTGCTGAACCTGCCCAGAGCGCCTGAGGCCTGCCCCCATGGGCTCGCTCCGACCACGTCGACGCTTCTTCAACTCGCAATCGGAGACGCGCTGGCCGTCGCGCTGCTCGAAGCGCGCGGATTTACGCCGGACCATTTCCGTACCTTGCATCCGGGTGGACAGCTCGGCGCCAGCCTGATGCTGATTCAGGAAATCATGCACACGGGAGATCAGTTGCCACTGGTTGAGCTGGGGACGAAGATGCCCGAGGCTATGATGATGCTGTCCAAGAAACGCTTTGGCTGCGTCTGCGTCGTGGACGGAGAGGGGCGTCTGATCGGAATCGTGACGGATGGCGACCTTGCGCGCAACCTCGATCGCAATCTGGCCGAGACGACGGTGGACGACATCATGACCCGGCGGCCGAAAACGGCGAAGCCGCAGATGCTGGCCAGCGCAGCGCTGGGCTTATTGAATGAGCACAACATCAGCGCGCTTATCGTTGTGGAAGACAGCCGGCCCGTTGGCGTCGTGCATTTCCACGACCTTCTGCGTATCGGCGCGGTGTGACGACCCGCATCCCAGCGGTCAGGGACTAAAGCAATTCCAGCAAAAGTGGAAACCCGTTTTCTGTCCGGAATTGTGTTAAAACAAAGAGTTAGAGCGGTTAGCGATTCAAAGAAACGCGGAACCGCTCTAGTCAAGCCGCCTCGACGACCAGCTCCAGATCCTTGTCTGTTGCCGCCTTGACGCGCACGCGGGCGCCCGCAGGAAGGTCGGGGCCTGACACACGCCACATCGTGTCGCCGATACGTATCCTGCCCCGTCCTTCAGTGATCGGCTCTGTAAGCGTGGCGGTGCGTCCTATCATCTGCTCTCCCCGGCGGTTCAGCAGAGGTTGGTCGGTTTCGGCGCTGGTTTCGCCGAGGATCTTTTTTCCGGCATAGGCGGAGATCAACGAAAGCGCGAGAAAGATGAGCACCTGGGCGTGCCATGTCCAGAAACCGGCCTCCCACAGCTGAAGGGACAGTGCGCCTGTTAACAGCGCCGCAACGCCGATCCAAAGCAGGAAGAAGCCCGGCGCTACAATCTCAAAAGCGAGCAGAACGAGGCCGAGAACCATCCAGTTCCAAGGTCCAAGCTCGGTAATGATGCCTTCAAGCATGGCCTTCCTCCTTCGCGCGTCACATCGGGCTCAGCCCTGTTCCGGCGTCTTGGCCGGGCGCGTGGGCGGGGAACTGCGCGCCGCTCCTTCCTGGCCGAAGACCTCCTTGGCGATCGCACCGATGCCGGCCAGTGATCCGATCAGCGACGACGCCTCCATCGGCATCAGTACGATTTTGTTGTTGGCGGACGACCCGATCTTGGCGAGCGCTTCAGTGTATTTCTGGGCAACGAAGTAGTTGATGGCCTGAACGTCGCCTTTCGCAATGGCCTCTGACACGACTTGTGTGGCCCGGGCTTCGGCCTCGGCAGCGCGTTCGCGTGCTTCGGCATCGCGGAAGGCGGCCTCCTTTCGGCCTTCGGCTTCCAGAACCTGAGCCTGCTTGCGTCCTTCCGCTTCCAGGATTTGTGCGCGCTTGTTGCGTTCAGCCATCATCTGACGCGCCATCGACTCGACCATGTTTGCGGGCGGGTTGATGTCCTTGATCTCGACGCGCGTCACCTTGATGCCCCACGGATGAGCCGCCTCGTCGACAACCCGCAGCAGCCGCTCATTGATCGCGTCTCGATTAGACAAAAGCTCGTCCAGGTCCATCGAGCCCATCACCGTTCGGATGTTGGTCATGGTGAGATTGAGGATCGCGTTCTGCAGCCCCGCGACCTGGTAGGCCGCCTGAGGCGCATTCAGCACCTGATAGAAAGCGACCCCATCAACGGCCACGATTGCGTTGTCGCGCGTGATGACCTCTTGAGTAGGGACGTCGAGGACCTGCTCCATCATGTTCATTTTTGCGCCGATGCGGTCGAAGAAAGGGATGATGAGATTGAGCCCCGGCACGAGGGTCCTGGTGTAGCGGCCGAAACGCTCGACCGTGTAGTTGTAGCCCTGCGGCACCGTCTTTATGCCGGCAAAGAGCAGGATGAAAACGAAGACGACCAGAACCGGAATTACGATGTCGTAGCCAGAAAACGGCATAAAGCCCTCCTTGGGCGCGTGACCCGTCCGAAGGTTCGGAACGGAGCAAACGCAGATCGACCTGCAGCGGATCCGCATCCCAACGATGCAGGAGCGCGGCCAGCCACTGCTGGCAGACAACACGCATTGCCGAAGGAAGAGTTAAGGGCGATTTGCGGAGGTTACAATCAGCGCTGAAGGAATGTTTCCAAAGCGGTGAATCAAACCCAGCCCGCAAGCTCGCGGCGAACCAGCGCCTCAATCATCGCCATGCCATCGTCGCTGTCGTTCAGGCAGGGTATGTGGCTGAAATTCCGGCCGCCGGCATGGCGGAATATTTCGGCCGCCTCGACGGCGATCTCCTCGAGGGTTTCAATGCAGTCCGATGAGAAGCCAGGGTTGATCACCGCGATCGACTTCACGCCTTCACGTGCGAGACGCTCCACGGTCTTGTCCGTGTAGGGCTGCAGCCATTCCTGCGCGCCGAAGCGTGACTGGAAGGTCGTTATCAGCTTGCTTTCATTCCAGCCGAGCCGTTCACGCAGCAACCGTGTCGTCTTCTGGCAGTGGCAGTGGTAAGGATCGCCGCGTTCGAAATAGGCTTTGGGGATGCCGTGGTAGGAGGCGAGGACGATCTCCGGTTCGAAGTCGATCGAGGCCAGATGCCTTTCGACCGACTGCGCCAACGCCTCGATATAGACAGGCTCGTCGTAGTAAGCAGGCACGGTGCGGATCGCCGGCATGTTGCGCATGCTCATCAGTGCGCGAAAAAGTTTATCGTTGGCCGTTGCCGTGGTCGTTGCCGAATACTGAGGATAGAGGGGAAACATCAGGATACGATCGACGCCTTGCTCCTCCATGCGGAGAACCGTGCTTCTGATGGACGGGTTGCCGTAACGCATGCCCCAGTCGACGACGATACTGGGATTGTCCGCCAACATTTTTGACAGTCTGTCCGACTGCGAACGCGTGAAAGTACGCAGCGGCGACTCATCCTTTTCGCGATTCCAGATCTTCCGGTAATTGGCGCCGGACTTTCGTGGCCGCGTGTTGAGAACGATCCCATAGAGGATCGGATACCAAATCGCCTTGTTGAGTTCGATCACGCGCGGATCCGACAGGAATTCCCGCAGATAGCGCCACATGGACACAAAGTCCGTGCCGTCCGGCGTGCCGAGATTGACCAGCAGAACGCCGATCTTGCTTGCCTTGACCGGCTTATGCCCTGTCGGCAGCGGGCCGCGTGCCTTGGCCTTGGCGAGATCGAGTTTGAGAGTACGGTTCATGCGTTACTTCCCTTGTTGAGGGGAAACTAGCTGCATGAGGCACCATTGCAATGCAGCCTCTGGCCGCAGGCGATTTGGACCGCGAATGTGAGACAACAAAAACCCGCCCGGCAGGCCGGGCGGGTTTCGTTCAAGCGGCACTCGCGGTCAGCTTGCCGGCGGTATCTTGAGCGTCGCGCCAACCGGCAGGCGCCGCGGCCGATACTCGGGGTTGGCGTCTCCAATCAGTTTCCACTTCATCCCATCGCCATAGATTTTCTCGGCGATCTTCCAGTAGTTGTCGCCAAGGACAATGACGTGGTTGCCGGCGCCAGCAGCTGAGGCGCCCGCTGTCGATGCGGTTGGCTCGGCTGTAACCGGCGCAGCCGCCGTCTCTGTTGCAGCGGGCGCGGCAGTTGAGCCCGCATCAGCCGGGGCCGCAGCGACGGTTGCGGCGATCTCGGTGATGCGCCCGTCGAGCTTGGGCGTATAGGGCCGATTGGCGGTAAGGTAGTCGGCGACGACCTGCTCCAGGCTCGGGCCATAGTCGTAGGCGTTCTGCGCGTTGTCGGCGAAGAGACGGTATCCATCGCCGCCCTGCCGCACGAAATTGTTGGTGGCGACCGTGTAGAGCTTGGCTGCATCGATGGGCTTCCAGGCGCCGTCCTCCATCACTTCGACGGATTTGACGCGGCCGGCATTGGGAGCGACCGACGTGTCGAAGGAGTACTTCAGGCCGGCCACCTGCGGGAACCTCCCCTTGACCTCTTCGATCTGGCTGACGCCTGCCTCAAGAGAGGCGACGATGTCCTTGCCGGAAATCTGGAATGTCGCCAGCGTGTTCTGGAAGGGAAGCACTGTAAGGACCTCTCCCATGGTGATCACACCTTGCTCGATCGAGGCGCGCAGACCGCCGCCGTTCTGGACGACGATCTGGACACCCTGGTCCTTCACCCGATCGAGGATGGCGTCGGAGACAAGATTGCCCATTTCGCATTCCCGCGCACGGCAATTGTCGTGGCTGCCATCGATCGGCTTCGTCGTCTCCGACACTTCCTTGTTCTTGAGTTCCTCGATCGGCGCGCCGAGTTCCTTAATGCGCGCCAAAACCGCCTCGTCAGGCTTGATCGCGTTGTCGAGGAAAAGCGGATCGCCCTTGGCTTCCTTCACGACGCCATTGTCGTCGAACACGACCTTGAACTCGCCGAGATACTTCGAATAGGACGCCGCCTGCGTCACCGGAACCTTGTAGCCGTCCGGATTGTCGACCATTGTCGGGTAGGGGCCTACGGCCTTGGCGTCCGTGTTCGACAGCAGCGAATGGGAGTGGCCACCCACCACGACATCCACACCCGGAATCTTGGCGATCATTTCCTTGTCACGCGGATAGCCGACATGCGTCAGTGCGATGATCTTGTTGACGCCTTCGGCCTTCAGCTTCTCGACTTCCGCCGTAATCGTCTTGATGTCATCCTCGATGGTGATGTTCGGCCCGGGCGAGGCGACCTCCGGCGTGTCCGTCGTAACGGCCCCGACAATGCCGATCTTCTGGCCGCCGACATCCAGCACAAGCGAAGGCTTTATCCGGTCGCCGACCTTGGATGCTGCACTCGCCTTCACATTTGCGCTCAAGACCGGGAACTTGATGACGTCAAGGAACGGGGCCAGAGCGTCTTCGCCGTCGTCGAACTCGTGGTTGCCGACGGTCATTGCATCAAACTTCATCTGGTTGAGAAATTCCGCCTCTGCGGCACCCTTGTACGTCGTATAAAAGAGCGAACCCTGGAAATTGTCGCCGCCATTGAGAAGCAGCACATTCTCCCCTTCGAGCCCCTTGCGGCGGTCGTTGATCGCCGTCACCAGCCGGGCCGCGCCGCCAATGCACTCGCCCTTGCCCTCTTCCTCAGCCGAGCACGTCGACTCGTATTTGTTGTTGGATTCAATGCGACTGTGCCAGTCATTGATATGCAAAATGTTCAAAGTGTAGTCGGCAAAGGAAGGCGCGGCAGACATGGCAAGCGCTGAGACCGACAGGGCGGCGAGCGCGGCAGTTTTCCTCATGATAGGTTCTCCCAAAGAATGCATCAGACGGCGTACAGCGCCGCTCCTTATCGGATTCGTTTCAACCTGTGCGTCAGCACATTTCCACCGTGACTTGGTCGATGCAAGCGGAATCGGGGCTGCGTTTACGGGCCTATTTGCTGTAATCGCGCTCGTCAGAAATAATCTTGCCATCGTTCGGGAGTGATCCAGAATCGACGATAATCACGGAGCCGCCTAAGGACGTGATTTCGCGCAGCGTGGCTTCAATCCAGGTAGCATCCGGCCGCGCGGCTGCTGCCGGCTCGACGTGAAGAGCCATCGCGTCGCGCTCACCTTCTCTCTTCACGACAAGGCGTGCCCGGGCGACTTCCGGGTGACGGCGCAACAGGTCCGCGATCTGCTTGGGATCGACAAACATTCCCTTTACCTTCGTGCGCTGGTCCGCACGGCCCATCCAGCCGCGAATTCGCACGTTCGTGCGTCCGCACGGT
>JBEVEP010000317.1:0-7414 GCA_040512755.1 Mesorhizobium sp.
GCGTTCAAGAGCGGTCGCCAGATTGCTGTCGCGCCGGGCAAAAAAACGTGAAAAGAGTTTCATGACACATCTCCATGCAGTCAGTGTTACACGGGGTGCCTTCGCTTGAAGGAGTGGGGCAGCTCGTTGTTGATGCATATATAGTGATGTTGCGGCGCACATAAAGCAGCAAAAGCGAAGCGCTTAGTACGAAAAGCGACATCGGGAACGTCGTTTGACCATTTCGCAGCCGGAAATTGCCTCTGGTTACAGTGCGTTGCGCCCAATTTCCACTGCTGCTTTGCGTTTATTTCAGATCCGTCATGCGTCTGGCGCATGGCGGAAGGATTCGGGAAACGTTCCTGATTGATGCTGCACCGCAGGAACAACCATGCGGTGCAGCCTTAGCTTACAGCCGTCGCTCATGGGATTGCTCAGGAGTGGTTACGACGGCGGGCGGCAACCCGGATCGAATGGGTATCCGGCCATCCGATATCCTTCTGGATTTCCACCGGCAAAGAATCGACGATGCGACGGGTACGTGCCTCCTCGCGGGCTGTACGCCATTCGGCGGCGAGATGGCTCAATGCTGAATAGATCGACATTTTGCTTCTCCTATCGATTGCGAAGCGAATTTCTCAATCCGCATGTTGACTATCTCTCAGGTTTGATGTTCAATCAAACGAAATGAAGTGATCGTCTCGTTCAGAAAAATTGATGGGTGTTCCCAATGACCGCACCACTCAATCACCCCCTCCCATTGCTCGATCTCGATGTGTTGCGCACGTTTGTCGCGATAGCCGAAACGGGCAGTTTCACGACGGCCGCCAACGCCGTGTTCCGGACACCGTCGGCGGTTTCCATGCAGATAAAGAAGCTGGAGGACATTCTCGGCCGTTCGGTGTTCGCGCGCGACGCGCGTTCCGTAACCCTGACGGCCGATGGCGAGATGTTGCTCGGCTACGCGCGCCGAATGCTGGCGGTGAACCGCGAAGCGGTGTCGAAGTTCATCATTCCGGATATCACCGGCGTCGTGCGGCTGGGTTCGCCAGACGATTTCGGCGAACGTGTGCTGCCAAACGTCTTGAGGCGCTTCGCGCAGTCGCATCCATCGATTGCGGTTGACGTCATCATTGATCAAAGCAGCAATTTGCGACGGCGGATGGACGACCGTACGCTCGACATCACATTGCTTACAAATTCGTGCAAAGCGGATGCGGCGGGTGCCGAAGTTCTGCTTACCGAGCCCATCGTCTGGGCCGGCGCCAAAGGCGGCTGCGCGCATATGAAGGAACCGTTGCCCGTCTCGGTTTGGGAAGAGGGGTGCGCCTGGCGGGCTGGGGCACTTGAGGCGCTCGGGCGCGACGGCCGCAATTACCGCATCGCGTACATGAGTGCACATACCGCTGGCCAACGCGCGGCAATTATGGCCGATCTGGCCGTCGCGCCATTGCCGAAATCGTTTATCACCGGCGACATGGTTGAGCTTGGACCGAAGAACGGCATGCCGGTGATCGGCAACTACAGCCTTGCGATGCTGACCGCGCCGGACGCGCAGCCGCCGGTCAAGGCCGCTGCAGACCATATCCGGGCGACGTTCGAGACGTTCAGGGAAACCGGTAAGTTCTAAACCAGTCGATCCCCGGTATTACACCGCCTCGCGCTGACTTAGAGCAAGTCGCCCGAAACCTGAATCGCTTGCCCTAAGTCATTGTTTGCGCATCGGATTCATCCGAAAACCGCTTCGCGCTTTTCGGTCCGATACTGTATGTCGTGCCTGGCGCTCGTCTCTGTCCGCCTCGCCACAAAAAGCAATGCAGCACTTCTTCTTTGAACGTCGGACGTATCGCATGCATTCGAGACCTGTCCATTAGGTTTCCGCCAAGCTATGTCAGGTGCACCAGGCGATGGCCGGGGAGGGAGCGATTTGCATTGGCTGCTGAAAGTCCGGAAGTCCGAGCTCTTTCTTCTCGTCAGCTATGGGACATGCCTCGTCTTTTTCCTGTTCGGATATTCGCTGTTTCATAAGTTCCACGGATATTCCGGCCTGACGTTCGTTCTTGTCTGGCTCTTCGCAGCCATTATGGGGTCCGCGCTGCGGGTCGTTCGCCATGCGGACCGTCTCGCAATCCTGCTCGGCGAGCCTTATGGCACACTGATACTGACGCTCTCCGTCACCTTCATCGAGGTCGTGAGCATCGCCGCTGTCATGACGCACGGACAACAAAATCCTACCCTGGCAAGGGATACGATGTTCGCCGTGGTCATGATCCTTCTCAACGGAATGGTCGGCCTGTCGCTGTTGCTCGGCGGACTTCGGCATCGAGAGCAGCAATACAATCTGCAGGGCGCAAACGCCTATCTCGGGGCCATCATTCCACTGGTGGTTCTCAGTCTCATCCTTCCCACCGTCACCCAAACGACGGCTGGTCCGACGCTCTCCGGCGTGCAGCAGGTGTTTCTTGTCCTTACCTCGGTCGGTCTTTACGCGACCTTCATCGTGACCCAAACCGGCCGGCATCGTGGGTTCTTCGTCGTTGAGGACGAGATAGAAGATCACAGTTCAGCCAGGACAGAGAAGGGTTCCACCGCTTACCACGCGGTTTTGCTGGTCGCCTATCTCGTTCCGGTCGTCTATCTCGCCGAACATCTTGCGGAGCCGATCGACTACTTCATCGAAACGCTGGGCGTGCCCACGGCCATAGGTGGGGTACTCATGGCGCTGCTGGTGGCAACGCCGGAAGCCATCGGCGCGATCCGCGCGGCAGCAGCAAACCAGATACAGCGATCAATCAACATTTTTCTGGGATCAGTACTTTCGACGATTGGCCTCACTGTCCCTGCGATGATCCTGATCAGCCTCCTGACCGGGCATCCCCTTATCCTGGGTGTTGAAGGCGCCGACATGTTGATGCTGCTTCTGACGCTGGCCGTTTGCGTGGTCACATTCGCAAGCGGTCGCACCAATGTGATTCAGGGGGCGGTGCACCTCGTCCTGTTCGGGGCATATCTGCTCCTCATCCTTCAAAAGTGAGGGGTCAGCGGGTCGGCATACGACCGGTCAGGACGGGTGCCCCCCGATGCTTTCAAGCAATCGTTGGAAGCGCGGATGCTTGCGCAGGGGGTCCAGGTCGGAGTCCCTGCTGAACCATAGAATTTGTTCGGGGCTCCTGTGCGGCAGGACTTTTTCGAGCACATCGATGGCAGTGTCCAGTTCGCCGAGCTGTGAATAGGTGCATGCGATATTGTACAGGGCCAGGAGATCATCCGGATCAATTGCCATCGCGCGGGCCGCCCACTCCATCGCCCGGTCGTGCTCGCCAAGATGCGCCAGCGCAAGTGCGCCCAACTGCGCCGGACCCGAATTTTCGGGATGTGCATTGAGTTCGTGCTCGGCCCGCTGCAATCCAAGCCGTGCCGCCCTGATCCTATCCGCATCGTGCCCCAGGGAGCGATAGACCGCTGTCAGCAGGACGGGGGAGCGGTAGTCGTCGGTCCTTATTTCGGCTGCGCGTTCAAACAGCTTGGCCGCCTTCTCGAAGTTGCCCTCGGCGTTGAAAAAACGGGCATAGAAATAGTTGGCCTCGTAAAGATCGGGATCCAACTCCAGCGCACGCTCGAACTCGGCAACCGCCTCCTCGCGGCGGCCGCCAAACTGAAGGGCCAGCCCGCGCGAGGCGTGTGCCTCAGCCAGTTCGGGATCGAGCGCCAGGGCTTTGGCGCTCATGGCGAGGATACCGTCGATCGATACGTCGGCGTGGTGCCAGGAATGAAGGATGGAATCGCAATCGGCGATGCCCGCATAGGCGCGTGCATAGCCGGGGTCCAGTTCCATTGCCCGGGTGAACATGCGCCGCGCCATCAGGACGTAGGATTTCGAACACATGTGCGAGAATTGCCGTCCCCGGAGGTAAAAAGTGTACGCCTCCACATTCGCGGTAGGGGCTGCCTCTATCGCCTTCTTTTCTTCGGGGAGCAGTTTGATCTTCAACTGATTGACGATCGCGTGCGCGATTTCGTCCTGAATGGCAAAAATATCGTTCAGTTCCCGATCGTAGCGATCGGCCCAGACATGGCTGCCGTTCCTGCCGTCGATAAGCTGACCTGTGACGCGAACGCGTGATCCGGCTTTGCGGACGCTGCCTTCCAGAAGGAACCGTACCCCCAGTTCCGCGGCAGCCTGTTGCGCCAATATGGGCTTGTCCTTGTAAGTGAAAACAGTGTTGCGGGCGACAACCTGCAGGCCGGATATTTTTGACAGGTCGGTGATGATGTCTTCGGTGATGCCGTCCGAAAAGTATTCCTGTTCCGGATCGCCGCTCATATTGTTGAACGGCAAAACGGCAATCGATGTTCGCTCGGACAGGCTGTGGGGGTTCGACAGAGCCCGCTCGTGCTGATCCTCCAGGACTGTCTGCAAGCTCACGCGATAGCAAGCGACCGGCCCGGCGATGTTCTTCATCCGCTTCTCGCCCATTGGCTCGAGACCGAACGGAAGCTTCTTCTTGATCTCCTTGGATACTTTCTCCGAAACCCAGATGCCGCCGGGATCAGCGAGTTCCTGCAGACGGGCTGCTATGTTCACACCCTCGCCATAGCGGTCGCGGCCTTCGACGATGACTTCGCCGAGATTTATCCCGATGCGAACTTCGATCCTTTCTCCGACACTCGCATTTCGCTCTGCCATGCCATGCTGCAATGCCACAGCGCATTCGACGGCGTCGACGACACTGCCGAACTCCGCCAGCAGGCCGTCACCCATCACCTTGAATATGCGCCCGTTGTGTTTCTTGATCGTCGGTTCGAACAACTCTTTGCGGTCGGCCCTCAGCCGTTCGAATGTCCCGGCTTCGTTTGCCTCCATAAGGGCCGAATAGCGCGCCACGTCGGCGGCAAGAATCGCCGCAAGCTTGCGTTCCATTAGCAAGGTCCCATAGTTTCCGCAGGCTGACGGATTGAGTGTTAGCCCCGCCAAGTCGTGAGGAAATGTATAGCACAGACTGGGTGTTACGGGCCAATTCGCCTTCTGGAGGTCGTCCACGGCAGGGACAGCGATCGGCCAACTCGAAACCTAAGCGAACAGATAACTGCTCAGGGCGCCAGGAAGCAGCAGTGTTGTGGTAACATTGCGGAGGTGTCACCGGGCCAAGCCGCGCAGCACAACAAGCACGATTGCCGTTCCCGTAGCCGAGAATGGGATCCACGCCTGCGGATCACCCATCGTGTGGAGCGTCAGGCCGCTGAATAGCAGCCAGAGCAGTGGTATCGGGAGCAGTAGCGCAACGAACCGGCCGCGCCCGGCCAGAAGCATCCCGACTGTCGTGATCGCCGTCGGGTCTGGCGCGATGCCGAAGACTTCCGCACTTGCCAACGGGCGTCCGAATGGCAGCACGAGGAGCGGGTAGGCGAAGAGACCGATCGTCGCCAACAGCATTCCGGCCCGCCCGGCGATGCCTCTTCGGTCGAAAACGAGACCGCGTACGCCGAGGACCGCCAGCAGAAGCGCCTGCAGGCCGAACGCAGGGGCGACATAAGCGATCGCCCAGTTGATCGCCGCGTAACGGTTCCAAAGGAAGGACCAGCCTACAAAAGCCCAGAGCGCGGCGAGAGAGAGCGCAATCCAAAGGCCAGACCCAATCGGTCTGCGCAGCGCAAGCAGAATGACGGTGAGGCCGGTTGCGAGCGTTACCAGCTGCAGCGGTCTTAGAGCCGCATTGTGAACCTCGAACATGCGCCAGTAGACGCGAGGAGAGAAAAGGAGAAAGTCTTCCGGCCTGTAGGTCCACCAGTCGGACATCTAGAGGTCCCGGACCAGTGCCGCCATCCGTTCGCGCATGGCGGCGTCCGGAAGGGGAGCGACCGCGGCCGCCATGTTCTCGCGCATATGGTCGACACGGGTTGTGGCTGGAATGGCGACGGTGACGGCCGGATGGGACAGTATGAACTTCAGAATGAACTGCGCCCACGTTGCCGCCGAGATATCGGCGGCCCAGCCCGGCAGCGGCTCGCCTTCGAGATTGCGCGTCAGCTCGCCTTGGCGGAACGGCCGGTTGACGATGACCGCTATGCCGCGTTCAGCCGCCAGCGGCAGCAACCGATCCTCCGCCTCACGATCGATGATGTTGTAGGTCAGCTGGACGAAATCGAGCGGATACGCCCGCATGATCCTTTCGAACACATCATGCCGGCGACCCTCGGACGTGGTGATCCCGACATAGCGGATCTTGCCCTCCGCCTTCATGGCGAACAGGGTTTCGAGGTGCGCCTCCCAGGCGACGAGGTTGTGAACCTGCACAAGGTCGAAGCGTTCGACGCCCCAAAAACGGCGCGACTGCTCGATCTGCGCAAGTCCGTCCTCGGCTGACGAAGTCCAGACCTTCTCGGCGGAAAACAGCGCTTTTGGACGCCCGAGCTGATCGAGCCCATAGCCCACGACAGGTTGCGAGGACCCGTACATCGGCGATGAATCGATCATGCGCCCGCCTGCTTCGAAGAAAGCGGCCATCACAGCAACGCATTCGTTGCGCAGAACAGGATCGTCGCCAACATTGAAGGTGATCCAGGTGCCGAGCCCAACCGCCGGTATCGCCTCGCCGGAGGATGGGATGATTCGCGTCACCGGCTCGTGCACGGCGCCAGTTGTGCCGTCTGGCAGCGCGAACGTGAGCGCCGAAACGGCCGCGGCCTTCATCAAGGTCCTGCGTGTGACGGTCATCACCGAACCATCCTCTGCCCCTACAACATAGAAAACTCGCGGCTCCAAAACTATCCTTCAGTCTCAAAGCTGCTATATGCGTCGGGTCTCCAAGCCCAACGTGTGAAACCCCGAAATTTGAGACAGCTGGATCGATCGCCATGAACGACGTTTCTCGTGCAAGTGACCTGCCTGTCCTGGCTGAAGTCGCGCCACTGGCAATTTCCGCCCGTGGCTTGGTCAAGACGTTCGGTGATGTGCGCGCAGTCGATGGGATCGACCTGGATGTGCCACGCGGCATGATTTTCGCGATCCTGGGCCCGAACGGCGCGGACAAGACGACCCTGATGCGGATGCTCGCGACCCTCACGCGCCCCGAAGCCGGCTCTGCGACGGTGATGGGGCACGATCTCAGGAAAGCCCCGCACGAAGTCCGCGCCGCAATAGCGATGACGGGACAATTCGCGTCGCTTGACGAGGATCTGACGGGCCGCGAGAACCTTGTGCTGCTCGCCCGACTCTGGAGCTTTCGCGGCCGCGCCGCCAGAAGCCGAGCCGACGAGCTGCTCGCAGCGTTCGGCCTGTCCGAAGCAGCGAAAAAGCAGGTAAAGGACTATTCCGGCGGCATGCGGCGCAGACTCGACATTGCCGCCTCGCTGATCGTCACGCCGGGCGTCCTCTTCCTTGACGAGCCGACCACCGGCCTTGACCCGAAGGCCCGCAAGGATGTCTGGAGGATGA
>JBEVEP010000417.1:0-5802 GCA_040512755.1 Mesorhizobium sp.
AAGGCCATAGGCGGAAGCACGGATATGGATTTCGATACGTTTGTCGACTACGTGACGGCGCAAACTACGGAGGAAATGGACCCGCATTGGCGCGTTCAGTACTACAATATTTTCTGCGACGTCATTCAATACGATCACTTCGCCAGGTTCGAGAGCCTCGAGGACGAGCTGCGGACCATCATGGCTAGATACTCCTCCTCTCAACCCGAGATCCGAAGCGTGCACAAGGATCAGTCCAATGCAGGCGATAAGATCGCGGCGTATTACACCGCCGAAATCGCCAAGAAGGTGCGCGACAAGTATGCCATCGACTTTGAATTTTTCGGCTATCCAGCAATTTTACCGAATTGACGCAGGCCACTCGCGGACGATGCTGGGGCGAAAGTCACTCATAAAGAGCTGAAGCTTGCGTCTCAGCTTGGCCGGTTAAGGCCAAGCGTGCTTCTGATTACGTTCGCCACCATTTGAGTATCGTTGATCGGCGTGTAGGACCAACGCTCCAGCCGGCCGTTGAAGGGGCGCGTGGCGCCCGCGTCCTGCATTAGCGCATGAAAGCGTGCATTCCGACGCGACCTGCCGCGCAGTCGTTGAACGTAGACCGGCTTCCCAGTTCCGGCGGCTTCAGTCACCATACTGACAGAGTCCTCTGTTACCACGATGGCCTCGCCGAAACCAAGCAATGCAAAATACGGGTTCTCACCCCTGCCGTCCCAAATGTAGTGCGGAACGTCGGCAACTGCCTGCGACAAAGCAGCAACTGCCTCGGGTGCCGTGCGCCGGGAGGGAGTCACGAGCAGCGATCCACTGTTTTCGCGGGCCAACTTCGCAAGCGAAGCTCCAAATCGAGCAGCATCTTCTGCCGTGAATTCAAAGGCTCTGCTCTGGCCTCCGAGTAACACGGTCACTCGTGGCCTGGGCAACGGTTCAATGAGTTGCGCGAAGCGTCGTCTCGCTTCGGCGATCTTCTCTGGTGTAACACGGTGCACGGCCCCAAGCGTGGTGAGAACGTTGGGGCCGCTGAGGCCGTCGTGCTGCGGGGCCGCAATCCAGTCGAAATGACGTGCCGACACTTTTGGATCTTGAATGTGAACCACAAAAGCTCGCGGTTCGGAGAGGCGCTTTAAGGCGAGTGCGATTGGCACACTTCGCCGACCAATAGACAGTATTATTCTAGGCCATGGCGGGCGGAGCGGCTCGTTTGAGGAAACGAAAGAGAGTAAACGCCTCGGATCCAGATGAAGCTGAAGCCGGGGAGGGATCCAACACAAAACGCCTCTGACCTGCACGCGCTTCACGTTGAAGGGGAATCCGAGCGCGTCTGCCACTGCAATGCCCTGTGCCTCATGGCCCGTAGCCGCATCGGTGATAATCCAGGTCAGCGGTAAAGGAGAAACAGTTTCCATCAAATAGTCTGCCGCCCTCAATCGACTAGACGCCCGTTAGGTTACCACACTGCTATACCGGATGGCACCTCAAGAAGAGGCGGCGCTAGCTTTGACCAGAGCCAGGAGGAGTGAGGTCGTGGCAGCCACTGCCCCAAGCCAGCGCAAGTGGTTCCACAGGGTCCAGCGCGCATGAAACTCTCTCCAGTAGCTTGCAGCTTCCACGCTTTCGGGTTTTGCACTGGCGAGTCGATTGTTAAGTGGCACGTTCTTCAGCAATGTCACGCCAAACGGAAAACCTAAAAAGAGAAAACTGCCAAGCAATAGATAGGCCGAGCCGGGCCCGGACCAGTTGACCAGCGCGGCAAGACCAAGCACTCCGGCAAGCGCTGCCGTGGCGAAAAATACCGCTAGGAAAAGCGAGTTTTTGATCGCTCTCGTGATCGACTGCATAGCGGCAATGGCTTGCGGCACTGGTAGGCGGGAGATCGCCTTAAGCATGAATGCGGCAAAGCTGAAGAAGACCCCGCCGATGAGCCCTGAGCCGAGAACGGCA
This sequence comes from Mesorhizobium sp., assembly GCA_040512755.1. Lineage (GTDB taxonomy): Bacteria > Pseudomonadota > Alphaproteobacteria > Rhizobiales > Rhizobiaceae > JBEVEP01. Next base: position 1,939 of record JBEVEP010000417.1, read on the forward strand.
AGGACCGTTGCACCAAACAGCAGCCGGTCGATCATGGAAGTCTCCGATCGCTATCGTGAGAGAGCTTGCACGACCAGTCGGTTGCATTCAATGCCAATGGTGCGCACCCGCGTCGGATTGATCAAGGACACTGACCCTTGCTTACAGGCGGCGCTCGCGGCGCACAAGATCACGAACGCTGACCCCGGCCCTCACCGGCGGCGGCCGCGACGCGCAGGTAAAGGGGCAACAACCCCGTGACGCACATGAACCATGTTTGCCACATGCCCCAGGCAAACGCGCCCACCAAGGCGAAGGCGGCAAAGGTGCCCGCGGCAAATGGCTGAGAAGCTGCGGGTAGGTAAAGGATCAGCATGACCACGGCCGCGCCCGCGATGGCGAACAGAACCGCTCCCAACACACCGAGCTCGTAGATCGCGTGCAGAAAAATGCTGTGGGCGTGGTGGCCAGTACGTCGCGGAGCAACGAACCCTTCGGGTTGATCAGGCGGAGCAGCGGCCTTTTGTCGTGCCGTCAATGCTTCGGTCGATTTCACACCGACGCCGAGCAAAGGATGGGCAAGGGTTTGCTCCGCAGTCGACTCCCACAGGATGACTCTGTGCCGGGCAGAGATTGGCAGCCAAGTCGCGAGGTGCAGTCCGCTCTGATAAACGATGAAGCTTGCTGGAATGACCAGCACAAAAGCCGCGCACCAGACTACGGCGAGAGCGCGGATGACGGCTCGCGGCCGCCAGTGCCTAACCGCTAGCACAACAAGACCCGAACCAATAAGTGCCATTTGCGACGATTCGTGCTCCGAAAGGGCGATAACAGCAGCAAGCGTTGCAAAGAAAACAGTTGTCGCAACCTTGCGTCGAGCACCCTCAAGCGCTAGCAGAGCAAGCAATCCTGGCCAGAGGTGGAACAAGGCCAAACCGACGTTGGGATTCAGCTCCGACAGGTTTATTCGCGTCACCTGGCCGTGCGTCACCTTGAGGTGTTTGGCCGCCGAGGGCTGCAAAAGGGGAACCCAAGTCATTGCGGTACGGGTCATAGCTCCGTCGGTAAGCAACTCGATCAGAATGAAGACGCCGCCAAGAAAAGCCCCAGCCGCAAAGAAAAGCCCGGCCCGCACCAGGATCCGCTTGTCCAAGACCAATGCCGCCGCCACCGCCGCGAAGGACATTATCGCCAGGCCGGCAAGAACGGCCGCCTTGTCGAACCCGTCAATGGGTTCCACCGACCAAGTCGCGTTGAGGCACACGTAGGCCGCCAGCAGCAGCCAGACAGCAAGTGCCTGAAGTGCCTGTCCGCGTGGCAGAAGTTGCCGCCAGCCAACCCCATGTCGCAGCGCCGCGACGATCAAGGCGATGCTGACAAGGGCAAAGAAGAAGGGCGTCAGTCGTGGCGCAACGCTCGTGGCGAGGGGACTAAAGAAGAAAACTGCGAGAAGAAGGGCGTTGGATGGGCCCGCGCGAGTTGCGGCACCAGCAGGCGAAAACATACGTGTCTTCCCTTCGGGTCGTGAATGAAACCAAGGCCTACGGATTAATCGCCATCGCTCAGCAATTGCGGGAGGCGATCCTTGAGCTTCGCGGCGAGGATATCAAGCGGGTTCTCTTTGAGCGGCTTGATCTCGGCAAGAGCGGGAGAAAGCGCCTCCGGGCTGAGCTCGGCATTGGGCAACACGCGGCACCGGTTGTTGCCTCAAGAAAAAGTCACGATACGCCTGCTTTTCGTTTTGAATCCATGCGCGGCGGGCCTGACCCCAACCACCGGTAACCGGGCAGAGACCGCCTCCGAGATCATGATCGCCGCAGTGGTATGGTAGGCTGTTACGGTTATGGCTGGCAAGTTTCGGCGCGCTTTCCTGCCAGAGAGTCGCCTAGGGCCGTGTCCTTTACGCCGGGGCCGTCCCGGCTTACTCGATTTCATTTTGGTGGCAGGAGCTAAATGGCCCCCATGACAAACGGCTCAATCACTAAGCTGGTTGCCGCTTATCCCGCTTCCTGGCGACACGCTCATCTGCAAGGACGGGACGGTCATGATTCTTGACGATGGCAAGGGCGAAAAGACCCCGAGACTCTGAGCCTGACCTCAAAGACATGCTCTATGCGCCATGCCCTCGGCCTCAGCGGCATTCCTCCAGAGTTTGATTGCGATCCAGGCTGTCCGCGATCATCACCGCTCAGGTTGCCGGCGACGGACGGTCGGATTGGCTGAAGGGCTTGCAACTCCTTGCCGTCTACCTGATCTTCGGCCTCGCGTTTTTCTTTTTGCCAAACGCATAGTTTCGCTGAGGAGGCAGGAACATGACCATTACCTTGACTCAAATCGTTGTTTGGATCGTCGTCGGCGCATTGGCCGGCTCGCTCGCCGGATCGGTCGTGACGGGAAAATGGGAAGGGCTCGGCCGCTGGACGAGTCTCGGAATCGGCCTGGTCGGGGCGCTAATCGGCGGCGCGATCTTCCGTCTTTTCGGCATTTGGCCGGGCCTCGAGGTTTTCGATTTCGCTTCGCGATGTGGTGGCGGCCATTATTGGCTCGCTCATTTTCCTCGCAGTGCTTTGGTTCGTCCGTAACCAAGGGACCGGCTAGACCATAGGGGCATTTCCCTCAGCGGGCGATGCCGGTGAGAAACACGACACCGGTGTAGCCGCTGCGAATTGGCCGTTCTCTGATGCCGATCGCCTCCGTCTTTAGCCGTACGGCATGGGGCGTGAAGACGGTTGCGACCGAGTCGGCGGAGAGAGGCAGAGCGGGAAACCGGCTTCCTTTCACGACATAACCGGCCGAATGGGCCAGGAAGGCCGCGGCCAAGGTCCCGCCCGGCTTCACGCAGCGCGCAAAGGCGGCGCACGCCGCCTCGAATTCATCCTGCCGTCCCGTGATCGATTCGGCGCAGAAGAACATCGTCGCCGCGTCAAAAGCCCGTTCGGGCACATCGAATATCGAGCCTTGCCGCACGACTGTCTTGGCCCGCAAGCCGGGCAAGGGATCGTCGGGCAGGCCGTACTGGCTGCCGTAGGCCGTGCGGGCCGTGTCCCAGAAATGGCGCCATTGCGGCCGCATCGCGTTCCGGCCCAACTCCGCCCTGAGCCAGGCCACATTGCTTTCAGTATATTCCCAAGCTGTCAGGCTGCGCGCCCGCGGCAGAGCGCAGAAGAGAGGAATGAGATTTGGGCCGGTGCCGACATCGGCCACGTCGAGTTCGCGTCCGGCCGGCTCCGCTAGCTTGATCGCCGCCACCGCGCAGGCGACGACGCGGTCATCGTCGGGATGCGGCTCGCCGTAATACTGATTGAAATAGGCTTCCGGTTCGAAAGCCGACCACTCGTAGTCGGCGTTGCCGCGGCCTGGCGGCTCGTTCTTGTTGTCTTTAGGCACGATTCCGGTTCCCTAGGACCCAAGCGATCCTAGACACTTGGCCAAAGACACGGAAGGGGTGAATGCTCGGCGCTATCCCGCGGCGTCGCGTGGCGAGACCGGATGCAGCTTGCTCACCGGCGGCGGGATGCGTTTCGTCCTAAACGTCTGCAAGAACACCAACATGTCCTCGACCGGAAGCGGTTTCGAGAAGTAATAGCCCTGTAATTGGGTGCAGCCGAACTTCGCCATCGTCACAGCCTCGAATTCGGTCTCGACGCCCTCGGCAACAATCTCCATACCGAGTCCGCGCCCGATCGAGACCACCGACTGAATGATTGTGTGCGAAATATCGACCCGGGAGGTGCGGCTGACAAACGAGCGGTCGATCTTGATCTTATCGAACTTGAAATTGCAGAGATAAGCCAAGCTCGAATAGCCGGTGCCGAAATCGTCCAAGGCGGTCTTGAAGCCGATGGAACGAATTAGATCGAGGATCGAGTTGGTGTGGTCGGTCGT
>JBEVEP010000366.1:0-12331 GCA_040512755.1 Mesorhizobium sp.
GTGGCAGCCATCCAGCCAAGGAATGTGACCAGTGCGGTGAGATGCACGACCGGCGAATAGAGCCTGGCAGCCCGGTCAGCCAGCCGGCGATAATGTGCGCGGCCGTCCTCCGCCGCTGCCATGAGCCCCACCATCTCCGCAACGAACGAGTTCCTCGCGCTCGAAGTCGCCCGCATCGTCAGCGCGCCCGTGAGGTTCAGCGTTCCCGATCGCAACTGGGACCCCGCGGTCACGGTCAGCGGCAGGCTTTCTCCGGTAACGATCGAGAAGTCGACATCGGAGCTTCCGCGCTCAACCACGCCATCAACCAGAATCCGGTCGCCAGGCGCCACGGCAAGGTGCATTCCGGGTTCGATTTCGCCTGCAGGCAGATAGTCGCGGCTCCCATCCTTCCTGATGACCGTGGCGCCGCGCGGCATCATCCGCGTCAGGCCGACAACCGCATTGCGCGCCTTGGTGCGCATCATGTGATCGAGCGTGCGGCCGATCAGCAGGAAGAACAACAGCGACGTCGCGGCGTCGAAATAGGCGTGCGGCCCGTTGGTCGCGGTGTCGTAGATGCTGATCGCAAAGGCGAGGCACACGCCAATCGAGATCGGTACGTCCATGTTGGTGCGACCCTGCCTGAGCGCCGACCAGGCCGAGACGAAGAATATCCGGCCTGAGTAAAGGAGCGCCGGGAGCGCGAGGGCTGCCGATATCCAGTGGAAGGCCTGACGAGTTTCGGCGCTTGCGCCCGACCAAACGGAGACGGATAGCAGCATGATGTTCATCGCCGCAAAGCCCGCAACCGCCAGCGCCCGGACTTGCCGATCCAGTTCGGGATCCCGGCGATCCTCCTCGGCGTCGAAAAGATTGGCCTTGTAGCCGGCCTGCTCGAGTGCCTCAACGAGCGGCGGCACTTCTTTGCCTCGCCATTTCACCGAAACACGCCTGGTCGAAAGATTGACGCGGGCCTGCTCGACGCCTTCGATCTTGCGCACGGCGCCTTCTATCGTCCGGATGCAGGCGGCGCAGTGAACTGCGGGCACCGAAAGATCGATCTGGCGAAGGCCGTCCTGCAGGTCGCGGCTGGCGAGCAGCAGTTCCTCGCGTGAGGGCGCATCATCGACCGCCGGGAAAGCCGTCGTGGGCGCGCAGCAAGTCATCTCATCGCCTTGTACGCATGCCAGGTGGCGTGGCCGAGGACCGGGAAGGTGACGATCAGTCCAACCAGCCCGGTAGCGACGCTCACAAGGAAAAGCGCAAGAACAATGATGCCCCAGGTGATCATCACCGGCAGATTGCTCCACACCAGTGAAATGCTCGTCCCCATCCCGGTGAAGGCGTCGATGTCCTCATCAAGCAGCATGGGAATCGAGAAGGTGCTGATCGCGAAGGAGAACGCGGCAAAGATGCCCCCGACAACGCTGCCGACCAAAAGCATTGCCAAGCCCGTACCGGTGGTGAACAGCATCTCCGTGACATGATCGAGGCCCGGAAATGGGCGCAGTCCGAAGAACAGCGCATAGATGATCACAGCCGCCCGCATCCATGTCAGCATGAGCAGGCAGAGGATTGCGCCAGTGAACCAGACCTGCGCACCGGATTTGGCTCTGACGAAAATCATGCTGGAGAGAGAAAGCGGCTCGCCGTTCATGATGGCGCGGCTTTTCTGGTAGAGGCCGATGGCGAGCAGCGGCCCCACCACCATGAAACCGGCGAGCGCCGGAAACAGGATATAGTCGTGGCCGAGCGCAATTAGCGCCCAAACGATGCCCAGCGAGATCGCAAAGACCGCCAGGCCGTAGGCCAGACTGAGTTCCGGCCTGATCAGGAAATCGCGCCAGCCTGACGCGAGCCAGCCAAAAGCAGCGTTGGCCGGCAAATTGCGCCGATTGCGCTCGATATAGGGCCTGACCTCGGCGTGTTCGCTGGTCATATCATTTCCCTCATCTCAGCACGCGGATTTCGCGGCGCTGTATTGCAGCCCGGATGCCTGGCCGCCTGAGGCCTTCAGGTGCGGCACACAGTCGGGCTGCGACTGGAACGCCACATAGATCAGATGTGCATTGGCGAGGATGAAGACAGCCGCCACAGCAACAACAGTCGCATAAGCGGTCAGTCGCCAGTTGAGGTTCAACCTCTGGCCAACCGTGGCAGCATTCCTGTCGGACATCTTCACTTTGCGGTCCCTAATTGCTGGACGTAAAGCGCGAGGAGCTTGATCCCCTCCGGCGTCAGCCTATCCCGCCAATGAGGCATGTGACCCTTGCGGCCGCCGTAGACGGCCCCATGGATGTTGGCCATACCTGCGCCGTAGATCCACGTTCCGTCGGTAAGGTTCGGCGCGCCGACATCCCGAAGGCCTTTCCCGTCCTCGCCATGACAGGAGGCGCATGTGGTTTTGAACACCTCCCGGCCGGCGGCGATTTGTTCCTCGTTTGGCGTTCCCTCGTGTTCACCCTCCGACAGTGACCGGACATAGGCCACGACATCGACAATCTGCTCGCGCTTGAGAAGACCGTCGCGCCCGAAAGCCGGCATCTCGGACACCCTTGTGTCGTCATTGGTTGAATTTATGCCGACCGTGATCGTCTCGGCGATCATCTGAGGCTCACCACCCCACAGCCACGCTTTTGCGGACAAATTCGGGAAGCCCGGCCCGCCGCTGGCCGTCACCCCATGGCAGGCCGCGCAGTTGTCGACGAACAGCGTCCGGCCCGTCTCCATCACATGCTTCATGAGGTCCGGATCTGCCTGGATGGCGGCAAAGTCCATCCCGCCGATCTTGTCCATCCAGGCCGCCCGTTCGGATTTCGCGGCCTCGACCTGCTCGGTGACAATCTGGCGCTGGTCATTGCCGAGCAGGCCCTTTGTGTAGGTCGTGCCCAGCGGCCAGGCCGGCATCAGAAGCCAGTATCCGAAGGCAAAGAGCGCCCCTACCACGAGGAAAAACAGCACGACTTTCGGAATAGGCGTATTGAGCTCTTTAATCCCATTCCATTCGTGGCCGGTCGTCGTCCGGCCGGTGATCGGATCACGCTCGCCTAAGTGCACGGCTTGTCGTCCTTGTCGAGGATGCTTTCGCCGGCGCGCTTATGTTTGGCGCGGTTCGATGGCCAATAGGCATAGGCGATCACGCCTATTGCCAGGGCAATCAGATAGAAGAGCCCCCAGCTCTTGGCGAACGCCACTACTGCATCATGCATGTGTCAGTCCTCCAGCGCTGTCTGATCGAGCTTGGCCGCAGCATCCGTGAGGTGGCCGAGCACCTGCACATATGCGACGAGCGCATCCATTTCGGTCAGCCGTCCGGGATCGTCGTCGAAGGCGCGAACGTTGGTCGCCTCCCCATAGCGGTCGCTGACCTCACTTGCTTCGGGGCTGTCAGGAGCAGCCTGACCGAACGCGTCGGAAGTTGCGTTGGCGATCATCTCATCAGTGTATGGAACGCCGACCGCCCGCATCGCCGCGAGGTTCTCGCCAAGATCATCGGTCCTGAGTGCATTGCGCAGCAGCCAGGGATAGGCGGGCATGATCGATTCGGGCACGACATCACGTGGATTGTCGAGATGCGCAACGTGCCAGGCATCCGAGTATTTCTCGCCGATGCGGGCGAGATCGGGGCCTGTCCGTTTCGATCCCCACAGCATCGGATGGTCGTATTTCGATTCAACGGCCAGCGAATAATGCCCGAAACGCTCGAGATCGTCGCGCAACGTCCGGATCATCTGCGAATGGCAGGCATAGCAGCCCTCACGCATGTATATATTGCGGCCGGCGAGCTCGAGCGGGGTATAGACCCGCATGTCCGGCGCCTCCTCCACTGTCTCGCCGATCGTGAACAGCGGAGCAATCTCGACCAGGCCGCCGATCGATGCGACGCCCACAATGGCCAGCACGAAACCGACAGCGCTCCGTTCGATCTTGCGATGGAAATCAGGCATCGTCCTTACTCCCCGGGCTGAACATTGCCCTCGCGCGCGGCGAGGGGAACGTCCTGCCCTGCAGCCGTCTCGGCATACGGCTCGCGGGCCTGCCTGATGGTCATGAATATATTGTACGAACCAACGATGGCGCCCAGAAGGAAGAACAGACCGCCAATGGTGCGCGCGATGTAGTAGGGGTGCATCGCAACCATCGAGTCTATGAACGAGAATTGGAGCGTACCGCTGTCATTGTAGGTGCGCCACATCAGGCCCTGGATGATGCCTGAGTTCCACATTGCAAAGACGTAGATGATCGTGCCGGCGAGCGCCAACCAGAAGTGGACTTCCACAAGGCCAGCCGAGTACATGCGCTCCCGTTTCCACATCCATGGCACGAGGGCATAGATCGAGCCGAAGGTGATCATCGCCACCCAGCCGAGCGCGCCCGCATGAACGTGGCCGACGGTCCAGTCGGTGTAATGCGACAGCGAATTCACGGCCCGAATAGCCAGGAACGAACCCTCGAAGGTTGACAGGCCGTAGAAGACGGCTGCCACCATCATGAAGCGCAAAGTGGCGTCGTCGCGCACCTTGTGCCACGCGCCATTGAGCGTCGCGAGCGCATTGCCGGCCGACGCCCAGGACGGCACCAGCAGCACCAGCGAAAAGGTCATGCCGAGTGTCTGCACCCATTGCGGCAGGGCCGTGTAATGAAGATGGTGCGAACCGGCCCACATGTACATGAATGTGATGCCCCAGAAGCTGATGATTGAGAGCCTGTAGGAGAAAATCGGCCGCCCGGCGCGCTTCGGCAGGTAGTAATACATCATGCCGAGGAAGCCGGCAGTCAGGAAGAAGGCGACGGCATTGTGGCCATACCACCACTGGGTCATCGCATCCTGCACGCCGGAAAAGAGCGAGTAGCTCTTGGTGCTTCCGAGCGAAACCGGCACAGCCAGATTGTTGACAATGTGGAGGATCGCGACGACCACGATGAAGGCCATATAGTACCAGTTGGCGACATAGATGTGCGGCTCCTTGCGCCGCGCCAACGTGCGAATGTAGATCAGGAAATAGACGACCCAGACGATCACCAGCCAGATGTCGGCATACCATTCGGGTTCGGCATACTCCTTCGACTGGGTGACCCCCATCAGGTAGCCCGTGGCCGCAACGATGCAGAAGAGGTTGTAGCCAAGCAGCACGAACCACGGGCTGATCTGATCCGGCAATCTGGCGCGCGATGTCCGCTGCAGCACATGGAATGAGGTTGCGATCAGCGCGTTGCCGCCAAAACCAAAGATGACGCCGCTCGTGTGGATCGGCCGCAGTCGGCCAAAACTTGCCCACGCGGCGTCGAAAGTCAGCTCCGGCCAGGCGAGAAGGGCCGCCACCCAAACGCCGACGAACATGCCGGCAACTGCCCAGATCATTGCCAGGACGATGCCGACCTTCGTTGGGTCGTCGTAATAGTCCTCATACTGTGATGGATCGGGTTCCGGCGCATCCAGTTTGGTCAGCATGAACCCGCTGAGCGCGAGGCTCAGAACGAGCACAATGAACCCGTGCACGCCAAAGGCTTCGCCCCGCCCAGCGACCGCCATTGCAAGACCCGCAGCGGCGACAATAAGCAGGAGGACAAGTCCGCTCACCCGTTCGGTGACGCTTAACCTGGCAATCATCATGTTATGCCCACTCCAGCAAATGAACGCTGCGCACAACAAGTAGCTCGGTCAGCATACGACTTCAAAACCATTGCCCGCAACCAAGAAGGACATGAACCTCGTCATATCTCTGAACACTCGATCGGAAGGATGATTCCTTCGCGTGACAGCGATCCCAGCGGTACCTATCGCCTCGTTCTACCGGCGCATTGATCCAGGTCAAACTGGCGGATTTTTCAGCTGTCACTCTTGGCGGTTTTGTTAGTGGGGTGCGCGCGGCAAGAACGGTTGCTGCCCGGCCAATCTACGTCCACATCGATAGGAGGAGGGAGATCGTCGATTAGTCGCCTGAGCGGGCTGCCAGGCGGGCCATGTTATCGACCGTTATGCGCCGATTGTTTTCGATTTGGATGACACCCTTTGAGCGCAGCCTGGTCATTTGCCGGCTCACGGTTTCGATCGTAAGTCCCAAAAACGCCGCCATATCAGCCCGGGTAAGGGGCAGATCGAAGACCGTCGTCCCTCGGTCGGAGTCTGCCGTCGGATCTATGTTGTGCGCGATGAGCAACAGGAAGCTTGCGACCTTTTCCGCAGCGGTCTTGCGGCCGAGTGTCACCATCCAGGCGCGCGCGTCGTCAAGCTGCCGGAGCGTCTGCTTCAGCAAGCGCTGCTCCAATCCGGGCGCCTCCTGCATCATGCGGTCGACGGCCGCTTTGGGAAACGAGCAAAGCGAAACGTCCGTTGCCGCTTCCGCGCTAACGTCGCTTTCTGCTTTAAACGGCCGTCCCAGAAAATCTGGTGCGAATTGCAGTCCGACAATCTGCTCGCGGCCATCAGACAGCGTCTTGGTGAGCTTCACCACCCCGGACAGGATATTCGAGTAGCTTACCACGGGCTCTTTATCGCCGAACAATTCGGCGCCGGCATCAACCTTTCGCCTTGACGATGTTTTCGCCAGCGCAATCAGCTGCTTCGGGTTCAATGCGCCGCACACCCCGCGATGACGCACCTCGCACGCCTGACACAGCACCGGCACATCCGAATTGTGTATGTCCAGTCGTTGATCCATCGCGGAAGAGCTTACCGTTTCGGCAGCCTATTAGCAGTGCGGCATATCACCCTGATTTGTTCCGATTTGATCGAGATCAAGGTCCGGGCCCGCAGAGCCGCGCATTGCGGCTGAACAAATGAGGATCGCTCCTTGACGAACCCCGACTCCATCGCGCGACTGAGCGAAGCGGTTCCGCGCTACACCAGTTACCCTACCGCACCGCATTTTCATGCCGGGGTAGGCCCGGCAACGTTTCGAGAATGGCTGACGGAGCTTGGTGCTGCCCCGATCTCGCTTTATGTGCACATTCCCTATTGCGACCGTCTGTGCTGGTTTTGCGCCTGTCATACGAAGATGACGCGGCGCTACGAGCCGGTGGCCGACTACCTGAAGTCTCTCTATCAAGAGATTGCGGCCGTCGGGGCGGCGCTTGGCGACAGAGTGCGGGTTCAGGCGGTGCATTTCGGCGGCGGCTCCCCGACAATGCTGAATCCGGACGATATCCGCGTGCTCGACGCGCGGTTGCGCTCCAGCTTCGACTATAATCCGGATGCAGAAATCAGCGTCGAGATCGAGCCAAACGATATGGACGAAGCGCGTTTCGAAGCGTTGGCTGCGATCGGGATGACGCGCGCCAGTCTGGGCGTTCAGGACTTCGATCCAAAGGTGCAGGCTGCCATCAACCGCCAGCAGAGCTTCGAGCTGACTAGGTCGGTTGTGGAGAATGTCCGCAAGCGCGGCATCCGTTCGGTCAATCTCGATCTCCTCTATGGTCTGCCGCACCAAACCTGCGAAAGCGTCGCCGCAACCGTCCAACAGGCGCTGTCGCTCGCGCCGGACCGCATCGCCCTCTTTGGATATGCGCATGTGCCCTGGTTCAAGAAACATCAGACAATGATAGACGAGGCCTGGCTCCCCGGGCCGGGCGAGCGCCTCGCGCAGTCGCAGCTTGCAGGCGAGGACATTGTTAGAGGCGGGTATCAGCGGATCGGTCTGGACCATTTCGCCCGCCCGGATGACTCGCTCGCATGTGCAGCGAGAACGGGGCGGCTAAGACGGAACTTCCAGGGCTATACGGACGATGGCTGCGCGGTGCTCATTGGCCTTGGACCATCGGCCGTTAGCCGGCTATCGAAGGGCTATGCGCAAAACACGACCTCAACGGCCGACTATCAACGCATGGTGGCCGAAACGGGATTTGCGACCGCGCGCGGAATAGCTCTTACCTATGAGGACAGCATCCGCGGCTGGGTGATCGAGCGGCTCATGTGCGACTTCGCCTTCTCGGGCCGTGAACTGGCCGAAACGTTCGGCGAAGCCGCGGAGGGAATCATCGCGGAGGCGCGCCATCTTGCCAGTAACGACAGCACGCCAATGTTTGAGCAGCACGGCGACCTGTTCGTTGTCAGTCCGGAACGCCATCCGCTGATCCGGACCATCGCCGCCAAATTCGACGCCTATCTGTCTCGGGGCAAAGCAAGACACTCGGCGGCTGTATGATGCCGCTTCGACACGACCTCGCAAACCTGCCTCAATATCGCGTTGCTATTCAGCCGCAACTGCTTGCTGCGCCGTCTCTCCATGCCGGATTTCCGTGCCGAGCACCTTCAGGCACTCACGCATGAACGCGGCGAGTGCGGTCCAGCCCTTGGCGGAAACCATCGTGCCATCGACATAGGCTTCGGTCGGTGACAGATCGATATACGTCCCGCCAGCCAAAGTCACCTCTGGCTCGCAGGCCCCCAGCGCGCCGACCTTCTTGCCCCGCACGACTCCATCGACGGCGACCAGGATCTGAACGCCGTGGCAGATGGTGAAGATAGGTTTCCGGGCCTCGTGGAAATGGCGGACGATCGCCTGTATGCGCTTGTCCGTGCGAATATATTCCGGGCCGCGCCCGCCGGCGCAATAGACGGCATCGTATTGTTCCGGCTTCACCTCGGAAAAGGTCTTGTTGATGACGAAGTCATGGCCGGGCTTTTCGGTGTAGGTCTGCTGGCCCTCAAAATCGTGCAACGAAGTCTTGATGATGTCGCCGGCCTTCTTGTCCGGGCAAATCACATGAACGGTATGGCCGACGGCTTCCATTGCTTGCTGGAAGACGTAGATCTCATACTCCTCGGTGAACTCCCCGGTCAGCATCAGAATCTTTTTGCCTGGCATCATCCGTTCCTCCGTTGGTTGCTGGCCCCCGGTCCCAACTTTTTCAGCTTTCGTGCTGCTAGGCAATCAGCCAACACACTTCGGCGATATCCCTCACTCTCGGTCAACCGACAGCGCTGGACGAATTCCTTCATTCGATCCATGAATACCAACGGGGGATGTTGGAATGGTCCTCTTACTCAAGCTGACCCTGGCACCGCTGCTCGTCGCTCTTGCTACGCTTGTTGCGCGGCGCTGGGGGCCGAAGGTTGGCGGCATTGTCGTTGGGCTGCCCTTGTCCACCGGCCCGATTTTTCTGTTCCTCGCTATCGATCAGGGTTTGGGTTTCGCCGAGAGAGCCTGCATCGGCATTCTGTTTGGCCTGGTTGGGCTTGCGGCCTTCGCGCTGGTCTACACTGCCGTGTCTCGATACGCAGGATGGGGCGTTTCCATCATACTTGCCGTGGTGGCCTTCTTCCTCGTGTCCGCGAGCGTCGGCAGCTACACGCTGACCGGAGCGATTGAGGCTGCGCTTGCTGCCTACGCCGCTCTCATACTGGCCGCATGGCTGATCCCGAGATCCCGGGTCGGTGCGACCAGGTTGGCATCGCCATGGTGGGACATCTGGTTTCGTATGATCGCCGCCGCCACGCTGACCTTGGCGATTACAGCGGCGGCCGAACGCCTTGGACCCACGTTCAGCGGAATTGTCGGAACGTATCCCGTGGTCAGCACTGTGGCCACGACATTCACACATCACCGGTTTGGTCGCGATGCTGCCATCGCCATGGTGCGCGGCAGCGTTCTCTCATGGATCGGTTTCGTAAGTTGCTTCCTTGTGATCGGATTGGCGCTCAAGCCATATGGTCTCGCCGCCTCGCTTGGCCTCGCCGCACTCGCCACAGTGGGCACCACGATATTGGTGCTTTGGATCGACCGCTTCGCAGCCTCACGAACGAGGCGGGAGGCGATCAAATCGGAAGCGTAGGATCAACACCTGACGCGGCAGGACAGTCCGGACCTCCTCAGTCAGGCAGCCCTGCCTTGCGCAGGCCATCGATCAGAGGATCAATCGCCTCACGATGAGCATGAGGAAGCACGGTCATGAGTTCCCGCAGTGAGATACTTGGCCTGAGCTCGCGTACCTTGTTCAGTGCTTGGACCCCTAAAGCTGCGTGGCCAAGTTGGGCATGGGCGGCTGCGAGCGTGAGCAAGGCGATGTGGTTCTTTTGCGGCATGTTGTCTATGGCTTCCACGGCTTCGCCGTATCTTCTCAGTTCCACCAAGATTCCTCCGCGGATCCTCCAGAACCAGTGCGGCGGAAATGGCGTTCTTCGCAACGCGTCGTCGATTGAAGCCAGAGCCTCCTCCGGGTGGCCGGAATATCGCAGCCAATTCGCGCGGTCTGCGCGAATTCGAGTGTCGACCGGATTAAGTATGAGGGCGCGATCGAAATGAATGCCGGCTCGCTCGTGCTGGTGGAGCCACACCATGACCATGCCGTTGGCTTGGTGAACCGTCGGGTCGTTGCTGTCTAGTTCCAAAGCCCTCTGTGCGGCAGTTGAAGCCTCCTGCAACGTTTGCGGGTCGGTGTCGAACCAGTAGCGGCCGAGAAGAGCGATTGCGAGCAAAGCATGAGCCTGGGCAAAATCAGGATCACTCGCAACCGCACGCGCAAAAAGCGCGACTGATTCCTTCTCCATGTTGGCATCGTCGAGCTCCCGGCCTTGGAGAAAAAAGTCATAGGCTGTCCAGCTCGACGTCGGCCGCTTTCGCACCTGACGAGCGGCGGCGGCCACCGTTCTCCCCTCGACCGTCGTAACGATGGCTGCAACAACTTCATCCTGCACAGCAAAAATATCTTGGGATTCACGATCATAGCGCTCGGCCCAAACGTGGTTGCCCATGCTGGCATCGATCAACTGTGCTGTGACGCGAATCCGTTCGCCCGCCTTCCGCACACTACCTTCGACGACATAGTTTGCGCCCAGATCCCGGGCCGCCTGCAATGGGTTGATACCCTTCGCGAGATGAAACGAAGAGTGACGCGCGGCGACGATGAGATTTCTGAATCGCGACAGCTCGGTGATGATGTCCTCGGTGATTCCGTCCGATAGGTACTGCTGGCTGGAATCGCCACTGAGGTTATCGAATGGCAGCACGACAATGGAGGGTCTCGCAGTGGGCGTTGGCGCGGCCGGACTTGCATTCGTTCGCACGCGGTAGACGCGCACGGGTCTGGCAATGTTCTTGAGTTCGACCTCTCCCAGGTCCTCGAAGGCACAATCGCTTTTGCCTCGCAATTCCTCATGAATCTTGGCCGAAACACAGATTCCGCCCGGCTCTGCCAAAGCTTCCAGGCGGGCCGCCACGTTCACCCCATCGCCGTAAATGTCCGAACCTTCGCCGACCACGTCGCCCAGATTGATGCCTACGCGCAGGATGATATGACGGCCCTCGGGGACGGATTTGTTGGCCTCTGCCATTTTGGCCTGCAGCTCGAGCGCAGCCTCGACCGCGTTCACCGCGCTGGCGAACTCCATCAGCGCCCCATCTCCCAAAACCTTGACGATCCGCCCACCGCGTCCGCGAACAACGGGCTCCAGGATCGCCTTGCGCCGCTCCTTCAGCGCCGCAAGCGTGCCAGTTTCATCCGCTTCCATCAATTTGCTGTAACCCACCACGTCCGCCATCACGATGGCGGCGAGACGACGCCGGGGGTTTTTGTCAGCCATTCAGTAATCGCCTCAGAAAGCTGAGCTCAGACTGTATTTGCGCGGCGTTGAGGAGTCCATTGTCGTGGCAAGATCATGAGGCCATGCATTTGAGATCAGGTTCCACAATGAGTGAGCCAGCTTCCACTGTAGATTTCAGTCGCACAACGATGCGATGTCCGCCCATCGCGCGAGGCGGCCAGAGGGTGGATCGTCGACCTGAGAGATGAGCTGCGGTGAACGACCGGTGAAAGACGGATCGACAGCAATGACCTGAAAAGCTCTGTAGATCATTGAATTTGCTGGTGCTGCGAGAGAGGATTGAACTCTCGACCTCTCCCTTACCAAGGGAGTGCTCTACCACTGAGCTACCGCAGCAAACGCGAATGCGGCGCGTTCTGCCATATCAGGCCAGCCGGCGCAAGCGATGTATGCAGCTATTGTGCAAGGTTGCGGCGACGGCCATCGGTCAGCCATAATGAGCTACAAGCTGGCTGACGAGCCGCAGGCATCGGACATGACCAAAAAGACCGTGGAGATGGAAAGGAAAGTGGCTGACCGCAAGGCGCGGCTTGCCGAGGAACTGCGCCTGAACCTTCAGAAACGCAAGGCGCAAACGAGATCGCGCAGAATCGGAGAGGCCGATACGCGGCCCGAGGGGATCGCGGCCAGCAGCAAGGGCACAAAGGCCTGATGGAGGGGCGACCGCCGGCCATGGAAGGCGGCCTGCCCGTGGAAAAACACTCTATTTCTTGAACCGGACGGCCTGATAGGCTAGACGGGCGGTTCAATCTCAACCGATCCAAAGCTGGGTATCCGCCCGCAGAAACGCTCCCATGGACCGCATCC
>JBEVEP010000395.1:0-5933 GCA_040512755.1 Mesorhizobium sp.
GCGTAGCGGATAGACGACCATATGGGCGCCGGGGTGGAGGAACGCGGTAACGTTCACGTCCGCGCCGATGCGCAGCAGCATCTCGGCTGCAGCGCTCATGCGGGGGACGGTCGCGCGCCATGCCACTTCGCCGGCAAAGCGGCTCTTGCCGGATCGGCCAATGAGCGGGCGAAGCGATGACCAGACGCCATCCGCCCCGATTAGCAAACGTCCGTCGAAACGGGTTTCTTGACTACCGATCGCGACCGAAACACTCACGGAATCGGGCGACAACGCCGCTTGCCGGACATCCGCGCCGGTGGTCAGTTGGATGGATCGTTCGGAGGATACGCGTGCCAGCAGCGCGCTTTGAAGGTCCGCGCGATGGGCGACAAGATAGGGGGCTTTCCACCGCCGCTCGCCAAAGTCGCCAAGCGGGACGCTGGCCAGCGCGCGCAGGTCGGACGCCCGCCGAAGCACGACCGCCTCCGGCCGGACGGCCCGGGGCGCGAGCAACGGAATGACGCCCAGCTGTGTGAGAATGCGGGTGGCGTTCGGTGAAAGCTGCAGTCCGGCGCCGACTTCCTCAAGCTTCGGAGAGCGCTCGAAGACGCGGACGCAAAAGCCGCGCCCGGCAAATGCCAGCGCGGCAGTCAGCCCGGCGATGCCGGCGCCGGCAATGATGACGGGTCCGTCACGGTCCATGGGCCGCCGGGACCCCGAAGGTCAGGCAGCGCGGTCGAGAAAAAGGCACCCTTCCGGGCGTGTTTCCTCCGCCTTGAGGGCGGGGTTGTAGCGGAACAGCGTCGAGCAATAGGGGCACACTTTCTCGTCGTCGCTGCCCATGTCCAGGAAAACATGCGGATGGTCGAAAGGCGGGTTCGCCCCCACGCACATGAACTTCTTGACGCCGATCTCGATCATGGCGTGGCCGGCCTCGTTCTGGAAGTGCGGCGTGGAGTGGCCTGCCATCTTCTTCTCCCGACAATGGACAAATGCAGGGGAAACCCGCTTCTTGCAAAGCGTTTGTAACATTAAGGGCAAGTTTGCAAGCGGCTGATATGAAACTGTCGCAAAACCCTGTCAGGGGATATTATGACGGGATTTTCAAACAACCGCCTGTCGCGGAAGAGCAAAGATGACCGAACTCAAGCCGGCCAGGAATGAATTTATAGGCAAGACCGCGGCCGAAACCCAGGCGGCGGCGGGAAATCCCGACCGGTTCGTCAATCGCGAGTTCTCCTGGCTGCAGTTCAACCGCCGGGTCCTGGAAGAATCGCAGAACCCCCGCCATCCCTTGCTCGAACGGGTGCGCTTCCTGTCGATTTCCGCGGCCAATCTGGACGAGTTCTTTATGGTGCGGGTGGCGGGTCTTGCCGGACAGGTCCGGGAAGGCATCGCGATCAAGAGCCCGGACGGGCGCACGCCGGAGCAACAGCTGGAACAGCTGCTGGTCGAGGTCGAGCGCCTGCAGGAAGACCAGCAGAAAAGCCTCGCCATCCTCGCCGGTCTTCTAAGGAAGGAAGGCATCGAGGACATTCGCGCCGACGGCTTGAACCGCGAAGAGAAGGCCTGGCTGGAAGAGCATTTTCTCGAAGCGATGTTTCCGGTGCTGACGCCGCTGTCGATCGACCCCGCGCATCCGTTTCCGTTCATCCCCAATCTCGGCTTCTCGATCGCCCTGCAGCTCCGTCACCGGAAGAATGGCGGAGAAATGACGGCGCTGCTTCGCCTGCCGGTCGCGCTGCGCCGTTTCATCCGCCTGCCGGACCGGAAAGGGATCATCCGCTTCATCCGGCTGGAAGATACGGTGAGCCTGTTCATCGGCCGGCTCTTCCCGGGCTATGAAGTGAAGGGGTCCGGCACGTTCCGCATCATCCGGGACAGCGATATCGAGGTCGAGGAAGAGGCCGAGGATCTGGTGCGCCTGTTTGAAACGGCGCTCAAGCGGCGCCGCCGCGGATCGGTGATCCGCATCGAGTTCGACAGCGAGATGCCGGCCGCACTTCGCGAGTTTGTCGCCGGAGAACTGAATGTTTCAGCCGGGCGCATCAGCGTCCTCAGCGGGCCGCTCGCGGTAAACCAGATATCGGAGATCGTGGCGCTCGCGCGGGACGATCTGAAGTTTCCGCCCTATAACCCCCGGTTTCCCGAGCGCATCCGCGATCATGGCGGAGATTGTTTCGCGGCGATCCGCGAGAAGGACATCGTCGTTCACCATCCCTACGAGTCCTTCGACGTGGTCGTGCAGTTCCTGCGCCAGGCGGCGGCCGATCCGGAAGTTGTGGCGATCAAGCAAACGCTCTACCGCACCTCCAACGACAGCCCGATCGTTCGCGCGCTGATCGATGCGGCGGAGGCGGGCAAGTCGGTCACCGCGCTGGTGGAGCTCAAGGCGCGTTTCGACGAGGAGGCCAATATCCGCTGGGCGCGCGACCTCGAACGCGCTGGCGTGCAGGTCGTATTCGGCTTCATCGAGCTGAAGACCCACTCGAAGATGTCGCTGGTCGTGCGACGCGAGGACAGCAAGCTGCGCAACTATGTGCATCTGGGCACGGGCAACTACCATCCCATTACCGCCCGCATCTATACCGACCTGTCCTATTTCACGACCGATCCGTCCATCGCGCGCGACATCGCGCAGGTCTTCAATTTCATCACCGGCTATGCGGAGCCGGCGGAAGAGATGAAGATCGCGATTTCACCGTTTACGCTGAGGAGCCGTATCCTCGGCCACATCGCAGCCGAGATCGCGTACTTCAGGGCAGGCCGGCCCGCGCACATCTGGATGAAGATGAATGCGCTGGTCGATCCGATCGTGATCGACGCGCTCTATGAGGCAAGCCGGGCTGGCGTCGAGATCGATCTTGTCGTGCGCGGAATCTGTTGTTTGCGGCCGCAGGTGCCCGGCCTATCCGAGAATATCCGCGTCAAGTCGATCATCGGTCGCTTCCTGGAACACAGCCGCATCTTCTGCTTCGGCAACGGCCATGGCCTGCCGTCAGACGAGGCCGTCGTCTACATCAGCTCGGCAGACATGATGCCGCGCAATCTCGACCGCCGCGTCGAGACGATGGTGCCGATTACCAATCCGACTGTGCATGAACAGGTGCTTGGCCAGATCATGCTTGGAAACATCATGGACAACGAGCAAAGTTTCGAAGTATTGGCAGACGGTACCTCGCGGCGGCTTGTGCCGGACGAGGGGGAGGAACCGTTCAACGCACAGGAATACTTCATGACGAATCCAAGCCTGTCCGGACGCGGTGATGCACTCAAATCGCACGCACCGAAGCGAATTGCGCAGTTCAAGCGCCAGCGAAAAGTCAGCGCAGCAGTCGGCGCATGATCGCAAACTCCCAGGGCCGGTTGCAGGACCGCCGGCCGCTGTCGATCATCGACATCGGGTCGAACTCGATCCGACTTGTCATCTATGAAGGCGTCGCCCGGTCGCCTACGGTTCTTTTCAACGAAAAGATGCTTGCCGGCCTGGGCCGGGGCATCGTCACCACAGGCAAGCTCGATCCGGATGCAGTTCAGCGGGCGTTGGCGGAATTTCGCCGCTTTCGCGCCCTTTCGGACCAGGCAGGCGCGGAGGAACTTCACGTCCTCGCAACTGCAGCTGCGCGCGAGGCTGAAAACGGCCTCGATTTCATCCATCGCGCCGAGGAGATTCTGGAGACCAAGATCCGCGTGCTGAGCGGTCGCGAAGAGGCCCACTATTCTGCACTCGGTGTGATCTCGGGTTTCCATCCCGCCAACGGCATTGCAGGGGATCTGGGCGGCGGCAGCCTGGAACTCGTCGATGTGAAGGGCGAGGAGATCGGGGAGGGGATCACACTGCCCTTGGGCGGGCTTCGCCTGCAGGACATGGCGAAAGGCTCGCCTGTCGAAGCTGCCAGGATCGCGCGCAAGGAGCTGACCCGCGCCAGGCTGCTGACGGGCGGCGAAGGCAGGGTTTTCTATTGCGTCGGTGGCACGTGGCGAAATCTTGCCCGCCTCCACATGAACGCAATCGGCTATCCGCTCAGCGTCATGCACCACTATGAATTCGGTGTGGAAAGCTCGGCGGAGTTCCTTCGTCAGGTCGCCAAGGGCGACGTCGACAAGATCAAGGGCATCGATCGCGTCTCCAAGAACCGCCGTGCGTTGCTGCCCTACGGCGCGGCAGTGCTGCAGGCGATCATCGCGGCGATGCAGCCATCGAAGATCGTGGTATCGGCGCTCGGAGTCCGCGAGGGATTTCTTTACTCCCTGCTGCCTCCGGAGGAGCGCCGCACCGATCCTCTGATCTCGGCCGCGGAAGAACTGGCGCTCCTGCGCGCGCGGTCGGTGACCCATGCGCGCGAGCTTGTGCGATGGACCGGTGAGTCATTCGCCGCCTTCAATATCGAAGAGACCGAGGATGAAGCGCGCTATCGCGAAGCCGCCTGCCTGCTCGCGGACATCGGCTGGCGTGCGCATCCTGAATATCGCGGCACACAATCGCTGAACATCATCGCCCACGCATCCTTCATTGGCGTCGATCACCCCGGGCGCGCGTTCATCGCACTTGCCAATCTTTTCCGGCACGAGGGCATTTTCGACGATTCCGTCGCGCCCGAAATACGCTCTCTGGCGCCGCCCCGCTATATCGACCGCGCGCGTCTGCTCGGCGCGCTCCTGCGCGTCGTCTATCTGTTTTCGGCTTCGATGCCCGGCGTTATTCCCAAGCTCCAGTGGCGCTTGCAGCCGAACGGGGCGCTTGCGCTCGTTATTCCCCGAGCCAATGCTGGGCTCGGCGGCGAACGGCCCGCTGGCCGTCTGGCGCAACTTGCCAAGATCACAGGACGCAATCTCGAGTTTGCCATCGGGGATTGACTGAGCCTGCGGCGCCCCCTTCTCCCCCTGTGGGAGAATGTGGATCGGCGCTGAGCGCCGAGACGGATGAGGGGTGTTGGGCGAAGGATTGCGTCGCCGAAAGTGCTGAGAAATCAATGCTTGGGATGCAATTTCTGAAGCGCCTTATTTCTTCCAGCACCCCTCATCCGACCTCGCCTTCGGCTCGGCCACCTTCTCCCACAGGGGGAGAAGGCAAGAACTGGCACCTTCTCCCACACTGGGAGAAGGGAAGAACCGGCCCGCTAAGCGTCGACGGCAAGCACCTGCTTGGCCGTCGGGAAGACCGCGATTTTGCGGCGCTCGAACTTCAGGGCGATTTCGCCGCGGACGAGCTGCAAGGCCCTCTCACCGAACACTTCGCGCCGCCACCCGTGCAGCGCCGGCACATCGGCAGCGTCGCCCTCCGCCGCAAGACGGTCGATATCGTCGCTTGAGGCAAGAACCTTGGCCGCGACGCCTTCCTTCTCGGCGACCAGCCGCAGCAACACCTTGAGAAGCTCGGCAGCAGCGCTCGAACCTTCCTGAGCCTGCGGGAATTTGGGCACCTTGGGCATCTGCTCCTTGGGGATGGCCAAGGCGGAATTGATGACCGCGAGCAGCGCGGTTGCGGTTGACGACCGCTCCCAGCCCTTGGGCGTCGTGCGAAGCCGCGCAAGCGTTGCAACATCGCGCGGCTGCTGCTGGGCGATCTCGTAGATCGCGTCGTCCTTCAGGATGCGGCCGCGCGGCACGTTACGGTCCCTAGCCTCGCGTTCGCGCCAGGCAGCCACGGCCTGAATGACGGCCAGTTCCTGCGGCTTGCGAAGGCGCATCTTCAGGCGCTTCCACGCGTCCTCCGGGTGAGGGTCATAGGTCTGACGTGACGTCAGCACATCCATTTCCTCATTCAGCCAGTGCGCACGGCCCTCGCGTTCGAGCTCGGCCTCAAGATACCGGTAGCACTCGATCAAATGCGTGACATCCGCCACCGCGTATTCGAGCTGCTTGTCGGAAAGAGGCCGATGCCGCCAGTCTGTAAACCGCGACGACTTGTCGAGCCTCACGCCGGTGATCTTCTGGACGAGCTGGTCGTA
>JBEVEP010000400.1:0-10497 GCA_040512755.1 Mesorhizobium sp.
CTGCTGGCCTCGCGCTCGGAGTGATCGCGGCCAAAGGAAAATCACCGGAGACCGGCTCCGAAACTGCTCGTTTCGTGGCACAAGCCGCTGCTCTCGGAGCCGACGAGCGTTTCGTTCTCCGTTCGGCAGATAACCTCAGTTGCGAAATCGCACGCGGTGAGGCGACTTCGAGCGGTGTCTATGCGCTTCGGGCAGACCAGGAATGCGAGAATCTGCTACCGGGCCTGTCGGACGTGCGGTTCTGGCAGGAAGGCAGCGACGGTTCGGTCGTGTTCGGCCGGAACCTGGCTGACCAACTCATCAGTTTTGCCGTCGCGGATGGCGTAGCCTACGAGTCCTTCCGTCCGACGTCAGCCTTGATTTCGCTGGTCGCGCAAGACTGATCGCGCCTACTCAGCCGCGGTCCTTCTGGCGGTTCGCGCTGCGGCGTGCGCACGCACGGCATCGCCGAACGCGCGGAAAATACGGGCCGAAGCATCGTCGGATTTCGCCCAGTACTCAGGATGCCATTGCACGCCGACTGCGAAGCCGTGCGAGCCTTTGACGGAGACGGCTTCTACCGTGCCGTCCTCCGCGACAGCCTCGACCTGGAGCCTCGAGCCAAGACGGTCGATCCCCTGGCGATGGACTGAATTGACCCGGATATCGCCAGCGCCGAAGACGCCGGCCAGGCAGCTGCCCGGCTTGATCGAGACAGTCTGGCGGATGGCAAAGCGCTCATCCTGATTGTCGCTCACCGGCGCGCGATGGTCGAGCGTGCCTTCCCGCTCCTGGATTTCGGTCGCCAGTGTCCCGCCGAGTGCAACATTCAACTCCTGAATACCGCGGCAGATGGCGAGCAGCGGCACGCCTTGCTCAATGGCCTTGCGGATGAGCGGCAGGGTGGTTGCATCGCGGGCCGGATCGTAGGGTCCGTTTGCCTCGCTTGCGTCACCGCCATAGAGCGAAGGATGCACGTTGGATTTCGAGCCGGTCACCATCACGCCGTCGACCGAAGTCAGAAGCTGGTCCAGGTCCAGGCGGTCGCCAAAGGACGGCACCAGAACCGGGCAGACGTCAGCAACGGAAACGGCCGCCTCCAAATACTGCTGAGGGGCGGCATGCCAGGTGTAGTTCTCGAACTGGCGAACATCAGTCGAGACGGCGACGAGAGGCTGAGTCATTTCTTCCTTCCGGCAGGTCGCGGCGCGAACCCGGACCAATGGCAACAGATTTCAGCAATCTAGTGGCGATCGCGGCTGTTTTCCACCGCTTCACAGCGTCGCCATTGGATCACCGTTCGGTTCTCGATAAGCCAAACCGAAGCCGCCGATTAGACCAAAGTTGCATGCCTGGGTTGCCTGCTTTGCCGTCGCGCTGCCACATTGGGGCGGAGGATTTCGCTGCTGGACACTGGTTGGTCAGCATGTATTGTGCCGCCCCACCCGAGACTCGAAGGCATTGGGCCCATTTGGAGGAGAATTTATGGATCGTCGTTCATTCATCAAGAAAGCCGGGACAACCGGTGCAGGGGCCGCAGTGGCCGCGACCACGCTTGCAGCGCCAGCGATTGCTCAAACCAACCCCAAGATTTCCTGGCGCTTGACGTCGTCCTTCCCGAAGGGTCTCGACACAATCTTTGGCGGCGCCGAGGTGTTCGCAAAACACCTTTCGGAAGCGACGGACGGTAATTTCCAGATCCAGGTCTTTGCGGCAAACGAGATCGTACCGGGGCTCCAGGCAGCGGACGCCACGTCGGCGGGTACCGTCGAGGCCTGCCATACGGTGGCATATTACTATTGGGGCAAGGATCCCGCGTGGGCTCTGGGCTCCGCCGTGCCTTTCGCGCTCAACGCGCGCGGACAGAATGCCTGGATGTATCATGGCGGCGGCATTGATCTGTTCAACGAGTTCCTCGGCACGCAGGGCCTGATCGGCTATCCCGGGGGAAACACCGGCGTTCAGATGGGCGGCTGGTTCCGTAAGGAAATCAATACGGTCGCCGATCTGCAGGGTCTGAAGATGCGCATTGGGGGCTTCGCCGGCACGATCGTATCGAAGCTCGGCGTCATCCCGCAGCAGATTGCTGGCGGCGAAATCTACCAGGCGCTGGAAAAGGGCACGATCGACGCGGCAGAATGGGTCGGCCCCTATGATGACGAGAAACTCGGCTTCCAGAAGGTCGCTCCCTTCTACTACTATCCCGGTTGGTGGGAAGGCGGCCCGACAGTCCATCTGATGTTCAACAAGGCGAAGTTCGAAGAACTGCCGAATGCGTACAAGTCGCTGGTCAGGACGGCGGCTCAGGCGGCGGACGCCAACATGTTGCAGAAGTACGACTACGTTAATCCGACAGCGATCAAGAGCCTTGTTGCCAACGGTGCGCAGTTGCGGCCATTCAGCCCGGAAATCCTTGAAGCGTGCTTCAACGCGTCGAATGAGGTCTATGCGGAAATCACCGCTTCGAATCCCGGCTTCAAGAAGATCTGGGACTCGCTAACGGCGTTCCGCAAGGATCACTATCTCTGGGCGCAGATCGCTGAATACAACTACGATACGTTTATGATGATCCAGCAGCGCGGCGGCAAGATCTGATATCGTTCCTATCGCGTGACAAGAGCCCCGGTTGACCTCCGCCGGGGCTTTTTGTTTGCAAACTATTCCGGAGATCAATGGCGAGGGACAAGCCAGCGTTTTTCAATCAGGCGACTCCCATGGATGTGACGCTACGGTAGCGGCGGCCAATCCCTCGTATGCTGGACAGTTCTACCCCGCCGTGTATTCATTGATCGCGCCGGCCGCGGCAGGGAGAAGACCGTCCCGGCGTTCATTTTCAATGGGAGGTCGATAGTATGGATCGTCGTTCGTTCATTCGAAAATCGGGAGCTGTTGGCGCTGGCGCTGCGGCGGCTGCAACGGCACTTGCGGCGCCTGCGATAGCGCAGTCTTCACCGAAGCTTTCCTGGCGCTGCACGTCATCATTCCCGAAAGCGCTCGACACGATTTTCGGCGCTGCCCTGACGATGGCGAACTATGTGCGGGAGTCGACGGACGGCAATTTCGATATCCAGGTGTTCGCGGCCAACGAAATCGTGCCCGGTCTTCAAGCGGCGGATGCCGCCGCCGCCGGAACCGTGGAATGCTGCCATACGGCCTCGTATTACTACTGGGGCAAGGACCCGACCTATGCGCTTGCGACCGCTGTACCGTTCATGATGAACGTCCGCCAGATGAATGCGTGGATGTACTACGGCGGCGGCAACGACATGCTGAACGAGTTTTTCGCCACGCAGGGGCTGTTTGGCCTCGCCTGCGGCAATACCGGCGCGCAGATGGGGGGCTGGTTCCGCAAGGAGATCAATACGCTTGACGATCTCAAAGGCGTGAAGATGCGGATCGGCGGGTTCGCCGGCAAGGTCATGGAGAAGGTCGGCGTCATTCCGCAGCAGATTGCCGGCGGCGAGATCTATCAGGCGCTTGAGAAGGGCACGATCGATGCCGCGGAATGGGTCGGCCCTTATGACGACGAGAAGCTCGGTTTCCAGAAGGTTGCGCCCTACTACTACTATCCGGGCTGGTGGGAAGGTGGGCCGGTGCTGCACACGCTGTTCAACCAGGCCAAGTGGAATGAGTTGCCGAAGAACTATCAGGCCGCGTTGAGATCGGCGTGCGAGGCCGCCAATGGCAACATGATGGCGAGCTATGACCAGAAGAACCCGGCAGCCCTCAAGCGCATCGTTGCGGGGGGCGGTCAACTGCGCCCCTACAGCCCGGAGATTTTGGCGGCCTGCTTCGAGGCGGCGAACGCAACCTATGCCGAGATCGTGGCGTCCAATCCGATGTTCAAGAAGATCTTCGAGAGCCAGACAGCCTTCAGGAAGGACGCTTATCTCTGGGCCCAGGTATCGGAATACACGTTCGATACCTTCATGATGATGCAGCAGCGGGCGAACAAACTATAGAATGCGAATAGCGCGGCCGCGCACAGTCGGCGCTTAGACGCACCATTCCGCACCCGTCTCATCGGGTCGCCGCCAACAAAACCCGGAGCCTGTGCTCCGGGTTTTGTTTTTGGTCTGCCAGCACGGTAACTGCGGTCAGTTAAATTTCGGCGGCGCGTTGAGATCGAAGGCAGGCGGTGTCCCAAGTTCACCGCCAGAGCCGGGTCCGCCTGGCACCAGAATCTGGATCTTGTCGAGATCCTGCGTCACCGTCGGGTCGAGGAAGTAGGTGACCATTTGCGGGAACGCGATCAGGAGCCCAACGAGAATCACCTGCAGGACAACCCAGGGAATCGCTCCCCAATAGATGTCGCTGGTTTTGATCGATTTGGGCGCAATGCCGCGCAGGTAAAACAATGCGAAGCCGAATGGTGGATGCATGAAGCTTGTCTGCATGTTCGCGCAGATCATCACGCCGAACCAGATAAGGTCGATGCCCAAAGCCTGAGCGGCTGGAGCCAGCAGCGGCACAATGATGAACGCGATCTCGAAGAAGTCGAGGAAGAACGCGATGATGAAGATGAAGATGTTGACGAAGATGAGGAAGCCAACAACGCCGCCAGGAAGCGCCGTCAGCATGCTCTCGATCCAGTGACCGCCGCCAACGCCCTGGAAGACCAGGCTGAAGACGCGTGCGCCGAGCAGGATGAAGACAACCATCGCGGTGAGGCGCATGGTCATATCCATGCCCTGATAGATAAGTTTCCAGGACAGTCTCCGGTTCATCCAGGCAAGCAACATGGCGCCTACAACGCCCATTGCGCCGGCTTCGGTCGGCGTCGCAAGACCCATGAAAATCGTGCCAAGCACAATGAAGATCAGCGCAAGCGACGGAACCATGCCGCGTATGCACTTTACAGCAAGCGGCCAGCCCCGCAGGGTGCGCGCCTCGGGCGGTAGCGCCGGCACATACTCCGGCCGGAAGATGCTGAGGATAAACACCCAGCCCGCAAACAGAAGCACCTGTACGATGCTCGCGCCGGTCGCTCCGATATACATGTCGCCCGGCGATTTCTGCAGCTGATCGGCGAGCACGATGAGCACCAGCGAGGGCGGGATCAATTGCGTGATGGTTCCCGAAGCGGCAATGACGCCGGTGGCGTGGCGCACGTTGTAGCCGTACTTCGTCATGATCGGCAGCGAAATAAGGCCCATTGCAATGACGGAGGCCGCGACAGTGCCGGTGATGGCGCCGAGCACCGCGCCGACCAGAATTACGGCGTAGGAAAGACCGCCGCGTAAGCCGCCAAACAGCTGGCCAAAGCCCTCCAACAGGTCTTCGGCCAGTCCGCAGCGTTCCAGAATCACGCCCATGAAGGTGAAAAACGGAATGGCGAGCAGCAGCTCGTTCGAAAGCACCGAGAAAAGCTGGTAGGTGAGATTGCCGAGAAAATCGGTCGCGATCAGCCCGAGCTCGATGGCGATCAGGCCAAAAAACAGCCCGACCGCCGCCAGCGAAAACGCTGCCGGGTAGCCGATGACCATGAAAACGATCAACCCCACAAACATGAGCGGGGCCATATATTCGGTCAGGAGTTCGATCATTGCAGCGGTTTCTCGTAGGCAAACTCGCGGATGTAGTTCGTCGTTAGCGCGAGAACGCATTTGATGATTTCGGATATGCCCTGTAGGCCGACGAGTGCGAAGCCGACCGGCACCAGTAGCTTGACCGGCCAGCGAACCAGGCCGCCGGCCTGATTGGAACCCTCGTGCGTGATCCAGGACTGCCAGAACCACGGCCAGGTGAAATAGATCATGAGCGCGCACATCGGCAGCAGGAAGAAAATGCCACCGAGAAGGTCGATCCATGTCCTGGTCCGCTCGCTGACCCATCCGTAGAACAGATCGACGCGGACATGCTCGTTTACCTTGAGTGTCCAGGCGCCGCCTAACATCACAATGCCGGCGAACATGTACCATTGCGCTTCCGAGAGCGTATTCGAGTTATGGCGGTAGATGTCGATCATGCCGCCGAATATGCCGCCGCCAACCTGGCGATCGAGCCATAGGATAGCCCCGGTGCTGTAGCGGAAGATGGCGTTGAATGCGCTGACGAGCGAGGCGAACAGCACCAGGTAGATGGCAATGATGCCGATCCGGCGGTTCAGTTCGTCGATCACGCGGGTGACGGCTAAAGCCGGTTGCAAGGCCCTGCTCCCCCATTTTGCGCTCCCCGAACCGGGGCAGCAATCCTCACCGCAATGACAGGCGACTGACATGCGCAGTGCCGGCCATCGAAATTCGGGGAAAGGCGACGGCATCGGCTTGCGCCGATCGCACTGAAACGCTCCTCCCATTCAAGTCCCGGCAGGCCGTATTCTTCTTGTTCGGCTGCCATGACCCAACCTACCCTATGCAGGCGAGAGGGCGTGGCGTCAACAGAGGTCAGCGATCAAGGCCGCTGAATGAAACCATTGTCTAAGCTGGAAGAGTCGACCATCGACTTTGCGGCGATCATGCAAAGTCCCGCTCCTCTTTGTCAGGTGGCCTGAGCACGAGCAAGACGATAAGGGCGATGAAGACGGCGGCGTCGCGCCATTCGAGCGGAAAATATCCAGACCACAAGGCCTCGGCCAAGCCGAAGGCCGTCGCGCCGGCGGCCGCCCGAGATGGCGATTGATAACCGCCCACCGCTGTAACGAACAGGATTTTCAAGCCGAAGAACAGGCCGGTTCCGAAGCTAATGTTCCCGAAGTAGAGCGCGGCAAGAATTCCGGCGAGAGCCGCGATCAACCCTCCGCCGACAACCGATCGATGGAAGATGCGGGAAACATCGACGCCGCACAGCCGCGCGGCATCCGGATCGTCGCTGACTGCTCGCCAAAGGCGTCCGAAAGCGGAGCGGGAAAGGAACATAGACAAGGCGACGACAACGAGGATGGCCGTGAAGCAATTGAGAAGCTGAATCACGGTCAGCGTCACCCTGAATCCACCCGCCGAGGCGAAGACGACGGGCGAGGACAACATCGGCGGGAGCCAGAAATCCCGCGTGTCGGCCGCAATTCGCGCAAGCTCCATCAGGACGAGCGAAATGCCGAGCGTCGCTGTGACGAGCGTGTTCGGAGCACTGTTGGCGAGCGGAGCAAAGACCTGTCGGGAAAGGATGCTGCTGATCAGTGCCGCATAGGCGAATCCGGCGGCAATGCCGAGCGCGACGGTCGCCGGCAGCGTCATCCAGAGTACGTACCAGCCGAACACGGCGACGAGGATCATCGACTGCCCGGAAAAGGCAAACAGCGCGCCATAGGAGAGGTTGGTGCGATGAAGAACGCCGTTGGTCAGCACATATCCAAAGGCCAGCAACGCATAGAGGGCGCTTGCATGGAGTCCATTCAGAACCTGCTGCAGAAAATAGAGCATGGACCTCCTGAACGACTGGCGGCCTCACCGAACGTGCAGTTTCAAATCTAACTTGTCAAACTGTATTTACCAGTTAGATTGTTGACGTATGGCTGTTTCCTGGACACGTCATCGGTTCTCCGGCGGGACGCTCGCGCTCGATGCGGCGAACACGGTCGTTTATCGCGGCGATCCCATGCGAACCTTTGATCGGTTCGACAATCCCGGCGAAATCGCTTCCTTTGCGGCTGCGGCGACCGGATTTCGGGCGGCGGAACTCGCGCATCGTCAACTTGCGGTGCCCGATCCTCGGGCCATTCACGCGACGGTCCTGACCATTCGGGAGGCGACGGACCGGCTCTTCCGCGGTGCAGTTTCAAGTGGCGCGCTTGAGGCTGCCGCTCTGCCGCCTTTCCTCCGCGCATGCGCCGATGGGATCGAGGGAGGGGCCCGCGAAACCCATAGTCGCGGCGTCTCGGCAAATTCGGCAAAGGAGCTGATCGCATTCGAGGCTGCGCTGGCGGCGTCAGCTCTCGCCCTGCTGCCGGAGCAGAACTATCGCAGGATCAGGATTTGCCCCAACTGCAACTGGCTGTTTCTCGACAGGAGCCGCAATGCCAGCCGCCTTTGGTGCGACATGGCCGTGTGCGGAAACAGGCAGAAGGCGAGACGGCACTATCGGCGCAGCAAGGGACTGAAGGAGGTCTATGATGCGTGATGCTCGAGTATCCATGACTTTCGCGCTGATCCTCGGCCTTCTCCTGGCGCTGGGAGCCTGCCGGGAAAGCGGCGGAGAGGGCGAACTCTTTGCGATCTCGGGAAAACTGTTTGTCTTCAACTATCGCGTCGCCACGGCAACCTACCTCGTCAACCTGAAGCCTCTGAAGCCGGTCGGAGAGGGCGAAACGGTGGTGGCGACGTTCGAGAATCCGGCCGGCGGCGATCCCATCGTCGTTCACCAGAAAATCTGGCCGAATCTCGACAAGACGACAATCGAGAGCCCCCCGCTGCGCTGCGTGGTCAAGGATAGGCCGTACGCTGTTTCCGTTGAAATCAAGGGCGCTGACGGCGCCGTCCTCCAGACGATCAAGACAACGATGACGTCGTCCCAGGATCAGAAGATATTGCCGGACCGGCCGCTGGTCATCGGCCCGGCATACACGCCAAATCCCGAGCTTGCCGGCCGGCCAGGCGGGAAGCTGGACGTCACAAATGAAGCTGGTTGCCCGCCACCGGCCTGAATATTCTCCAGGAATGCTTGCGCCGTCGCTCAAGCCTTTCGAACCGGCGTAATTTTCATGCGTTAATGATGGCGGTCCCGAACCTTTGATGCGCGTTCGTGGCGATAAGAGAGCGGCTGTTGCTCATTGCGGGAACCGGTCGATTTTGTTTGACGCGGTATGGAATGGCGCAAAGACTGCGGGGCACCGAGCCCACGTTGGCCGTATCCCGAGTCGCGGACGCGGCCTCCGCAGGAGGAAAAGCTTCATGACGCTGCACGACATTGCGCTCGACGACAAATTCGACCTGTCGAAGGAACGCATTTTCCTGTCGGGCTCTCAGGCCATTATCCGCATGCTGCTCATGCAGCGCGAGCGCGACCGCCGCATGGGACTGAGTACCGCCGGGTTTGTGTCGGGGTATCGAGGGTCACCGCTCGGCGGGCTCGATCAGCAGCTCTGGAAGGCGAAGCGCCAACTCGTGGGTTCGGACATCGTTTTCCAGCCGGGGCTCAACGAGGAGCTTGCCGCGACGGCTTGTTGGGGCACCCAACAGACCGAGCTGCTGGGCGAGGGCAAGCACGATGGCGTGTTCGCCCTCTGGTACGGGAAGGGGCCTGGCGTCGACCGGTCAGGCGACGTCTTCCGTCACGCCAATCTGGCCGGCACTTCGAAACATGGCGGTGTGCTCGCATTGATGGGCGACGATCATACGGCAGAGTCCTCTTCGATCGCACACGCGACCGAGTTCCTGTTCGTTGACACGATGGTGCCGATCCTCAATCCCGCGGGCGTGCAGGAACTCATCGATTTCGGCATCTACGGCTATGCGCTGTCGCGTTTCGCGGGCACCTGGGCGGCGATCAAATGCGTGAAGGACAATATCGAGTCCACCGCTTCCGTGGATGTCTCCCTTGACCGGTTGAATATTGTCGTCCCGGAGTTCGACCTGCCTCCCGGCGGTCTCAATATCCGCTACGAGTTCGACCCCATCGGCCAGGAAGCGCGGCTTCACGAATACAAGCGCGCGGCAGCTTCGACGTTCATACGCGCCAACGGGCTGAACAGGATCATCTATTCCGGCGGGCGTAAGCCGAAGATAGGCATCATCACCGTCGGCAAAAGCTATCTCGACGTGCGCCAGGCGCTCGATGAACTCGGCATTGATGAACGGCGAGCCAATCAGATCGGCATTCGGCTTTTCAAGGTTGCCTGCCCTTGGCCCCTCGACATCGAGCACATCAAGGATTTTGCGCGTGGGCTGGAAATGATCATCGTCGTTGAGGAGAAGCGTTCGCTGATCGAAGTGCAAGTTCGCGAGGATCTCTACGGCACGTCGATGCAGCCTTTGGTCGTCGGCAAGAGGGATGAGCGCGGGGAATGGCTTTTCCCGGCGAAGGGCGCGCTCGATCCCAACGATATCGCGATCGCGATAGGTGAACGCGTCCTCAAAGTGATCGGCGCTTCGGAGGAGATCGGCGCGCGGGTGCGGCAACTGCGACAGTACCAGGCAATGCTCGCCGATACCGACGATGTCGCGCAGCGCATGCCATATTTCTGTTCGGGTTGTCCTCACAATTCATCGACCAAAGTGCCGGAAGGCTCGATTGCGGGCGGTGGCATAGGCTGCCATTTCATGGCGCTCTGGATGGACCGTTCAACTGTCGGCTTTACGATGATGGGCGGGGAGGGTGCGCAGTGGGTGGGACAGGCCCCTTTCTCCAAGCGAGAGCATTTCTTCCAGAATCTTGGTGATGGCACCTACAACCATTCCGGTGTGCTCGCACTCCGTTTTGCGCTCGCGACCGGCGTGAATATTACCTACAAAATCCTCTACAACGATGCCGTCGCAATGACCGGTGGCCAGCCGCACGAAGGAAACCTGACGGTTGACACGATTGCCCGTCAGGTGCGCGCCGAAGGGGTCGAGCGTATCGCGGTCGTCACCGACGAGCCCG
>JBEVEP010000048.1:0-17410 GCA_040512755.1 Mesorhizobium sp.
CGCGACCGAGGCTCCCGCTTGCCACTCGGCTTGCCTGTTGAGAAACTCCTCATCGTACCGGATGACCGCCGGGCAAGTCCCGGTAAGGCAGAAAGTGCGATCCATCCATTCTCGCCGGGAGTTGAAGCGATGACGATATTCAAAACGAAAGACGGCACGCAGATTTACTACAACGACTGGGGCAAGGGGCAGGCGGTTGTCTTCAGCCATGGCTGGCCGCTCACTGCCGACGCTTTCGAGGACCAGATGTTGTTCCTCGCTGAGCGTGGCTACCGCTGCATCGCACACGACCGCCGCGGTCATGGCCGCTCCAGTCAGCCTTGGCACGGCAACGACATGGACACCTACGCCGACGACCTTGCGGAGCTTGTCGAACATCTCGACCTCACCGACGCAATTCATGTCGGCCACTCCACAGGAGGTGGCGAGGTCACACGCTATATAGGCAGGCACGGCACGAAACGCGTGGCCAAGGCCGTGCTGATCGACGCGGTTCCTCCGGTTATGGTCAAAAGCGACAAGAATCCTAACGGTACGCCGCTAGAGGTGTTCGATCAGATCAGGGCCAACGTTCTGGCCGATCGCTCTCAATTCTTCAAGGAACTCACATTACCGTTCTACGGCTACAATCGGCCGGGTGCCAAAATATCGGAAGGCGTCCGCAACTCCTTCTGGTTGCAGGGGATGATGGCGGGGCTGCCGGCTTCGTACTTTTGCGTCAAGGCATTTTCGGAGACCGATCTGACCGAAGATCTGAAACGGATCGATGTGCCGACGCTGATCCTCCACGGTGACGACGACCAGATTGTTCCGTTCGCCGCGTCGGGGGCGCTGTCGGCCAAGATTGTCAAAGACGCACGATTGAAAGTCTACAAGGGCGGCTCCCACGGCGTGTGCACAACCCAGAAGGACGAGGTCAACGCTGACCTGCTCGATTTCATCAAGGCCTGACCGCCGAGGCGGATCACTGGGGGAGGCCTGCCATGCTCAGGCCTTCCACCAGGTGTTGGCGGTCGGCATCGCGCTTGAAGGGTTCGCGCGTCATTGTCCTTTTAATTGAAAAGTGCGGAGCCAGCCGAAGTGCCTCCTCCGCGTGCCGGCGTGCTTCAGCCCGGTCGTTCTTATACGCATGGCAAGCCGCCAAAAGAGCATGTGTCCAGCTTGAGGTTTCCTGCGAGTGAAGGATCGCCGCTATGGCCTCGTCGTATTCGTGCGCGATGAACTGGGCTATTGCGAGTGTGGGCCAATACCAGGACGGCTCAAAGAAGGGGTCGAGCTGTCGCGCCTCCTTGAGATAAACGATGCCTTCCTCCGGTTTCCCCAAATAGCTGCAGAGAAACCCCATGCTTGCAAGCAGCGCTGATCGATTGGGGTTGAGCTCAAGCGCCTTCCTGTAGTGATGTTCCGCCAAATCGTGCGCCCGGCTATTGAGGTAGACCAAGCCAAGTGAACTTTGGCAAACGCTGTCGTTCTCATCGAGTGCGACAGATTTCCTCGCAAGCGCCACCGCCTGTTCCAGTATGCTGTCGGGCGCGTCGAGTTCACGCTCCCACTGAATATTGAGATTGATCGCCAGAAGCGCATAGGCCCGCGCGTATCGGGGGTCCAGTTCAATTGCCTTTTCGTAGAGCATGCGCGCTTCCACCCCGGCATCGGGATCATAGAGGGGCAGGGCATCTGCCCGCAGCACGCATTCATAGGCTGCAAGACTGGCCGGTGGCTTACGCTTGGCCACCTCCGCGCCGGCGGCCTGCAGCCGGCCCACGAGCGTTGCGACGATTGTGCGGACCACCTCGTCCTGAACGGCGAAAATATCGCTTTGATCCCGGTCGAACTTCTCCGCCCACAAGTGATGGCCGGATCTGGCGTCAATGAGCTGCGCAGTGATTCTCACACGCATCCCGATCCGGCGCACACTGCCCTCCACCAGATAATGTACGCCGAGTTCACGGCCGACCCGGACCATGTCGAGGTTGGTGCCGCGGTACTGGAAGGATGAATTGCGCGCGAGAACCTGTATTTGCCGAAACCGGGACAGTTCCGTGATGATGTCCTCGGTGATTCCGTCACTGAAAAACTGCTGCTCCTTGTCGTCGCTCATGTTGGCGAACGGCAGAACCGCAATCGACAATTCGTTCGATGCAGGATGTCGCCTGTCACCCGGGATGACGCTATCGCCCGACGAGCTGAAAACGCGAACAGGAATGGCAATGTTCTTGAGCTGCTGTTCGCCGCGGTCAGTGAACGCGATGTCGATTTTGCCGCGAACTTCGTCGTGGATCTTCCCTGAAATGCAAACCCCGCCGGGTGAGGCCAAAGCTTCGAGACGCGCCGCGACATTGACGCCGTCTCCGTAGAGATCACTGTCTTCGACAATCACGTCACCAAGATTGATGCCGATCCGAAACTCGATGCGCCGTTCTTCAGGAATATCGGCGTTACGGACGCCCATGCCACGTTGAATCTCCGCGGCGCACGCCACCGCGTCCACAGCACTTGCGAACTCGACCAGCATGCCGTCGCCGGTCAACTTGACAATACGGCCTTGGTGCTCGGCGATTTCGGTGTCGAGCAATTCCCTGCGATGGGCTTTTAGCGCAGCAAGCGTTGCGGCTTCGTCGAATCCCATGAGCCGGCTGTAACCGGCTACATCGACAGCCATGATCGCAGCGAGTCGCCGTTGGATACGTGCTTCGGCCATTGGGCTTGACGTCCTCGAATAGCACAGGACGAGTTATTTTAGTCAACTGCGCACCGGAGTCTATCACGCCGCGTCAGTGTCGATAGCGTGGCGTAGGCGCAACAACAAAGGCTCCTGACATATTCTCGTCGTTCTTCAGCGCAACATCCAGACTTGGCCTTGCGGGTCTTAGAGTGTTAAGAGTGGGCTAATATTGTAATCAACCAGTCTGACGGGGACACATGAACGGTGACAAGATTACGCGCCGCGGTTTGCTGCTTGGCGGCCTGACTTTTGCGGTTGCTGGTTGCACTTCCACGCTGGAACAGGTGACCGCACCGCTTTCGTACGCACTTCCGGAACACCCTCCGGTGGATTCGCGCTTCAAGCGTCAACGCGTACAGTATTCCGGTCCCGAGGTGCCGGGAACGATCGTGGTCAATACGTCGGAAAGGTTCCTCTACGCCGTCGAGCCGGATGGCTGGGCGACACGTTACGGCGTCGGCGTCGGCGAGAACGGGCTGACGTTCAAGGGCACAGCGGTAGTCGGCCGAAAGTCGGACTGGCCAGCTTGGACGCCTACCGCAAGCATGCTGAAACGCAAACCTCACTTGGCGGAATACGCTGGGGGTGTCCCTGGCGGACCAAACAATCCGCTCGGCGCCAGGGCTCTTTACCTCTACCGCGGTGGGCATGACAGCATGTTCCGTGTGCATGGCACGAACGAACCATGGACCATCGGCAGGGAGGTGTCGAACGGGTGCATCCGAATGACGAATGATGACATCATCGACCTCTACGGCCGTACGCCGGTTGGAACGGACGTTTTGGTAATCTAAAATTTACGGTTGTGTAACCGTGATAGCCCGAAGACAACGGATAGTTGAATTGCATCACGTCTTACCACCTAAAAAGCGATTATCTGAAGTCAATCTGGCTATCGACTGTGACATTCTTGCACTAGACCTTCGCGCAGTTCACCCTATCTTGGGCTAGTCCACGAGATTTGTGGACCGTGCTTCCGAAAGTACCGTTTCCGCCTGTGGGGAAAGGATTGATTTGATGAGCAGACTTTTAATCGCAGTGGTTGCCGCGCTCGCCGTTGCCAGCCTTAGTGGCTGTGGAACGATGGGCAAAGGCAAGGGGAAGGCTCCGCCGCCGGTAGAACCCGCGCCGGTAGAGGCTGCGCCAATCACCAAGTAGGGGGTAAGCTCCTATGGAGGAAGGGCCACCCAGCCCTTCCTCCAAGTATAACTGCACTAGACCGGCTTCTGGTCTGGGCTCATCGGAGTTCGCGAATGGGACGAGCGATGACGCTGGTAAGTGGCCGTTCAGTGATTGCGATTTGGCTTGTGCTTTTGTTGGCTGGATGTCAGTCGGATGACCTTCCGCCTCAGCCCGGCTATGTGTCATACGGCCCGGACCGCGCTGCCGTGGTTTCGCCGTCGGTGACGGGGGCTCGCAGCGGAACGGTGGCCGCGCCAAAGGACCGCAGCTATTTCATTGAGTTCCGCTCCCGGTATGCGCTGAGCTATGGCCATACCTATGTGGTTTTCGGCCGCGTCAATGATACCGGCAAGATTGTCAATTCCGAAGTCGCGGGCCTTCATCCTGCTTCGAGCAGCGAAGTTCCGTATGTTCTTGGCCATTTCGTGCCGGTGCCAGCCGAAACCGGGTGGAGCGACGGTGATTTGGAAGAAACTTACAGATCAGCGAGCTGGCGCGTGATGCTGAGCGAATCCGAATACAGGGATGTCGTCGCGCAAATACGAAAACTGCAGGAGAGTTCACCGGTCTGGCAAGCTTCGGTTTACAATTGCAACGCCTTTACGGGGGACATCGCTCGCTCCATGGGATACAAGATTCCGTCGAAATATCTCAGGCCGCAGCAGTTCATCACCAAGCTTCGAGAGATGAATAGCGGTTCGGCAAGCTCGGCGGGTTAGATGCCCGGCTTTGACGCTCACCATCGAAGAACTCTGGAGAATACCCCGCGGGGCCGGTCACTAGCGGCGCCGGCTGGTGTGCGGGATACGGTAACAACAGATCGGTGACGTCGGGTGGGCATTGGGGTGGCTTCCATTGGAAAGATCATGTGGCTTCTGGGCATTATCGCCTGGTACGCCATTCGATATCCTTTCGAGCGTCGAGCCAGACGCTCCCGCGTTGTCAGCAATAGGCGTTCACGCTCGGACTTCGCTGGCCTTGCCTCCGCCCTCTTTGGAATGGCGGTTCTACCTGCGTTCTACGTCGCGTCCGGCATCCCCGAATCAGCCGATTATCCTGCCCGCTTATGGGCAGTCATCCTCGGAGCAATTATTTTCGGCACCGCGCTATGGCTTTTCCGCGTGTCGCACAAAATGCTGGGTCGAAACTGGTCGATAACACTTGAGATTCGCGAGCAGCACAGACTGGTCTCATCGGGCCCATACGCGCTGGTGCGCCACCCGATGTACACTTCATTTTTCCTGATGGCAGTGGGGCAGGCTTTCCTGCTTTCGAATTGGGCCGTAGGGCTGGGGGGCCTGATTGGTTTTGCGTTACTTTTTTTCCTGCGGGTGGATAAGGAAGAGCGTATGATGCTGGAGAATTTCGGCCCAGAGTATCGCGACTATATGGAGCGAACAAAAAGACTAATCCCATACATTTACTAGAGGCTCTGTGATGAGAGGCCGCGCGCTCAAGCTGTCGGCGCCTCGACGCCTTGTCTGCGACCTGATGCGATTCTCCATCGGGGTGCCAAGGATCACGGTGCAGCGCCAGATGACCCTCGGGCCGCTGCTTAAAGCGCGCTCCGGGTTGAAGACCAGGCCGTCGTGGGCAGCCATCTTCCTGAAAGGATATGCCCTCCTTTCACGAGAAGTTCCCGAGCTGCGGCGCGCTTATGTCAAGTTTCCCCGGCCGCACCTCTTCGAATACCCGGTAAGCGTTGCCTCGATCGCTCATGAACGCGACTATGAAGGCGAGCGCGCCGTTTTGCTGAGTCTCATCAAGGGCCCCGAACGATTCTCGATCGCCGAGCTCGAGGCTTCAATCGACGCGGCGCGGTCCCGGCCAGTGATGGAGGTCCGTGAGTTTCGCCGCGCGTTGAAGATGGCCCAGGCGCCAGCGCCCATTCGGTGGCTGCTCATGTGGCTCGGGCTGAACATCGCGCGGCAGCGCGCGAACTATTTCGGCACCTTCCAGTTGTCGGTTTACTCCGGGCTGGGGGCAGAGTCTCTCAACCCGCTGACGCCTTTGACGACATTTCTCAACTACGGGCCGATTAGCGAGGATGGGTCAGTGAATGTGCGGATCCTCTACGATCACCGGGTGATGGATGGAGCCAACGTTGCGCGAGCGCTGGAGAGGTTCGAAGAAATTCTGAACGGCGCCATTGCAGAAGAAGTGATCGAATCTGCTCTAGGCCGTGTGCCTGCGCATGAGGCCCCCACCGCGTAACAATTCTCCCAGGTACCGAGGCGTTATGGCTGGATCGGAATCGAAGGGATTCCGTTGAGACTGAACTAAGATCGTGTGGCCCGCTGCCACGATGAGTTCCAGTCTACGGCTGCGGTTTTCTCCACACGCGTCGGTTAACAAAGCCAGTGTAGCTCAAAACGATGCGCAGCACTTTTTCTGATACGTTGTCCGCCTCGTAGTCGCGCACAAGCCGCAGTCCGCGGTCCTCACCTCGAGGTTGGCGTTCCAAAATAGTCAGAGCTTGCAAAATCGTGTCGACATCGAACCCGACCATCATCACGGAGCCCTCCTCGAATCCTTCCGGGCGCTCGTGGACCTCGCGCAGGTTGAGAGCAGGAAAGTTGAGGATAGATGATTCCTCAGTGATCGTGCCGCTGTCGGACAAGACTGCGCGCGCCGACATCTGCAACTTGACATAGTCAAGGAAGCCAAAAGGCTTCATGAAACGCACTCTTTCGTCGCAATATGCGCCGAGAGAGTCGATCCGCTTTCGAGTTCGCGGATGCGTGGAGACAATAACAGGTAGGCCATGGGTATCGGCAATCGTGTTGAGAAGCCCGACTAGTTTTCGTAGCTGTTCGGATGCGTCAACATTTTCCTCCCGGTGAGCGCTCACGACGAAATAACCGTCATCAGCGAGCCCAAGATCGGAGACGATACTCGATGCTTCAATGCCTGGACGGTAGTGCTCCAAGACCTCCCGCATCGGACTGCCGGTACAAATCACCTGCTCCGGAGGCAATCCCTCGCGCAAGAGATAGTCTCGAGCAATTTGGCTATAGGTAAGATTGATATCCGAGATGTGATCTACAATTCGCCGATTGATCTCTTCAGGTACACGAAAATCGAAACAGCGATTGCCTGCCTCCATATGAAAAATTGGGATCTTCCGGCGTTTGGCCGAAATTGCGGCAAGACAGCTGTTTGTATCCCCTAGAATCAGGAGGGCATCAGGCGCGTACTTCTCGAGTACGGTATCGGCAGCGATGATGACCTTTCCTATCGTCTCCGCGGCAGTCTTGCCCGCCACCTCCAGGAACTGGTCAGGGGCGCGAATGCCGAGTTGATTAAAGAAAATCTCATTGAGTTCATAGTCGAAGTTTTGCCCGGTGTGGACGAGGGTGTGGTCGAAGGCCGCGTCAAACTTCTCTATTACGCGAGACAAGCGGATGACTTCGGGCCTCGTCCCGACAACTGTCATTACCTTAAGCACCGAGCGCCTCTCGCACGATAGGCAGTTTCAGGAGTACTTGCTTCACTTCATCCACATTCAGCCTCCTCGTGTTATGAGAAGTGTAGTCCTCAAGCCGGGAAATCCCCTGTTCTCCCTCCACGAAATACTTGTCGTAGTTCAGGTCTCGGTTGTCGGCGGGTATCCGATAGTAATTGCCAAGATCCTCGACCCGGCCCATTTCTTCACGCGAAACCAACGATTCATAAAGTTTCTCGCCATGTCTTGTGCCGATCACCTTCATTGGGTTGTCCTTGCCAAGAAGGTCCCGAAGTGCTTTCGCCAAGTCACCGACGGTGGAGGCTGGCGCCTTCTGCACGAAAATGTCGCCCGGCCTCGCGTGCTGAAACGCATAGAGAACAAGATCGACCGATTCATCCAACAACATGATAAACCGCGTCATAAAGGGATCGGTAACGGTCAGGGGTTTCCCCTGCCTCAACTGATCAAGGAAAAGCGGGATCACTGATCCCCGTGAGGCCATGACATTTCCGTAACGCGTTGCGCACACAACAGTCCCGCTCCTGTTGCTGATACGTGACTTAGCCACCATTACCTTTTCCATCAGCGCCTTTGACATTCCCATAGCGTTGACAGGATAGACTGCCTTGTCGGTGCTCAAGACAACACAGCGTTGGATCTCATGTGCAATGGCCGCACGCAGGACGTTTTCTGCACCCAGAACGTTGGTACGAATTGCTTCCATCGGGTAGAATTCACAAGACGGGACCTGCTTAAGCGCAGCGGCGTGGAAGACGTAGTCCACCCCCTGCATCGCATCGTCCACGGCATCATAATCGCGCACATCCCCGATGTAGAATTTGACACGATCGTCGCCCAAAACGATACGCAGGTCTTCCTGCTTCTTCTCGTCGCGACTGAATATCCGAATCTCAGCAAAATCGGTCTTCAGAAACCGATCGAGTGCCGCTGTACCGAATGATCCGGTTCCCCCGGTGATTAGAATAGTCTTAGACTCGAACATCCTGATTGCAATCCTTTGTTCGGTCTGAAATCACCCGAAATCATGCATTGAAGTGATCAGTTCACGCCATGACGGAGGCGTATATCTGGTGAGCTGTCGGAACACAGTCGAATCGAGCGACCGATTGATCACAATACTGTCGTCGGGGACGATCTCAATACGCTTGCCATAGATTTCGCTCACCAGCCTTAGTAGTTTATATTTATCGATCGGGTCGGCCGATACATGGTAAAGACCGTGGAGCTCTGGCCGAGGTAGGACGAGATCTTTTATGATTCGAGCAAGCTCTACCGTCGGCACGCCTGAAAAGACTGCCTTCGAGTAACCTTTTACACTGCCCTCTTGCGAGAGAAACCAGTCGATCAGCCCATGTGTACTGCCCAGTTCCCGTCCAATGATCGAGGTCCGCAAAGTCACCGCGTGAGGATAGTCGACCTCGCCAAGCAGCTTGGTCCGACCGTACAAGTCCTGGGCGTCTGGCCTGTCGATTTCCTTGTAGTTGCCTCTGCTGCCGTCGAAAACACAGTCCGTGCCGATATGAACAAGCCGAGCATTAATTAGCCTACAAAGGCGCGCCAGTCTGTGCGGCAGGACTGAGTTAATTGGAATTGCTGCAAGTGGATCGTTGGCCGCCGAAAGCTGCTTTATGACACCGATGCAGTTGATTACGACGTCGGGCCTTGCCTCAGCAAGCAAACCTGTCAGGGCGTCGGCATTCTCGGCCTCGATGCCGTCGATCAAACGGTTGCGAATGTCCTCGGGAAATCGAACGCGCGAGGTCGCTGACCGTATTGAGCCCAACACGCTATATCGTGGATCACTAGCGAAAACTCGCATGGTCGTATTTCCGAGCATACCAGACGCTCCAAGAACCATGACCCTAACGGGCTTTTCAAACGCCACTATCGTCTCCATCTGAGCGCGGATTCCGGCGATTTCGTATGGCAGCCTCAAAGTGCCGAATCAATTTATTAGCCAGTTTTCGGGGAGAGAAATGCTCGTCGAAATAAGCGCGCCCGGACGCTGCCATGGCATTGCGCTCTTCGAGGGGCATGTTTCTCAAAGCGACCATGGCAGCGGCAAGGCTCTCAGCGTCTGAGGCAGGTACAGTCAAACCCGCGCCCGCCTCACGAACGATGCGTGCACCCTCGCCGTTCATGCATGCGATAATCGGCCGCTCGGAAGCCAGATAACTCGGGATCTTGCTCGGTATCGTCTGGCTCAGAATTGGAGCGTTACTAAGCGTAGCCAGGAGAACGGATGCCTGACGAAATATTGCCGGCATCGCTTCGGGGGAAACACGCCCGGTGATGTAGAAATTATGAAGCCCCCGCCGTTTGACCTCCGCCTGAAGCCATTCAAGCTTGCTACCGGATCCGATCACCACGATGTTGATGTCGGAGTGTTGCTTCAGAAGAATTGCGGCTGCCGCCACAATCGTCTCGAGGCCCTGTGCTGATCCCAGATTGCCGGCAAAAACTACGTTAAACCCGGCGGGCAGTTGAAGTGGCGCACTGACACATACGTCGCCCGCAGAAGATTGCGCTAGCGCGCGGTCGCCGGGGTTGGGGTGAAAGGCGATCGATTTTGCCGGACCTGCCATGGACCGTACTTCATCAAGGAAAGCCTCCGACTGCACCAACAGAAGGTCTGCCCGCCGATAGATCCATTTGGTCAGCAATCCAACTGTCGACAACAGACGGGGACTCCTGACATAGCCAGTCACCTCCAGACTTTGTGGCCACAGATCCTGGACCCAGATTACACTAGCCGCTCGCTTAAGTTCACGAAACACTGCGGCCGGAACACCTTGGAGGATAGGAGAAATCCCATAAACGAACACTACGTCAAAGGATTTTCCACGCAAAAGCCACGGCCCAACAATGGATGCGCTCAAGACGAAGGAAAGATAATTGGCGGCAAGACGCGCGCCTGATCCCCGTCCGCGGGGAATAATCGGAGTCCGATGAATATCAAATCCGCCGTGATGACGATGCCTGCCAGTTTGCCAAGCGCTGTACCCAGCATAGATTTTTCCGTCGGGGTAGTTTGGTTGTCCAGTAAGGATCGTGACGTCGCACCCCAATTCACAGAGCGATTCCGCGACTTCGTTAATGCGAAAAGGCTCGGGCCAAAAATATTGGGTCAAAATGAGGATTCGCAATCGATTCATCGTTCACAGGGGTTCTTCTGAGAGCCCAACCGACGCTTCCTCTTGGAGCAGTTGGCAAAGCTAAGCCATTGATTACGCACATTCTCAAAAGCGTTCAGGATCGTCAACGTTCATGCACCCGTTGTCGGCAATCTTGGCAGCTTGCCTTTTTTGAACGCCCAGACGCGCAATTGGTAAGCGACGTGTGGCTATGATGGTCACTTAAAACCGAGAAAAAGAGGCAGGTTGTTCAATGCATTGCCGCAACGCGGACCGAACACGACGCGCAGCGTCGCTAGCGACGAGCGTCGCGATGGTCGCTCCCATAAGTCATGCGTGCCAATGGTCCTCTTACGGCACAGACGTCGTTCGTGCAGCCTTGGTGATAGTCTTCAAATAACTAAGTGTCTTTTTCGACACCATAGAAGACGGACTAAGCATTGCAGCTTTCAAGATCCGCTTGAGCGCAAGGGCGGTCCTTCCCGACTGGCCGTGGATCGCCGCAGACAGCAAATGCGCGTTGCTTCTCATAGCAGATTCCCAACGAAGGATGTCCTCCGACAGATCCTGACGGCCGAGAAAGACGCTAACCATTCTCAGGGGCTCTTCGCCCCTATCGAACGGTGCATAACGATACGTTGTAGACTCGTCATGCCTACGGAAATCCGCCAGCACTTCAGGCAGACGTATGAAATCGCCGTGAAGCGCCACGCGCAGGAAGAAATCGAGATCCGGTATCTGACGAAATTGCGGGTTCCAAGGACCGGCTGCCTCGTACGCAGAGCGGCGGAACAGCGATCCCGGCCCAGGCATACAATGGAGATTGGCGTAAAGAGCCCATCGCGAAAACTCGGGCGCGCGAACGGTTCCCGTGCGATGCGAACTCTCGTCAATAAGATCAAAGTCAGGATACACCAAGACGCATTCCGGCCGTGCCGCAAGCACCTCCGCGCATCGCCTTGTGGCCTCGGGTCGCAATCTGTCGTCGGCGCTGAGGTATCCGATCAGTTCGCCGCGAGCCATTGACCATCCGACCCGAAGGGCGGCACTTTGTCCGGCATTGACCTGGCGATGGAGGATAACCCGGTCGCCGAACGCTCCAGCGATATCCGCGGTACCGTCCATTGAGCCATCGTCCACGACAATAATTTCGAAGTCTGGATGGTCTTGCATCAAAAGGCTTGTAACAGCCTCCCCGATGTAGCGAACCGCATTGTACGCAGGAACGACAATGGAGACGGAAGGTAGTGCACTCAAAGCTCGGCCTCTGCTACGTGATATTCTTTTCCATCCGCTGACCTCAGGCTT
The DNA here is from genome assembly GCA_040512755.1 of Mesorhizobium sp. Classification (GTDB taxonomy): domain Bacteria; phylum Pseudomonadota; class Alphaproteobacteria; order Rhizobiales; family Rhizobiaceae; genus JBEVEP01. Next base: position 11,819 of record JBEVEP010000048.1, read on the forward strand.
TCCAGCTTCTTGGCAAACTGGCTTACAATGGCGGCCCACCCGAAGTTAGCCGCGACGTGCGCTTTCATACGCTGTCCCATTTTTCCGAGTTCCGCCCTGTCGCGGAGCAATTGTAAGAGTCCGTCCCGCAAGTCGGTTATGGTTGCAGGTACTACGAGCCCGCCACCAACCGCAGCGGCGTCGGCAAAGCCGCACTGATCGCTTAGCAGGAGAGGCTTCCCCGCAGCGGCTGCTTCCAAGGCGACAAGCGACATTGCTTCGGAGCGTGAGGGTACGACAAGGGCCATGGCTCTCCGATATGCCTCCGCACGCTGAGCAATACCCAAATGCCCCGTGAAATGTACCTTGCTCGAGATACCAGATCCCCGGGCTATCTCTTCCAATTCACGTTTGAGCCCGAAATCCGGGCCGGCAAATACGAGGTGGACATCGGGATGCATATTTGAGACTGCACCGAAGGCCTTCAAAAGAAGGTCCGGACCCTTCACATGGGCCAATCGCCCCATGAATAGGAGAAACGGCGCATCAGGAAGTGCAGTATCGGGGTCCGGCATGTTCCCCTCCTCGTCCACCCCGTTAGGCACCACCATGACGCGGTTATCCGGTACGCCCAGCCGTTCCACGATCTGCGTCTTCTCAAGTTCAGTGATTGCCACCAGTGCTGACGCGTGACGGATCATGCGTCTCCCGAACAGACCATGGAATGCCACGTCAACAGGGCGGGGGCGCTCCAGCTTGGCGAACTCTCCCGCCGCGCTCAATACATACGGGCGATCATACCACCATGCGAGCCATGCTGTAGTAACCGACAGGAGGTTCCAGTAGCCAAGGATGTGGATCACCTCAGCATTGCGTACATGGCGGGCCAGGCTGGCCGGATTGAGCAGCGGGATTGTGAAGCGCAGTCTTATGAATCCGGTGGCGAAGACGCGGATCCCTGCGTGGCGAAGACGATCCGCGATGTCGCCACCCTCGATCGTTGCCACTGCGCAGTCATGACTCAATCTTCCAAGATGAAGGGCCAGCAGCCGTGTTCTTTCGGCCGTACCCCCACCGCGCTCTGAATCGAGCGAGACGGTAGTCAAGAGGATCTTCATGCGCGAATTTCCTGCGAGAGAACTTGCGCATAGCGATGCAGACGCTGCGGAAAGGCGCTCGGATCGACCCCAAATATGCGACCGCGCTCATTGGAGAACCGCCGGTCGATCCCAGCAATCGGCAGCCCGCGCAACCGAAGCAAAAGGCGGAGGACAGAGCGCGGTATATTGGGAACGGCGTGCGGTACGGAACGGCCGAATGCGGTGGCGAGCGCGTCCTGTACAAACGCGAAATTGTTCTCTTTGGCTCCGTCATCGGTCACGAGTACAAGACGGTATGGCAACGTCTCGGAGAGCGCGGCCGAAATCAGCGCGTCGCATACGGTCTCGACGCTAACCAAATGCATGCGCCTCTCGCCGTAAAGCGCGCGCCTCACCCAAAGCGTCAAGTTTGGCGCGCTCGCCATTTCCCTGGCAAGCGCAGTGACATTGAGTCCGCCCACGCCGAATACCGCGCCGAGCCGCAAAATGACCGCTTTGTCGAATTTGCAGGTCAGCATCGCTTCAGCCGCAAGATGGTCTTTCTCGTAAGCGCCGCGCGGCGACGGTTCAGTCGCCTCGGACACCACGGGACTTGCTGTGTCCTGATAGACGTCAATACTGCTGGCATGAACGCAGCGTCGCGCCCCCGACCGGGCAAAAAGAGGCGCAAGCATTTCAATAACCTTTGGATACCACCCGCTGCCGTCGGGACGGAGCAGATTCACTATTGTTGCACCGGTGCCAAGCGCCCCAGCAACGCTACTCGGGTCCTCAAGATCGACCGGTACAGATTTGATCGCCTGACGGTCGATCCAGCCCGGTCGCGAGCGATGGACGAGATAGATTGGTGGAGTTGCATCGGCAGGCCAGCGCTCCGCAAGCACGGCGCCGACAAAACCCGTGCCTCCCAAGACTACTACCCGTTCGGTTTTATTCATGACCGTTCTGTTCACTCTGGCAGCGTCAGCCTGTTTTGTGTCCGGCCCGCCAACCGTTTGGCTTTCCTAAGTGCCGGCAGGCTATGCGCTCGCCTTTTCCGCAAACCACCACTGGCTCAGCACGCCCAGAAGCGAGGGGTCGAGCTTGAAGCGTCTCCTCACCCGGTAGACGAACATCGACACTTGAAGGATGTTGCCTGCGGCTGCTCCGATCGCAAGCCCGAAACTCCCACCGTAACGCAGCCCGACAAGGCACAGGGCAACGGTGACAAGGCCCGTAACAAGCGTGATGAGCATGGCCGCTCGCTGATCTCCCCAGACCATGAGAAGTACCCCTGCTGAGCCGCCACCGGCATGCACAACTTGCCCGACACCGAGAATAAGGGTCAGGGTGTAGGAATCAACATAGTTAGGGTTCCAGAACACTATGAGTGTATAGCCGGCTAATGCGAAACCGACATAGAACATGACGGACAACGCCGCGCTAATCGTTACAAGCTTGCTCATCATGTCGTGAACAGCGGTCTCATCAGATGTCGAGCGTGCCTGTACCGCGAGCGGCGTGAAGGCCGCATTTGCGATCCCCAGAGGTACAAGAAGGACGGCAGAAAAACGCAGCGCGATGCCGTATTCCGCGACATCGTTCATGGTCCCGAGCGCGCTAAGGAGCAGGATGTCAAGCTGCGCCAATGCGAAGAAGACAAGTGTGGTTAAGAGGTTCGGCAGCGTGTGGCGGAGAATTTGGCTTGACGAGACTGTCTTGAGGGCGGGGACTTTCCAACCCGACATGGCGCGGGTAGCGAGCGGAACGCCAATAAGCAGGCAGATCGCCGAACCGATTAGAACGATCTGGAGGACGCCAGAGAGGTCTGTAGCGATGTCATTCGCAAACAGGAGAGTGAGAGTGAATGCCGTGAAGGTCCCGGTGACCGCGGCGAGGCTGGCCGAGGCGCGGATTGCGTGAATACCGCGAAGAAGTTCCACCAGCAACGTGCTCAACGCCATCAATGGCACGATCGCCGCAATGATCGGGGTCACGGTTATCCAGGCGGAAAGGCTCTCCATTCCAATCCTGGAGCCCAGCGAAGGCAATGTCAGCCAAGCCACTGCCGCGACCAGCAACCCCGTGCACGCCGCAAGGGCGAGTGCCTTCGCTGCGAGCACGCGTGCCCGTCCCAAATCGCCAGTGGCGACGGCTTCAGTGACGGTCGCCGGAATAGAAAAAATCAGCCCAAGTTGCGCAACGGTTGAGAGGCCGGCGATTATGATCTGCGCGAGGAAAAATTGTCCAACCGAGGTCTGATCGAGGATGAGCGGTAGCAGGATGGAGGTTGCGATGCTGGAAACGATGACAAGTCCGCGACTGAAAAGCACGGCTTTACCTGCCCCACCGAACGACGGCACTCGAATAGGTTTGGCATTTGAGGGAGGGAAAGTAGTCATCCAGGAAGCTTCGTGCGGCGAATGAATTTCAATACCTAGCCGGCCGTCGTTGGCCTTGTTTAGCGCGTGGACGCAATCATGCATTAATGCAGGGAAGCTCCTGCCGGCAGCCTAAGGTGCTGTCCGGCCGTGTCAATGTAGTGCAACACGGCTCCAACTCGGGAAATCGCTAACAGGGTCTCGGAAACAAGGCCGCCCAGTCATAGTTTTTTGCCGATGCGCCAGTGAAATTCGCTTGCGTGCACGACTCGCCGCCAGTCCATTATTTTGCCGGAGCGTCCAGAAGCACCTCTTCCGAACATTCTGGGCCGCATTAGAAATCGGGCATCTCTCGCAACACGACTTTGCCCTGCTCTTTGCTATCGATGACTACGTTAGGGTTGTCTGGACCAAGCTCTTCCAGCGTCTTGCCACTGAAGTATTCAGCCGTCAGCCGCTGAATCGATACCTTTCGACTATCATAGCCTGGTTCGATACCTGGGCCCTTGATCGCATAGAGCGCAGAATAGTTATCGATCATATCGCGTTTGCTCAGGTTCTCGATAAAGTGCCCGGATGAGATTCGTGAGCCGTGATCACCGTGGAAGACGATGGTGGCCTGCTGCAGGGAGGGCATTTCCTCGATTTTAGTAAGGAACCCATCCAGTTTGCTGAGCAAACAGCCTACCTGCCCATAATACCAACTATAAAATTGGGAGCGCATGGCATCGAACTGTGTGCCCGTTAGATTGCGCTGTTCGACCAGATAATATGGCGAGACCCATCTGCGCTGAGCCTCACATGACGCATTAAGCACCGCTGGATTGTGGGGCAGCAAGAAGTGGGTGAAGAACATCTGGCCCGGCTTGGCGTTGGTGACATCCTCCGCGAACTCGTCAAACCAAAGAGGAAATCCATGAATGTCGAAAAAGGTTGGCACCACATCCGAGGGATCGCCGAAGACCGGTACCAGAATCCTGGTCACATTGTACAGAAGATAGCTTTCCGCGAAAGCTTCTTGCATTACGAGCATCGTCGCTCGATATGCCGCGCTGCCGATATTCGCGTAAGCGCTTTGAGGATTGAACGACGGAAAGGAAACACATTCCACATCGGACGCCGCACAGAAATTTATGTGCGCGGATTGCCGGACCTTCACTCGAAACCCATCCGCTGCCATCCGATCAAACAACGCAACCTGACCAAGTTCTGTCGCTGAGCGTGAGGCGTATTTGGAAAGTCTGCCCGCATAATCTTCGTTGAAGTCAAAATTCAGAGTTGCCGGTATGGCCCTCACTGAGAGAAAATGCCGGCTGAAGGCTTTGCCGTAGAGTTTGAACTGGTGCCTTTCGAAAAGACCTCGCACCGCCTCATAAGTTTCCTCGCCACCGGGCACTGACCGGTCAATACCCTCTGGGCCGATCATTTCGTCGAGCACGACGTATATTATTGGCGCGTTTGGTTCCTGTGCTGCTGCGCGTGTTACAAGGACGTCCGACCGCACGATCAGCGAGAGACTAAAGGCCGCCGCGGCCCCCACAAAAGCTATTATTGCCAGCTTCTCGCGAATGACCCAAAACACAGTCGACCCAACGAGAAACGTCAACAGGAGAACGCCAGCTTTGGCCGGTCTGTCGGTAGTAAAGCTTTCCAGCAACGCGTGGCCGCCGACGGACGCGTCAATCATGAGAAGGAGGACTATCGCGGTCGCTATCGGGGTCAGCGCTGATTTGGGACCTGGCGACTTATCAAATGCTGCCGCTACTCCGCCAAAGATACCTGCAATGATGGCGATTGACGCAATCAGTAGCAATACGGCAGGCGAGTCAGGTGGCACCGCCAGTGCCCTAACCGCTGTAACCACGGGCGCAAGTAGCGCAAGGACGGCCGCGCACAGAATTAGGGCCCGATCTCGCATTTTTCCCTCATGTGTTCCCGACTTATCCTGGACTCCGGACACGTCTTTAGCTCCGCACACTCGACCAGGCCGATAGCCAGGCACGAAGCCTGACCTTCTCAGCCGATCTGTCGCTAGGGTTGAAGCAGACTATGCCCGCCGGCCGATATGTCGATACTCTATAGGAGGATTGCAGCCGGGAGCGTCAACCGCAGAATCTGCAGCTGCTTGAACGCCAGGATCAAGGTTGGGAGCA
>JBEVEP010000065.1:0-5068 GCA_040512755.1 Mesorhizobium sp.
TTGGTGGAGCCAAGCGGGATCGAACCGCTGACCTCTTGCATGCCATGCAAGCGCTCTCCCAGCTGAGCTATGGCCCCACGTGCCGGTCTGGGCCGGCGCCGTTTCCGGCGAGATGCCCGGGCCAAGGGTCGCCCGTCGCCGTCAACGATGGCGGCTTCTAAACCGCCATTTCTCCAAGATCAAGCCCGCCGCCGCCGTTTTTGCAGCAGGGTATAGGCAGAATGGCGCGGCCTGAACCGGTCGCGCCATTGAGTCAGATTTCGTCGTCGTCGTCCCCGACGCCGATGATGCCGGAGACGTCGTCGTCCTCTTCTTCCTCGTCGGCAAGGAAGGTGTCGTCATCATCGTCGCCGAGATCGACCTCCTCGTCCTCGCCGAGATCTGGCAGGTCGTCGCCGCTGCCCTTCGCCTCGTCGTCGGCGTCTTCCAGGGGCACGAGCACTGCGCCTTCTTCCTCTGAATCCAGTTCCTTCTCTTCGACGGCCTCTTCCTCTTCGATGACCTTTTCGTTACCGGAATCGAAGTAAGAACGCGGGTAGGACTTGCCGGTGTACGGCGAAACGATTGGATCGTTGTTCAGATCGTAGAATTTCCGGCCCGTCTCCGGGTCGATGCGCTTTGTGCCAAGTTCGGATTTAGCCACGTGTCCAGTATCTCCATAGAAGGTTGGTCCCATAGCCAAGCTTTTCGGCCCTGTCAAAGCCAAAAGGCCGCGGTTGTGGCCCGGTCGAAATTGCGCTCTGCTTGATTTGCGCGGGGATGACCGTGGCTCCGCGTCATGTTAGGAGACCGCCCGGAATGCCGGGCCTGGTCCGTCTCCCAATTATCCGCGCGAGGTTTCCATGTCGCATGCCAACAGTCCGCAGCCGGCGATCGCCCGCAAGTCGCCTGCGCTTTCAGGCACGGCGCGCGTGCCTGGCGACAAATCGATCTCGCATCGCTCTTTCATGTTTGGCGGGCTGGCATCCGGCGAGACCCGCATCACCGGCCTGCTGGAGGGGGAGGACGTTATGCGGACCGGCGAAGCAATGCGGGCGATGGGGGCGCATATAGAAAAGCGCGGCCAGGAATGGATCATCCGCGGCACCGGCAATGGCGCGCTCCTCGAGCCCGTCGCTGCTCTCGATTTCGGCAATGCTGGAACCGGCTCGCGGCTCACCATGGGGCTCGTCGGCACTTATGACATGGAAACCACCTTCATTGGCGACGCGTCGTTGTCGAAGCGCCCGATGGGCCGCGTGCTCGATCCGCTGCGGGAGATGGGCGTACAGGTGCTCAGCACCTCGGCCGGGGACCGTATGCCGATCACCTTGCGAGGCCCCAAGGTGGCAGCACCGATCACCTATCGGGTGCCTATGGCGTCGGCACAGGTAAAGTCGGCAGTGTTGCTTGCGGGGCTGAACACGCCCGGCATCACGACCGTGATCGAGCCGGTGATGACTCGCGACCACACCGAGAAGATGCTGAAGGGCTTCGGCGCGAACCTGGAAGTCGAGTCAGATCGGGATGGCGTTCGCCACATCCGGCTTGAAGGGCAGGGCAAACTTGCGGGCCAGACTATCGTGGTTCCGGGCGATCCGTCCTCGGCAGCCTTCCCGATCGTCGCTGCCCTCATCGTACCCGGCTCCGATGTCGTGGTCGAAAACGTGCTGATGAACCCGACGCGGACCGGCCTCATCGCAACTCTTCTTGAAATGGGTGGATCGATCGATGTCATGAACTCGCGCAGCGCGGGCGGCGAGGATGTCGCGGACCTTCGCGTCCGGTCCTCGGAATTGCGGGGCGTCGCCGTGCCGCCTGAGCGGGCGCCGTCCATGATCGACGAATACCCTGTGCTGGCGGTGGCTGCCGCGTTTGCCGAGGGCGAAACGCTGATGCAGGGCCTCGACGAATTGCGGGTCAAGGAAAGCGACCGCTTGTCAGCCGTGGCCAACGGGCTGAAGACGAACGGTGTGGATTGCAGCGAAGGCGAGGCTTCGCTCGCGGTACGCGGCCGGCCGGGCGGCAAGGGGCTGGGTGGCGGTACGGTTGAGACACATCTCGATCACCGCATCGCGATGGCCTTTCTCGTCATGGGTCTTGCCACCGAACGGCCCGTCACTGTCGACGACCGGACGATGATCGCCACCAGCTTTCCGGAGTTCATGGGCCTGATGAGCGCACTGGGCGCGGAGATCGACTAGTCATGTATCAGCCGCCGCACTTTCGCGAAGATGACCTCGATGTTAAGCACGCTCTCATTCGCGCTCATCCTCTGGGGCTGCTGATCACCGCGGGCGCCGAAGGCCTTGTGGCCAATGCACTGCCGTTTCACCTCGATTCTACGCTTTCCGAAAAGGGAACGCTTCAGGTCCACATGGCGCGAGCCAATATACAGTGGCGGGACATTCAGGCTGGCGCTGAGGTACTGGCGGTGTTCCAGGGCGTCAACTCATACATCACGCCGTCCTGGTATGCGCTCAAGCAGGAGACCGGCAAGGTCGTACCCACATGGAACTATGCCATTGTTCAGATCAGGGGAACGGCGCGCATCAGGGACGATGCGGCATGGCTGCGAAAGCAGATCGCGGCCCTCACCGCCGACCATGAAGCCGCGCGCGCAGCGCCATGGGAAGTTGCCGATGCGCCGGACGCCTTTGTCGCTGCGCAACTCAAAGGCATCATCGGCGTCGAGATTGCCATCACGGCAATAGACGGAAAGTGGAAGGTCAGCCAGAACCGGCCGGCAGCCGACATCTCCGGGGTCGTAAAAGGGCTCTCTGACGGCGGCGAAACGCACACCAACGCAGATATGGCGGAACTGGTCCGCCGCTATGGCGAAGCACGATGATCATCGCGATCGACGGTCCCGCGGCCTCAGGCAAGGGCACACTCGCCCGCCGGCTTGCCGACTACTACCATCTCCCTCATATCGACACCGGGCTGAGCTATCGCGCTGTCGCGCACATGCTTCTGGAAAAGGGCTGGCCGCTTGACGACAAGGCGCATGCGATCGAAGCGGCGCTTCTGGTCGACCTCGCCAGCCTCGACAAGCATGCGCTTTCGGCACATGCGGTAAGCGACGCCGCCTCGCTGGTCGCGGTTATCCCCGAGGTGCGGAAGATTCTCGTTGAGAAGCAGCGAGCTTTCGCGGCAGGACCCTTGGGGGCCGTACTCGACGGCCGCGACATCGGCACGGTCGTCTGCCCCGATGCCGATGTGAAGCTCTACGTCACCGCCAGTGCCGAAGTCCGTGCGCGGCGTCGGCTTAGGGATATCGAATCGCGTGGTGGCACTGCTGATCTCGGCGACATTCTTGCAGATATCGAGCGGCGTGACGCCCGCGACATGGGCCGCGCGGACTCGCCGCTGAGGCCGGCCGCCGACGCGCACTTGCTCGATACGTCGGAAATGTCTATAGAAGCCGCGTTTCAGGCGGCCCGGATGGTGATAGACACCCTCCTCGCCAAGGGAAACAAAGCCTGAGACGGGTAGCCCGGCTTCCGCATGCGGAAGCGCGACAATACCCATCGGGCATGAGCCAGCCTGCCAGCATTCTTTTGCGCCGGTTACAGCCGCAATAGCGGCCCAGGGCTTTTGAAGCCCGGAACGCCGGCAGGCCAACGCAACACGAACCTACGGCGCCGGTCCGCACGCGGACCATTCCAGGAGAAAATATGTCACAAGCAAACCCCACCCGCGATGATTTCGCCGCGCTCCTAGAGGAATCGTTCTCGGACGGTCACTCGGGCGAAGGCCAGGTCGTCAAGGGCATCATCACGGCCATCGAAAAGGACATGGCCATCATCGACGTCGGCCTCAAGGTCGAAGGCCGCGTACCGCTGAAGGAATTCGGCGCCAAGGCGAAGGACGGCCAGCTGAAGCCTGGCGACCAGGTCGAAGTCTATGTCGAGCGCATCGAAAACGCGCTTGGCGAAGCGATGCTGTCGCGTGAGAAGGCCCGCCGCGAAGAGAGCTGGGTCCGTCTCGAAGAGAAGTTCAACAAGGGTGAGCGCGTCGAAGGCGTCATCTTCAATCAGGTCAAGGGCGGTTTCACCGTCGATCTCGACGGCGCCGTGGCGTTCCTGCCGCGCAGCCAGGTCGATATCCGCCCGATCCGCGACGTGACCCCGCTGATGCACAATCCGCAGCCCTTCGAGATCCTCAAGATGGATCGCCGCCGCGGCAACATCGTCGTGTCGCGCCGCACCGTGCTCGAAGAGAGCCGCGCCGAGCAGCGCTCCGAGATCGTGCAGAACCTTGAGGAAGGCCAGGTTGTCGAGGGAATTGTCAAGAACATCACCGATTACGGTGCGTTCGTCGACCTCGGCGGCATTGACGGCCTGCTGCATGTCACCGACATGGCATGGCGCCGCGTCAATCATCCGACCGAGATCCTCAACATCGGCCAGTCGGTCAAGGTGCAGATCATCCGCATCAACCAGGAGACCCACCGCATCTCACTCGGCATGAAGCAGCTCGAGTCCGATCCATGGGGCGATATCGGTTCCAAGTTCCCGCTCGGCAAGAAGATCAGCGGCACGGTCACGAACATCACCGACTACGGTGCATTTGTCGAACTGGAGCCGGGCATCGAAGGCCTGATCCACGTTTCGGAAATGTCGTGGACCAAGAAGAACGTGCACCCCGGCAAGATCCTGTCGACCACCCAGCAGGTCGACGTGGTCGTGCTCGAAGTGGATCCGGCCAAGCGCCGCATCTCGCTCGGCCTCAAGCAGACGCTGGAAAATCCGTGGGAGGCGTTTGCGCGCACCCATCCGGTCGGTTCGGTGGTCGAGGGCGAGGTCAAGAACAAGACCGAGTTCGGCCTGTTCATCGGCCTCGAAGGCGATGTCGACGGCATGGTGCACCTCTCTGACCTCGACTGGACGCGTCCGGGCGAGCAGGTCATCGAGGAGTACAACCGCGGCGACATGGTGAAGGCGCAGGTTCTCGACGTCGACGTCGAGAAGGAGCGCATTTCGCTCGGCATCAAGCAGATGGCGCGAGACGCCGTCGGCGAGGCTGCCTCTTCCGGCGAACTGCGCAAGAACGCGGTTGTCACCTGCGAAGTGACCGGCATCAAGGA
>JBEVEP010000066.1:0-3950 GCA_040512755.1 Mesorhizobium sp.
TTGTCTGACAAATATGAGGGAGTGCGCCGATGTTCCGCTGGGGTGTCCTGTCGACTGCCAAGATCGCGCGCGAGCAGCTCTTGCCGGCAATGCTCGATTCGGAAAACGGGAAGGTCACTGCGATTGCCAGCCGTGACCTCGACAAGGCTCGGGCGCTGGCCGACCGTTTCAACGCCGAATACGCATTCGGTTCCTACGATGAACTACTGGCGTCATACGACATCGATGGGGTCTATATTCCGCTGCCCACTTCGCAACACGTCGAATGGACGCTGAAAGCGGCGAATGCGGGCAAGCATGTGCTCTGTGAGAAACCGATCGCGCTCAACGCCGACGATATCAAACAGCTGATCGAAGCCCGCGACCGCAATAGGGTGCTGATCTGCGAAGCCTTCATGGTCTTCTACCATCCGCAATGGGCGAAGGTCCGCGAACTCGTGGAGGACGGCGCCATCGGGCGGATCCGCCATGTGCAAGGCGCGTTCACCTATTACAATGTCGACCCGACGAACATGCGCAATCAGCTCGCTCTGGGTGGCGGGGCTTTGCCCGACATCGGCGTCTATCCAAGTGTCGCGACACGGTTTGTGACGGGCAAGGAGCCGCTTCGCATCCAGGCTACGGTAGAGCGCGATCGATCCTTCGGGACCGACATCTATTCGAGCATCAAGGCAGATTTCGGCGAGTTCGAGCTATCCTTCTACATCTCTACGCAAATGGCAGCCCGCCAGGTGATGGTCTTCCATGGCGATAAGGGCTTCATTGAAGTGCACGGTCCCTTCAATGCGGGCGACTATGAGCACCATCGCATCGAGTTGCACAACCAGAAGCACGATCAGGCGTTCGTCTTCCGCTTCCCTGGCGTTCGCCAGTACCGGCTGGAGGTCGAGGCATTCGCGCGGGCTGCCGCTGGCGGGAAGGACCCAGTGTTCACCCTAGAGAACTCAGTGCTGAACCAGCGAATGATCGACGCGATTTTACGGGCCGGCGAGCATGACGGGTGGGAGAAGGTGTGACCGCATGAGCACCCGCCACGGGTGGGGCGTTCTTCTGTTCAAAGTCCGTGCCTACGCTCGATGCGCTCCGCAACCAGTTCCTGCAGCTTCCACAGATGGCGGTCGTGCACGCCAAGTTCTTCCAGGTGGCGGACAGTCGTCAGCAGATAGTCGGCCATGGAGCCCCAAAAGCCGCAGGCCGAAGCGAGTACGTCGGCCACCGCCTCGTCGTGCAGGCCCGTCACATAGCGGCCGCTGTTGCGGTCGATGGCGAATGTCAACGCCTTTAACACACCTTCCGATGTAGATACCTTGATCCAGCGCGGAGGGAAGGCGCTCGGCACCATACTCATTTCCCGGCGCACCAGCCTGTTCAGGTTGGGGACCAGCGCGTCTTGCGGCAGCCGGTAGGCAACGCCCTTGCAACGCCCGCCGCGATCGAGCGCCAGCATAAGTCCCGGCTGCTCAAGGTTTCCCCGGAAGCGATAGTCCCAACCGAGACAGAATGTGCGACGCCAGCCTCGTGCGTCAGCGAGTCTGCTTTCGACATAGTCGAAAGCCGGGTTCCAGATCAGCGATCCGTAGGCAAATACCCAAAACTCGGCCGGCGATGCGCCGGCGATCAATGAGGCTACGAGAACTTCGTAATCGGCGTCGGTTGCGGCTCGTCTGTCGACGAACACCTGCGCGCCTGGGTCAGGCAGTTTGCGGGTGACAGCCTCAACGTGCTTGTCGCTCATCCGCAGGATGCGACGTGTCTTGGACACCGGCATGGCGGTCGTTTCCCCTCGGGCGCTGTATCGCCGCCAGTCTACGCATCGTTCCGGCCAAAAATCGATTCCGATTTCTGGCAGATGCCAGACGAGGTCCCTGTCACCACCATACAGCGCCGCGCCGGATGTGCAGACGTGGCGGTCCGGCTGGTTCGCTGAGAGGCCGATCGATGGCTGGCGCTTCATCGTCAAGCTCGCCCAATGTCGATTGCTCAAGGAAAAGCATCGGAGACTGGCCGTCATTCGAAGTCCTGGCTGGCACGATCCGCGGGACGATAGAAGCGCGCCGGATCATAGTCTGGACCGGCTCCATCTCGATGACAGGGGCACCGCCATATGGCGCCAACTTCAGTGCGTTGAGCCGGGCGATGCGATCGGCGGTAAGAGGATGCGTGCGCAGAACCGACGGGTCCGGAATCCGGCCGGCCGGAAAGAGGATACTCTCCCAGAGTCGCCCGTGCGCCCGCTCCAGCTTGCTGAGCGCGGAGGCGAGTCCATCCGTGTCGCCGGTCAGTGTTGCTGCACCCAGGTCAGCATCGAACTCGCGGGTCCGCGAAAGCGCCATCTGCAGAAGTCCGCCAACCGTCGGCGCAGCCATGAGAACGATCACGGCGAGCCACGGGACCTGCTCGCCGCCGCCGCCGATGAAACTGCTGATATTGAGGATCAGGGATAGTATGCCGACCGTCGACATCACGGAGGTGAAACGCGAAACCATGTCAGCGAAGGCCATTACCTTCATGTCGCCATGCGCAATATGGCTGATTTCGTGAGCAAGGACGCCAGCGAGCTCGCGTTGTGTGAGGTTACGGGCAAGCGCATCCGTTATGGCGATGACCGAGTCGCTGCGGCTGCCGACCGCAAAAGCGTTCATCACCTTTGAGGGAATGACGAAGAGCTTGGGTACGGTCGGTAGGCCGGCTCGCTGGGATAGTTCGCCGACAAGATAAACGCCAGTTGGAAACTCCGCACGCGAGACAGGCCTTGCCTTGTACATTTTGAGCACGATCTGCGGGCTTGCCCGGCTTACCGCCCACATTGAAACGCCGCCGAATATGATCGCGTAAAGAATGCCCGCCGTGCCGCCGAATGCCCAAGCGGTGACCGCCAGGAGGAGGAGGCTGCCGAATCCGAGCAGCCAGGTGTGGAACGTGTTGAGTGCGCGATTCCGCCGTTGTTGGAGGAGATCGATGGTGTCTGTGTGGGTCATTGAGAAAATATGGTGGCGAAGGCTCCGTTTGCCGAGCCCCGGACGATGCCTTGACTGAATTAGGTCCGCCGACAAGAAACGGCGGAGGACACACAAAATAGCGAGGATGTCTCGCTGCAATTCGAACCTTTCGGGCACGCCATATGCCTTGCGTGCCCGAATAGCTCTTCTTATATACGCCGCACCACCGACCGGGCGGTTCGAGAGAACCGTAACGGCGCGGAATTTCATGTGAACAAGGGGCTGCCGCTGGAACGCCTGATCGGGTCCTGGCAGCCTGCTAAGTGGAGAGATGAAATGGCGAAAGTAATTGGCATCGACCTGGGAACGACAAATTCCTGCGTCGCCGTCATGGATGGCAAAGACGCGAAGGTCATCGAGAATGCGGAAGGCGCGCGCACGACCCCTTCCATCGTGGCGTTCACCGGAGACGGCGAACGTCTCGTCGGCCAGCCGGCCAAGCGCCAGGCGGTCACCAATCCTGAAAATACGATCTTTGCGGTGAAGCGCCTGATCGGACGCCGCTATGACGATCCGATCACCGAGAAGGACAAGAAGCTTGTCCCCTACAAGATCGTTAAGGGCGACAATGGAGACGCCTGGGTCGAAGCCGGCGGGAAGAAGCAGTCGCCCTCACAGATATCGGCGATGATCCTGCAGAAGATGAAGGAAACGGCGGAAGCCTATCTCGGCGAGAAGGTCGAGAAGGCCGTCATCACCGTTCCGGCCTATTTCAACGACGCTCAGCGCCAGGCGACCAAGGATGCGGGCAAGATCGCAGGCCTTGAAGTGCTCCGCATCATCAACGAGCCGACGGCAGCCGCGCTCGCCTACGGCCTCGACAAGAAGGACGGCAAGACCATCGCCGTCTACGATCTCGGCGGCGGCACGTTCGATATTTCCGTTCTGGAGATCGGCGACAGCGTCTTCGAGGTGAAGTCGACCAACGGCGATACCTTCCTGGGCGGCGAA
>JBEVEP010000083.1:0-20056 GCA_040512755.1 Mesorhizobium sp.
TCACGGGAACCTGGTGCGCACCGGGTATCAGGGAGGGCGGCGGTGCCGGGCCGGTCGCGTGGCGGAAACGCGGCTGGAAATTGTCATCCGAGGCCCGGGCCCGCTTCGCGGCTCCCCCGCACCGGCAAAGGCCACCGCGGGGGCCCCGACGATCGGGCAAGACCACCGGCGGGGCGCTGGGAAGGCGCCATACATTTACTTTACGAGGTGCCGACCCAGCGCCCCGCTTCCCGACTGCTCCCGACAGGGAGAGTTCTTTGACAACAGCCAGACGGAGAAATCCGGGCGTGGCAACGGAGAAACATGTGCTCAGTGCAACCGCGTGGTCATTAGCCTGGATTCACTGCCGTGGAACAATTTGCCCTGCCTTTCCAGAAGCGCAGCTTCATGCGATATACGCTCAACGATCTTAGCCTGGATGGGGCTATCGATGACTCTCGCCGGATTTATCACATATAGCGGTGCACTCGCGTTGGCGGCTGCCATCCCGGGCCCAGGCGTGACGGCCTTGGTTGCCCGTGCGCTCGGTTCGGGCTTCCGCTCATCGCTCTTCATGGCGCTCGGGCTCATTTTGGGCGACTTGACCTACCTGACCGCGGTGGTCCTCGGTCTCGCTATTGTTGCGCAAACTTTCGGGACGGTCTTCCTAGTCATCAAATGGCTGGGCGTTCTCTATCTCGCCTGGCTCGCCTGGAACTTCTGGCACGCCGGAATCACCCCGGAGAAAGTGGAAGCGCGCCGCGGCAAAGGTGGCGCTGTGTCGAGTTTTCTCGCCGGATTGACCGTTACCCTTGGTAATCCCAAAACAATGATCTTCTATCTCGCGCTGACGCCGACCCTGGTTGATCTGCGGACGATCACTATAGCCGACTATGGCATACTTGCCGTTTGCACGATCGTCGTGCTGCTCGTTGTGCTGGTGCCCTATCTGGCGCTCGCCGCCAAGGCACGCTGGTTCCTGCAGACGCCGCGAGCGCTCAAGGCATTGAATCGCACAGCGGCGGCCTTCATGGCCGGTGCTGCTGCCGCCATCGCTGCGCGCCAATAGGCCAAGAGAGAAATCCGTTCCTAAAAGCCAGTATCTGCGGGTACCGGTTTCCAGCAATGCTGTCGTTAGCGGAGAAAAGCGGCTCGCTTTTCCTCCGCGCCATCTTATTTTAAGCGCGTTCCGAACCTGCGATAGCCAGATCGGACGAGTAGAGGAACTGGGACAGGCACGTCGAGTTGTCCGCCAGCCTCTGCCCAATCAAGGAGCGAAGCATGAACAAGCCCGTTACCACGCATACGCCGGGCCGCGGGCGTGTTTACAATTCGATCACTGAGACAATCGGCGACACCCCGTTGGTGCGCCTCGATAAGTTTGCCAGGCAGAAGGGAATCGTAGCCAACCTTCTTGCCAAGCTCGAGTTTCTCAACCCGGTAGGCAGCGTCAAGGATCGCATTGGCGTCGCCATGATCGAAGCCCTGGAACAGTCGGGCCGGATCAAGCCGGGTCAAACGACGCTCGTGGAACCGACCTCCGGCAATACCGGCATCGCTCTCGCCTTTGCCGCTGCAGCGAAGGGCTACAAGCTGATCCTCACAATGCCCGAAACCATGTCGCTTGAACGCCGCAAGATGTTGGTTCTCCTCGGCGCCGAACTGGTGTTGACGGAAGGCGCGAAGGGTATGAAAGGGGCGATCGCAAAGGCCGAGGAACTGGTCGCCGCGCTGCCGGATGCAGTCATTCCGCAACAGTTCGAGAACCCGGCCAATCCGGAGATTCACCGCCGCACGACCGCCGAGGAGATCTGGAACGATACGCGTGGCCAAGTCGACATATTCGTCGCGGGCATAGGCACAGGCGGCACGATCACTGGCGCCGGACAGGTCCTGAAGAGCCGCAATCCCGACCTGCGCATCGTAGCCGTCGAGCCGGAGGCTTCGCCTGTGCTGTCAGGTGGGCAGGCTGGGCCGCACAAGATACAAGGCATCGGCGCTGGCTTCGCGCCGAAGATTCTCGACATGTCGATCTATAACGAGGTCATTACCGTCTCCAATGACGATGCCTTCGCAAATGCGCGTCTTGTCGCGCGCCTTGAAGGCGTACCCGTCGGCATTTCGTCGGGCGCGGCGCTTCACGCCGCCACTGTCGTCGGCTCACGCCCGGAAAACGCGGGCAAGAACCTCGTCGTCATCATTCCTTCCTTCGCCGAACGCTATCTCTCGACAGCGCTCTTCGAGGGCTTGGGCGGCTAAGCCTTCCCGCGAAGCGCCGCGCTGCGTTTCTGTAGGAAACGGCGTACTGCTTCGTCCAGCTCAAGACCGATTGCGCGCTGGTAGGCCGCGTGCGCGGCGGCCGTATCGCCGAGTTGCGCCAGGAGTCCGGCGCGAGCCGCCCAATAAGGCTGGTAGTCAGAGAGCCGCTTATCACCCTCAAGGCGGTCGAGCTCTGCCATTCCTTCCCTGGGATCACCTGCTTCGGCAATCGCAACCGCGCGGTTGATGGTCACAACGGGCGAATCCGCGACCGTGGAAAGCGCGTCATAGAGCAATGCGATGGCGGGCCAGTCGGTGCTTCCGGTCAGCCTGCGTGCGGCATGCGCGGATTGTACTGCGGCCTCCAATTGGTAGCGTCCGATGCCAGCCATCCCACTCGCCTTCCGGAGCAAAACTTCAGCTTCATTGATCAGCGAGCTGTCCCACTCTGCCGTGTCCTGCTCCGAAAGAGGCACATAGTCGCCCGCTGTGTTGCGTCGCGTGGCTCGTCGCGCCTCGGCAAAAAGCATCAGCGCGAGCAGCCCCAGCGCCTCCGGCTCTTCGGGCAACAGCGAAACCACCAGCCGTCCCAGCCAGATCCCTTCGTCGGAAAGGTTCCTCCGCCTGGCGTCGGTGCCTGCGGGATCGGTCCAACCTTCGGCAAAGGCAGCATAAATCGCCTCGAGCACGGAGCCTAGGCGTTCGGCGAGCGCGTCACGTTCGGGAACCTTGAGAGGTATGCCGGCTTGACGAATGCGATTCTTTGCCCGGACCAGGCGCTGGCCCATCGTCGCTGGAGGCACCAGAAACGCTGAAGCGATCGTCGCCGCGTCGAAGCCCAGGATCGTCTGGAGCATGAGTGGCGCACGGACGCTGGCGTCAATTGCGGGATGGGCGCAAGCAAACATAAGGCCGAGCCGCTCATCGGGAACGCTTTCGCTCGCCACTGCTGCCTCCATCTCCTCTGACATGAGTTTCAGTCGCGGCTCGGCGGCAATACTTGTTTGCCGCCGCCTTAGCGCATCGATGGCGCTCCGCCGCGCCGCGGTCATCAGCCAGGCCTCCGGATGCTCAGGGACGCCGGTCTTCGGCCATGCGGTTAATGCCGCCGCGAAACCCTCGGAAAGGGCATCCTCCGCGGCGGCGACATCCCGCGTGCGCGCGGCCAGAAAGGCGATCAGCTTGCCGTAGCTTCGGCGCGCGGCGGCTTCAGCCGCGGCGCGCGCGGCCTCCACGCTGTCTCCCATCAGGCGGCCTGCATCTCCCAGATCGGGCGGACTTCCAGAGTGCCGTGGTTGGCGCCTGGGCAGCGCGCCGCCCAGGCGATCGCCGCGTCAATGTCTGCGGCCTCGATCATATAGTAGCCGCCGAGTTGCTCGCGGGTTTCGGCATAGGGCCCGTCAAGAACGTTGGTTTTACCGTCGCTCACCCGCACAGAAGTGGCGGTGGCAGACGGTTTCAATCTTTCGCCGCCGACATAGATGCCGGCCTTCTTCATCGCTTCGGTGTAGGCGAGATAGGCGGCGCTCATCTGGCCCACTGTCTCCGGCGTTGCAGATGCCATCCCGGCTTCGTTTCCATAAATGAGGAGCATATATCTCATTGGTCGTCTCCATTGTGTTCGGGCCTGCTGGCGGCCCGAGCGCATGACGGACGAGACAGCCCGATTTCGACAGTTTCCCAGAAAAGTTTATGCCTCGGCAAGGTGCGGCCGAAATTGGAGATCGAGGCAAGATGATCCATCGGCGCGATCCACCTTCGTGAACCGCTGCCCGATTTGGTGTGAGTTATAGGTGTGCCGCCGGGCCAGCGTTCGACCGCCGCGCAGTGGGTTGCTTCGCCAGCAAATTTCAGAGTTGTCGTGGGAACTTTCTACCGGCGTCGGTGACGCGGGGAATGCGCGTTCGCTTTGGCGCGAAGGCGACGGTTGTGTCAGTGAAAGGTGGCCGGCGTTTCGAACGAACCGCGGTGGCGCCTGGCACAGGCAGGGCCAGGACCGCGCATATAGTGCCGTTCCGGACGGTAGGTCGGCGCGAGGAATTCCCGGAATGCCGATGCGTAATGTGTGAGCTGATGCCAGATTGCCATTGTCCCGGTCCCTGTCACTTCGGATGTCCCTTCCGAGTTTTGGCGTAGCGTAACGTCGAGGAGTGAATACTCGGTGAACGCGACGTTAATCTTTTTCAGAATCGGCCCTTGAACCGTGGCCGAAATCGGGTGGTTTCTCGGTCTTTCCGTGCCAGTCGCCCGGAATGCTGCAGGTGTGCCTTTTCGATCACATCCATTTCGCCTGTATGCGCTTTACCGCAACATCAGTCCGTGAACCGGATCACTTTCGTGCCGATTGTTGCGGGATCTTCTCAGCAAGAAATTAGAGAGGAACGGAGCGAGTCCTGAGGCGTTCAGGCTGCAAGGCGGGCCTATACGCCGACATCGGAGCAGAGAGCTTCCGCGCATCACATGAAAGGACAATACAATGGGCTTCTTCTCGAAGGACATCAAATCGCTCGACGATCTCTTCGTCCACACCCTGCGCGACATCTATTATGCGGAAAAGGAGATCGAAAAGGCGCTGCCCGACATGATCGACAAGGCCACCAGTCCGCAACTGAGGCAGGGCTTCGAAAAGCATCTCGACGAAACCAGAGGCCACGTCCAGCGCGTCGAACAAGTCTTCGAAATGCACGGCGTAAAGGCCAAGGCCGTGAGATGCCCTGCGATCGACGGCATCCTCGAGGAGGCCAATGAAGTGGCTGGCGAGGTCGACGACAAGCAGGTTCTGGACGCTGCGCTCATCGCTGCTGCGCAAGCTGTCGAGCACTATGAGATCACACGTTACGGAACACTGGTCGAATGGGCGAAACAGCTTGGCCGCGACGACTGCGCTTCCGTGCTTCGGAAGAATCTCGACGAAGAGAAGGCGACCGACAAAAAGCTGACCGGGCTTGCCGAAAGCAACGTGAATCTCCGCGCAGCGGAATAACGCATTGCCTGCGGTATTGGCTGAAAGGACTTGCTAGCGCGGGTCCTTTCTCACGCCGGCAGAAAGGTTTTTGTGAATGCCAGCTTTCCCCTGGGCGAGAAGATCACCGCGCGGCTGTCCGGGTCTCTCCGCGCCCATCGTTCGGCAAGGATCCGGTCAAAAATAGCTGCCCCGAGCGAACCGGCGAGATGCGACCGGCGCACGCTCCAGTCGAGGCAGGCTCGGCACATAGGCCTCCGGCCTGTTGACAGCCCTGCTGGATCAATCCCGATCGCCTCGAAATAGCTCCCCCCTGCCTTTCCGATTTCGATCCTGTCGCCGCGGCGCTCTAGTATTCCGCGCGCCATGAATCCATCCAGCATCTCGACCGCTCGGTCGCCAGCGAGGTGGTCGTAACAGATACGCGCCTCGCGCAGCGTTGTGTCTCGCGGGCCGGGGCGGCTGCGTGTTGGTCCCACAGACGATGCGACGCCCATGATCGATTCGAGCATGCCGGCTACCTGAGCATTGGCGAGCCCGTAGTAACGATGGCGGCCTTGCGCTGCGAGCGTCAACAGCCCGCCCTCCATCAGTCTGGACAGATGCGAGCTTGCTGTCTGCAGCGTAACGCCTGCCTCCAGCGCCAGTTCGCTCGCTGTCAGTGCCGTCCCACCCATCAACGCAGTCAGCATGTTCGCGCGCGCGGGATCGCCGACAAGGCTGGCGATCCTGGCTATGTCAGGTCCTTCCTTCATAGTTCGATCGTAATCGAAGCATCCACGTCCTTCAACAGTTATTGTTTGGGCTGGAAAGGAGAATGGAACATGACGACCGCACCTTCCGTGAAATTGATCGCCGGACACAGGCGCGCTCCGATATTGCTTGTCCGTCTCGCCCGGACGGGCTTCGACACGCTCGGCCGCTGGCGCGCGCGGCAGATCCAGCGGAGCAAGCTCGCCAGTCTCGACGATCATATGCTTCGCGATATCGGGCTGACGCGCCTCGACAGACGCCGAGAGTGTGCCAAGCCGTTCTGGCGGCCATGACAGAATGTCAAAGATAGCACGGTGACGGGAGCGTCAATTCGATCGCCCTCGAACTGCCCCGGTTGGTCGCCGACCCACAAACCGACCATGGAGAACACAATGACCATCGCCTGTTTTATCCGCTATCGCATCGATCCGTTCGGCAAAACGGCGTTCGAGGAGTACGCCCGCAACTGGGGTCAGGTGATCCCCCTCTGCGGCGCCCATCTGATTGGTTACTTCGCGCCGCATGAGGGATCCGCCACCACGGCCTACGGTATCTACAGCATCGAAAACCTGGCCGAGTATGAAGCCTACCGCGCGCGGCTAACCGCCCATCCGCTCGCAATGGCGAACTACGACTTTGCGCGCCGCGAACGGTTCATTCTGGAAGAGGACCGCATTTTCCTCAAATTGGCGTCTGCTCCTCACGCTTCAAGGGCGGGGTTGTAGCTCCGCCCTCTCCTTCCATCGACTTGGCCGAAACTCACGAGTTCGTGGTCGTGCCGGCCTCATGCATTTCCGATGAGCACGCCTGCGCCGAAGACGAGCGCGCCACCCAGCACGACCTGCAGCGCTGCCCGCCAGAACGGCGTTTCCATATAGCGATTCTGCACATAGGCGATCGCCCATAGTTCCACGAAGACGATGGCTGCCGCGATTGCAGTCGCTGTCCAGAAATGGGGGATGAGATAGGGCAGAGCGTGCCCGAGGCCACCCAGCGCTGTCATAATGCCGGTGGTCAGCCCCCGCTTGATGGGGGAGCCCCGGCCAGACAGCCTGCCGTCATCCGACGCGACTTCCGTGAAGCCCATCGAGATGCCTGCGCCGATCGAAGCGGCAAGGCCGACCAGAAAGGTCTGCCACGTGTCATGCGTGGCGAAGGCGGCAGCGAAGATTGGCGCCAGGGTCGAGACCGAGCCATCCATCAACCCCGCCAGACCCGGCTGCACGTAGGTGAGGATGAATTGCCTTTCTTCGCTCTGCCGCTCCTCGTTGCGGACCTTCTCGGGAACGTGCTTCTCTTCGAGCCGATGCGCGAGCGTTTCGTGCGACTGCTCTGCGGCGGCAAGATCTCCCAGCAATTTACGTGTTGCCGCGTCAGCTGTGCGCTGTGCAGCGTGGGCGTAAAAGCGTTGCGCCTGCCGCTCCATCTCTTCGGCCTGTCGCCTCACATGGTCGATGCCGAGCGGCCGCACCAGCCAGTCCGGCTTGCGCGCAAAGTAGCCACGCACGTGGTCGCGGCGGATCAGAGGAATGTGCTCGCCGAAGCGTGATTGATGCAGTTCGATCAACGCCGCACGGTGAGCGTCCTCTTCGTCGGCCATTTCGTCGAAGACGTTTGCCGAATGCGGAAACTCGTCGCGCAAACCGTCGGCGTAGGAACGGTAGATGCGGCTGTCGTCCTCTTCCGAGGAAATCGCCAGCGCGAGAACTTCCTGCTCCGAAAGCGAGTCAAACGAGCGGCGACCACCGAGCAATCGTGAAAACATGCAGGAACCCACAGATTAGAATAGTTCTAAACTAAATATCTGCCGGGAAAGGGTCAATGCTGCGAATGCATCTGATCATATCTTTTCATTGGGCCGCGGCGTCACGAAGCTTGCACCACAGTGGCCGCAGGGCCTACCAGTAGGTTCATTGCGAAAGGAACGACGATGGACCCTGCTGGCCAACGCCTACCGGAAATCGGCGACGTGCGCGCTGCCGCGGCTCGCTTGAAAGGCCTGATCGTCAACACGAGACTGGTGGAATCGCCGGCGCTCAACGACAGGTTCGGCGCACGACTTTTGTTCAAACCAGAGACGCTTCAGAGAACTGGATCATTCAAGTTTCGCGGCGCCTACAACAAGATTTCGACCATTCCCGCTGAGGAACGTAGCCGTGGCGTCGTGGCGTTTTCCTCAGGCAATCACGCACAGGGCGTTGCTGCCGCCGCCGCGATGTTTGGCATAAAGGCCGTAATCGCGATGCCTCATGACGCGCCGAAGATCAAAATCGAGAATGTTCGCAGGATGGGCGCCGACATCATCGCCTATGACCGCTTCGTCGATGACCGGGCGGCCGTGGTGGCTCCCTATGTGAAGGCCCGGGGGATGGTGCTGGTGCCACCCTTCGATGACCCTGCAATCATTGCCGGGCAAGGCACGATCGGGCTCGAACTGGTGGCCGAGGCCAAAGAACTCGGCGTGAACCTCGACGCCGTCATCATCCCTTGCGGAGGCGGCGGCCTCTCCAGCGGCATTTCGCTCGCGGTCAAAGCTGGGTCACCGGACACCGAAATCTGGATTGCCGAGCCTGAGCATTTTGACGACACAAAGCGCTCGCTTGCAGCCGGGGAGCGTGTTTCGAACGAGCCGGGCCACAATTCAATCTGCGACGCCCTTCTCAGCCCGGAGCCAGGAGCGGTGACGTTTGCGATCAATCGCAAGACGCTCGCCGGCGGGATCACGGTCAGTGACAACGAAACAGCTGCGGCGATGCGGGATGCAGCTAGCTATCTGAAGCTCATCGTCGAGCCCGGCGGCGCCGTAGCCTTTGCCGCCGTCGCTTCCGGCAAGATCGATCTTGCCGGAAAATGCGTCGTGGTAGTTCTCTCCGGCGGGAATACAGATCTCGGTGCGTATGCCGATATCATCGCCTCGCATTGACGAAAGACAGAGTACTACCGGCACCACCTTTGACACTAGTACTCGAGTACCGGGCAACCAGGGCGACGGCTAAAGGTGACGTAAGCGCGGTCGCCGTCGGGCGTTCTGCCGCGCACCTCGATAGTCCGCCGCCCTGCTGAAACGATGCGTGCGCGATTAATGCCCATGCGTTGGGCTTTGTTCAGCGCTCGTCCTTCGCTGCAGCCGCGCGCGACTGGCCTATCGACGAAATCCTGCCGTTCGTAGCAGTACTCAAGGTCCGGATCGCATCGATCGATAGTTCTGATACTGGGGCCGTTACGGCCGATGCTGAACTCGATATCCTGTGCCGAAGCGCCGCTCGCCAACAGCGGCAGACCTGTCATGCCAATGGCGATGGCAAGCGCGGAATTGATCAGAAAAGGTCTCATATCTCGATCCTCCGTTTGGACCCTAACGAATGGGGAGCGGTTCGGTTTCACAACGGTGACGTGCTTTGGTTGACCCGGCGGCCCGGTCCAACGCGTGCGATGCCGGGGTCAACTACCTATCCTCGCGGGCTAGTTGGTAGCGTGCGAGAGTGGCCGAACGGGCCCAAGACGGCTCCCGCCAGTGGGTCTTGCGTGAACGGCAGCCGGCCCATAGCCTGCCGTCGCGATGCCGAAACTCCGTGCCTATCGTGGGAAACGTGACTTCTCGAAAACTCCCGAACCCGTGGGGGGCGATGTCGGCGCCAACAGCAATCGTTTCGTGGTGCACAAACACTCCGCCACGTCCGATCACTACGACCTTCGGCTTCAGATGGGTGATGTGCTGAGGAGCTGGGCGGTTCCGAAGGGACCGTCGCTCAATCCTTCTGACAAGCGTCTGGCCGTCGAGACCGAGGATCACCCACTCGAATACATCGACTTCGAGGGGGTGATACCCAAGGGACAGTACGGTGGCGGAGCCATGATTGTCTGGGACACGGGCGTTTGGGCGCCGATGGAAGACGCGGAGAAGAGCCTCAAATCCGGATCGTTCAAGTTCCGCCTCGCGGGTGAAAAGCTCAACGGCGGATGGATGCTGGCAAGACTGAAACAAAAACCCGGCGAGGACCGGCAGAACTGGTTGCTTTTCAAGGAGAAGGATTTGGCATCGGATGACTCGACCGATATTCTCGTCGCCCGTCCGGAGAGCGTGAAGACCGGGAGACGGATAGAGCAACTCATCGAAACCCCGAAACCGGCTTCGAAGCCCATCAAGCTGAGGCCGGGCGCACTGCCGGGTGCAGTGAAGAAGCCTGCGCCGGATCGAATCCTCCCGCAGCTCGCCACGACGGCGGATGCTCCTCCTCGCGGTGACGATTGGCTCCATGAGATAAAGTTCGACGGCTATCGCACCATGGCGCATGTGTCGGGCGATGTCGTGCGCCTGATCACGCGGAGCGGACTGGACTGGACGCGGCGGTACGGCGATCTCGCGAACGCCTTCCGCGCTCTGCCCTGCCAGGACGCCATAATCGATGGCGAGATCGTGGCGTTGGACGAGAAAGGCATCAGCCGTTTCGCTGCGTTGCAGCAGGCGCTTTCCAGCGGAGCGCGCAACCAGTTGGTGTTCTACGCCTTTGACCTTCTTTATCTCGACGGCTGGGATCTGTCGGCTGCTCCGCTGGAGAAGCGCAAAAATCTGCTCTCCCAATTGTTGGCAGGACACTTGACCGGCCGCTCAGCCATCCAGTTCAGCGATCATGTCGCTGGAGACGGACGCGCGCTTTACGAGCGGGCATCGGAACTGGGTTTGGAAGGCATCGTGTCGAAGCGCGCCTCGGCCCATTATCACCAGGGCCGCTCTCCGAGCTGGATCAAAGCCAAGGCGCCGAAAGTGGGTGACTTTGTCATTGCCGGCTACACGACCTCGGAGGCCGCGGGCGGTCTCGCAGCGCTCGCGCTCGGCGAGTGGGTCGATGGAGAGTTGCAGTACCGTGGCAAATGCGGGAGCGGCTTCGACGCGGATACCCTGAAGCAGCTCCTCGCGCGCCTGGAGCCGCTTAGAGCGGCGGCGGTTGCGCTGGAAGGCGGGCCGAAGGACGTATTGTGGGTGCGTCCCGTTCTTGCAGCGCGCATCCACTACGCGAACCGCACTGCGGACAACTCGCTCCGCCACGCCGTCTTCCGAGGGCTCCGTGAGGCCGAATTCTCGGGCACCAATCCCGTCGAGCGCAAGCGATTGATCTCCGATGCCGATCTCGCGACCATTTGGGTGACCAACCCCACCCGGCGGCTGTTCGGCAGATCGGGACCGACCAAACTTGACATCGCCGTCTATTATGCGCTGGTCGGGGATTTCATGTTGCCGCACATTCTCGGGCGGCCTGTTTCGCTCGTCCGCTGCCCGACCGGTAAGCCGCAGGATTGCTTCTTCCAGCGGCACGCTTTCAAGGGCATGCCACCGTCAGTAGGGGTCGTCGAAACCACGAATTCAGACAACGAAACGAAGACCTACCTCGCTGTAGAAGACGCCAAGGGCTACCTCGCGCTTGCGCAGTTCGGGGTTGTCGAATTCCATACTTGGGGAACTGTCCGCAGTAGCCTCGAGAAGCCGGATCGGGTCGTGTTCGACCTCGATCCCGGCGAGGGTATCGCCTGGCGCGAAATTGTAGAGGCAGCGGTCCATATCAGGGCCGAGTTGGAGGCCCTCGGCCTTGTGCCCTTCGTCAAAACGTCGGGCGGCAAGGGGATACATATCGCCGTGCCCGTCGTGCCACGGCTCAACTGGAGGCAGACTCATCGAGCCACCAGCGCGATTGCTGCAAGCCTGGTTGCCACAGCGCCTGATACGTTCACTGCTGTCATAGGCAAGGAAAACCGCAAGCGGCGCATACTCATCGACATTCATCGCAACGCCAGAAGCGCCACGGCGGCCGCGCCTTACTCGCTGCGTGCACGCACGAATCTGCCTGCTTCAGCACCTCTTGACTGGTCCGATATTGAGACAATCGACGCCCCGGAGGATTTGAATTATTCTTCGCTGCCGGGTCTGGTGGCTGCATCTGGCGATCCTTGGGCGCAGATTGACGAGTTCGCCCGGGAATTGCCGACGCTGCGGAAGACCGAAAAGTAGTATTGTCGCGTAGGAGACAAGCATGGCGCCAAGAGCGAGCTGGAAGGGTTACCTCACGCTGAGTTTGGTGAGCTGTCCGGTTCGGCTGTATCCCGCCACCAGCTCAAGCGAACGCATCACGTTCAACCAACTGCACAAGAAGACTCACAACCGGATCAATATGAAACCGGTCGATCCGGAACTGGGTCTGGTCGAGCGTTCCGATCTTGTGAAGGGCTACGAGTACGAGGATAAGCAGTACGTCATAATCGACGAATCTGATCTCGAAAGCGTGCGGATCGAGTCGAACCACACGATGAATATCGAGGCCTTCGTCGACGAGGACTCCGTCGACGTAATCTACCAGGACAGCCCTTACTATCTCGCGCCGGACGGAGCCATGGCCGAGGAAACGTTCGCCGTTCTGCGCGAGGCGATGCGCAAGACCGGCAAGTTGGCGATTGCGCGCCTTGTGCTTTCGAGCCGCGAGAGAGTGGTTACGATCGGCCCCCGCGAAAGCGGCATGTTCGTCTGTACACTGCGCAATCCCAATGAGGTACGCGGGACAGCGGAATATTTCCATGCGATACCCGAGGGCAGCGCCGATCCCGAAATGCTGGAGCTGGCCGAAAAGCTGATCGAGCAGAAGTACACGACGTTCAACGCGAAGAGCTATGAGGATCGCTACGAAATCGCGTTGATGAACATGATCAAGGAGAAGCTCAAGGGTCACAAGCCGATCATTGCGGCAGCGCCAGAACGTGGCAATGTGATCAACCTGATGGATGCATTGAAGGCCAGCCTCTCGCAAGCGAAACCTCCCGCAAAGAGCAAGAGCAAGGCCGAGCCGGCCGAGAAGCCGGCGGTCAAGCCCGCCGCCACTGCCGCGTCGGGCCGGCAAGCCGTGAAGAAGAAGGCCTGATGGTCGCAGGCAAAACCTTCGGCATCGTGGGAGCGCTCGCCGCGTTCCCGCGACGCCTCGCTGCACGAGAGGTCGAGCGTCAGCGCGGGCATCTCCGGCGCGGGATCACGCGCCGGACAAATCACCTCGTCTTCGGTCGAACGTTGCTGGGGACGGCAAGCGAGGCCGAGATCGAAGCGCGCTTTGATGCCGAGATAAAAGCCGGCCGGCGGCCATTGAGCGAGAACGGATTTCTGCGGCTGCTAGGCGTGATGACTGCCCCGGAGGGGTCGTCCTTGACTGTTCAGTCGCTGATAGACCAGTCCCAGCTGTCGCCACGCGCCTTCGCGCTGCTGTCTTTGTTCGACGCTTTCGAGCATGACGCCGAGCCTTTTTCGTTCCGCGACCTCATCCTGTCCCGGAAATATGCCGGCTTGATCGCAGGCGGCGCGACCTGGAGCTCGATCGCTCGATCGGTTCATCGTTCAGGCCCGGTAGCTTCGCTCACCGCGCTGTCGCTGCACGCCGGGGAAGGCAATGCGATTTATGCGAACCTCGGCGAGAGTTTCAGCGAACTCGATGGCCAGCTTCTGCTGCCGCTCGGACCAGCAGACGAAGCGGATGCAGAAGAACTTTTTGCGCTGGCAGAAGCTGCCGAGGCGCAAGAGCAGTTTGCCGAAGCGGCAACATATTATCGGCGTTGCCTTGCCGTCGATCCGGACGACGCTGTTGCTGCTTTCAACCGCGCCAACTGTCTGAGGGCAGCCGGATTGGCTGACGAGGCGGCCCATTCCTACACTCTGGCGCTCAAGCTCGACTCCAGCTTCGTCGAAGCATGGTTCAATTTCGCTGGCTTGCTGGCCGAGCGCGGACAGGTTCACTCCGCACGCCGTCATCTCCAGAAGGCGATCGCACTCGACTCTGACTATGCGGACGCCGTCTACAATCTCGCAACGCTCGAATATGAGACCGGCAATCTGCGCGAGGCACGGCGCTGGTGGTTGCGGTATCTGGAACTCGACGATCGGTCCAAATGGGCGCGGATAGCCGAGCGCGGCGTGCAATTCATAGATATGCAGCTCCTGCAGAAAACCACCGGGTAACATGAGGTTCCTTCTGGATGGCCCGGAAGATGCCCGGGTTACAATTCTGTTCGCGCATGGCGCAGGAGCGCCGATGGACTCTGCGTCGATGACTGCGACCGCGAAGGCGCTTGCCGAAGCGGGGTTCCGCGTCGCGCGCTTCGAATTTAGCTACATGGCGAGCAGGCGCACCTCAGAGGGGCGTAAACCTCCGCCACGTGCAGAGACGCTCAATCCGGAATACCGGGCCGCCATTGTTGACCTTGGCGTGAAAGGCCCGCTCATCGTCGGCGGCAAATCAATGGGCGGACGCGTAGCGAGTATGATCGCCGACGAGCTTTTTGCCGAGCGACGCATCGCCGGGCTTCTCTGCCTCGGCTACCCCTTTCATCCGCCGGGCCGGCCAAACCAGCTTCGCACGAAGCACCTCGCAGATCTCAGAACGCCGACGCTGATTTGCCAGGGCACCCGTGATGACTTCGGCACGCGCGAAGAGGTTGGCACGTACGCTCTTTCGGACAGTATCGAGATTCTCTGGCTAGAGGACGGCGATCATGACCTCAAGCCTCGCAAGAGCGTGTCCGGCCTCACGGCGGCCGATCATCTGCGGACGGTCGCAAACGCAGTTGCCGCGTGGTGCGGGCGAGTCCTGCGTCCGGCCGGATGAAGATCGCGACCTTCAACATCAACAATGTCAACCGGCGGCTCGACAATCTGCTTGCCTGGCTGGCTGTGGCAAAGCCCGATGTCGTCTGCCTTCAGGAGCTCAAGGCAACGGACAAGCAGTTTCCGCGGGCTTCAATCGAGTCGGCAGGCTATGGCGCCGTTTGGCGCGGGCAGTCGGCGTGGAACGGCGTCGCCATCCTCGCGCGCGATGCCGAACCGGTTCTCACCCGGACCGAGCTTCCTGGCGATCCTGCGGATACACAAAGCCGCTACATCGAGGCGGCGGTTGGAGGAATTATCGTTGCTTCCCTCTATGCACCAAATGGCAACCCACAGCCCGGGCCGAAATTTGACTACAAGCTCCGCTGGTGTGACCGCCTCATAGGGCATGCCGAAGAACTGTATGCCACGGGCCTGCCGGTCATTCTGGCTGGCGACTACAATATCGTGCCCGAGCCGCGGGATATTTACCCGACAAAGTCCTACGACCAAAACGCTCTCGTTCAGCCGCAAAGCCGGGCAGCCTATCGGCGGCTGCTCGATCAGGGCTGGGTCGATGCCATTCGCAAGGCTTATCCGCAGGAGACCGTCTACACGTTCTGGGACTATATGAGGAATCGGTGGCCGCGCGACGCAGGCCTTCGCCTCGATCACCTATTGCTGAGCAGGAAGGTGGCGCGCCGATTGTCCGGCGCGGGCGTCGACAGAGAGGTTCGCGGACTGGAGGGGGCAAGTGACCATGCCCCGGTTTGGATCAGCCTTCGTTCCTGACGCGAGCCAGTCTCCCTTCCCGCGAGGCCGCATCCGATGCACTCGTAATGTCTTCCACATTTCGCTACATAGCTGGCAAATGCGCGCATCCGTCGGGTTGGTTACACAGTTGCCGTCGGGAGCTTGGCTCTCGCAACTTCATTCCCGTGATGATGTCCATCGCAGGACGCGGCGCTCAGGAGAATTGTCATGGCCGATGCCGATACGAGAAAGACTATTGTCCTTACCGGCGCCAGCCGGGGCATCGGTCACGCGACTGTCAAGCGCTTTTCGCGCGAAGGGTGGCGGGTCATCACATGCTCGCGCCAGGCCTTTTCGGAAGACTGCCCATGGCCGGCTGGTCCGGAAGACCACATCAAGGTCGATCTCTCAGACCAGGAAGATGTTGGCATTGCCGTCTCTGAAATCCGCCATCGCCTGGAGGCGCACGGCGGACAGCTTCACGCACTTGTCAACAACGCCGGCATTTCGCCAAAGCTGAAGGATGGCGGCCGGATGAACTCGATCGACACGCCCATGCATGTCTGGCGCGATGTCTTTCAGGTCAATTTCTTTGCGCCGATCATGCTGGCGCGGGGGCTGTTCAAGGAACTCGCCGCAGCCAAAGGGTCAATCGTCAACGTCACTTCGATTGCCGGCAGCCGTGTTCATCCTTTCGCCGGTACGGCCTATGCGACATCCAAGGCTGCGCTCGGTTCGCTAACCCGCGAGATGGCGGGCGATTTCGGGCCGTACGGCATCCGGGTGAATGCGATCGCGCCGGGCGAAATCGATACGTCGATCCTCTCGCCCGGCACCGACAAAATCGTCGAGACGATCCCGCTACGCCGGCTTGGTTCGACCTCCGAAGTCGCCGATATCATCTTCTTTCTGTGCTCCGGACAGGCCTCCTACGTGACCGGTTCGGAAATCCACATCAATGGCGGCCAACACGTCTAGACTGCCGTCTTTTCAGGCGGCTTGCGGTCCGGGTTTGTCAGCGGATATGTCCTCGTCCGTCTGCGGCTTCCGTTCATGCTGATCGCCGGGGTCTGCAATCGTTTCCGCGTTCGAGACGGATTCCGTCGAGGCCGATTTTGCCTCGGTTTCGGTTTCGTTAAGCACCTCTTCCATGATGCCGCGTGCAATCTCGCGTTCGCCCATGATCACGACATCCGCGCCGAGGCTCTTGAGGTGTTCCACCTCGGCGTCCGAATGGGCTCTGGCAATGATATTCAGCGCCGGATTGGCCGCCCTTGCGCGCCTGGCGATCTGCCCGGCTTCGAAGGCGTTGGGGATC
This sequence comes from Mesorhizobium sp., assembly GCA_040512755.1. Classification (GTDB taxonomy): domain Bacteria; phylum Pseudomonadota; class Alphaproteobacteria; order Rhizobiales; family Rhizobiaceae; genus JBEVEP01. The sequence goes on from JBEVEP010000083.1 coordinate 16,636, forward strand.
GCCAGAATGAGGCGGCGGGCGGCAGCCGGATTTGCCGTCTCCAGGACTTCCGCGCGGGCCGCATTCCCGGCTATGGTTTCGATCTCTTCGGTCAGCAGCTTCGCGATCATGTTGTCGGCGTCCTCAACGACGACAAAGGGCAGCGCAGCCTGTTTCAGTGATTGCCCGATCAAGCTGCCCACTCTGCCGTAGCCGACAAGTATCGTGTGGTCCTTGAGTTCGGTCCGTGGCATGGCCTCCAAAGTCTCGTCCTCAACTGGCGTAGCCGGCGAGCCGGCAGGTTGAGTTTCAGTTTTTGACGCGGCCCCGGACTTCGCAACTTTGCGTTCAAGCTTGGGCTGGAGCCGGTCGACAAGCGCAAAGGCCAGCGGATTGAGCAGGATTGAAAGGATGGCGCCGGCCAGAATCAGGTCGCGGGCCTGTTCCGGCAGCAGGTCCAGTCCCACTCCAAGGTCGGCAAGGATGAAGGAGAACTCACCGATTTGCGCCAGGCTCGCCGAAATTGTCAGCGCTGTAGTGGCCGGATAGCCGAACGCGGCAACGATGAGAAAAGCCGCTACAGATTTACCAATGACGATGATGAACACCGTCGCAAGAATCGGCCAGGGGTTGTTGAGAAGACTTAGCGGATCGAACAGCATGCCGACGGAAACGAAGAAGAGGACGGCAAAGGCGTCCCTGAGAGGCAATGACTCCTCTGCCGCGCGATGGCTGAGTTCGGACTCGCTCATGATCATGCCGGCAAAAAAGGCACCGAGCGCCAGTGAAACGCCGAAGAGCTTCGCCGCGCCGAAGGCCACCCCGAGCGCGATGGCGAGGACGGAAAGGCGGAAAAGCTCACGCGAGCCGGTATGCGCCACGTAGTGCAAAATCCATGGAATGAGCCTGCGCCCCACGACAAGCATCACGACAACGAAGGCCGTAACCTTGGCAAGCGTCAGCGCCAATATGCCCCAGAGGCCGGAAGCAAGGGGTATTCCAAAAAGCTCGCCACTGCCGACCAATCCGCCGCCGGTTCCGCCAAGCGCTCCGGCCACCGCAGGCAGAAGCACCAGGGCGAGCACCATCGCCAGGTCTTCGACGATCAGCCAGCCAACGGCGATCCGGCCGCGCTCGGTTTCGATCAGTCGCCGCTCCTGCAGTGCTTTAAGCAGCACGACCGTACTGGCGACGGACAATGCGAGGCCGAAAACCAGGCCCGCCCCGGCCGACCAGCCGAACATCCAGGCGAGACCGGCTCCGAGCGCGGTCGCCACGGCGATCTGGAATAATGCGCCGGGAAGCGCGATCGCCCGGACGGATAAGAGATCCTTGAGCGAAAAGTGCAGGCCGACGCCAAACATCAGCAAGATGACGCCCATTTCCGCAAGTTCGAGCGCGAGATGCTGATCGGCGACGAATCCGGGCGTGTGCGGTCCGACGATGATACCAGCTACGAGGTAACCGACGAGCGGCGGCACTCTTAACCGGTTGGCGATGGCTCCAAAAACGAACGCTAGCCCCAGGCCTGCGACGATTGTGGCTATGAGGGGCGTTTCATGCGGCATGCTCGGTTCGCGGCTCCATCCTGGAAACTGAAATCATTTCCCATATGATGGACAGCCGGCCATTGGCGCAACCCGCTGGCGGAAATTTTGCGCAGCAGAGCGATGTGCTGCCTGGCCACGCATAACGGATACGGGGATTCGGCCCGCTTTTGAAGATGTTAGTTCTTCAGGGGTTCCAGCTAGGCCGGCTTCTCACGCGTTCGATCCAGCGCTGCACATTTGGGAGCGAGGGCGGGATATCCATCCCAAAAACCTCGCCCAGCCACGCAGCAACGCCTGCGGTGATGTCAGCGACCGAGAATCTTTTGCCGGCTATGAACGGGCGGCCATCGTCCATTTCACGATCAAGCCACGCCCACTTTCCAGGCACGGCCTGCCGCTGGCTTTCAGCGAACGCCGGAAACTGGACAAGCCTCTCCTTGAAGAGCGGTTCCGTATGCAGAGGAACACTGCCGATTGTGCCGAATATTTCCAGCTCGGCCCGTCTATTCCACATTTCGATTTTTGCGCGGTCGGCCGCATCAGTGCCAAACAGAGGCGGCTCCGGATGAATTTCTTCCAGGTAGCGGCAGATGGCAACGGACTCCGTAATCACCGTGCCGTCGTCGAGCATCAAGACCGGGATCTGGGCAAGGGAGTTGAGCTTCCGGAATTCTGGTGAGCGGTGCTCACCCTTGGTGAGGTCCACTTGAACGCGGGGTAGCTCGATTCCCTTTTCCGCTACAAAGATTCGGACGCGAAACGAATTGGGGCCAATGCCCTGATAGAGTTTCATCGCGCTTGCTCCTTTCCGTAGTACCGGCCGGAATCGGCCTTGCAATCAAGCGGGCGCCTGCGTCCGCAGAGCCATGCCGAGGGCGTCAAGAAGGTCGGCCGTGCCACGCTCGCGCTGTCCGGAATCGTCATGTCCGTCCAGGAATGCGCCCTGCTCGGTGAAAACCAGACGCGTGCCCGTTCGTTCCGGTTTCAGTTCAATCGTCGCGAGCGATACGGAAATGCGGGTATCGTCCAGATGCATCTCGTAGCTATAAATGATGCGCTCATTCGGAATGATGTCCTGATAGATCGCATTGAATGTGTGCACTGGCCCGCCCTTCGGCCCGCCGCTGTTCACCTCGCGCCCGCCGACGCGGAAATCCATCTCGAACTTGGACTGGCCCCAATCTTCCGGGCCCACGAACCAGCGTTTTTTCGCCGAGATATCGCTCAATGCGTGGAAGACCTGTTCAGGCGAGGCAGGATAGACCCGTTCGAGGACGAAAGTGGCGTGGGCTACCGATCGTTCCATCGTCATTCTCCTTAGTAGTACACTGAGTTCATGCGGCCGGAGGCCGCTGGCCAGCGATCGCATTCTCTCGCGCAACCTCAATGGCGAGATTTTCGAGCGCCTTGCTGTAGCCGTGCTTGCTGTCCGCAATCATGTCGGCGCCTGACAGTGCGGCAATCTGATCAGTCAGAACGAGCCGGGTGCCTGCCGCTGACGGCTTGAATTCGACTGTAATCTGCGAGACCGCCAACCTGGTTTCGCCTTCGTTGACGACCTCGGTGGATATGATGCGCTGGTCGGGCACGATGTCCCGGTAGAGGGTTTCGACACGGTACTTCAAGTTTCCAGCCGGACCACAGCGGCTGAGATCCCTGCCGCCAACGCGGAAATCCGCCTCGTCGTAGACCAGCCTGACGGAAGGCGAGGGAACTCCCCACCGCATACGGGCGGCCGGATCGGCAAACGCCTCGAACACGCGCGATGGCGGCGCATCATAGCTGCGTTCAAGGACGATCGTTGCGTGCACGGCCTTTTGCTCGGTCATTTGACTTCTCCCTTTGTCAAAAAAGCCGCGCCAGGCAGCTGGTTGGTTGCTTACGCCGGTGAG
>JBEVEP010000088.1:0-19772 GCA_040512755.1 Mesorhizobium sp.
GGTGCCGGGCCGGTCGCGTGGCGGAAACGCGGCTGGAAATTTTCATCCGAGGCCCGGGCCCGCTTCGCGGCTCCCCCGCACCGGCAGAGGCCACCGCGGGGGCCCCGACGATCGGGCAAGACCACCGGCGGGGCGCTGGGAAGGCGCCATACATTTACTTTACGAGGCACCGACCCAGCGCCCCGCTTCCCGACTGCTCCCGACAGGGAGCGTTCTTTGACAATAGCCAGACCGGAAACGGGGCGTGGCGATGAAGAGGCTTGCCTTCTCCCATCTCGAGGGCAAAGTTGCCCCTATGGGATCAAACCGTCCCGCAACAGGGAAAGCGTTTGCTGCTTTGTGCTTGCCGACCGTGACTTGACGTGGATGATGCAAAATGCAGCGCTTACGCATTAGGGTCTGTTGATATTCACCCCATGACGGCCTGCAAATGGCGGTTTCTGCGCTTCCGTTGCTCCCGTACCAGAACGTACGCTCCGCTACGGTTCTCGAAATCCACCATTTTCGGCTCGCCATGACATGAATCTCAACAGACCGTAGAGCAATTCCAGGAAAGTGGAACCGGTTTTCCGTACGGAATTGCGTTAAAACAAAGAGTTAGAGCGGCTCAGCGATTCAATGAAATACTGAACCGCTCTAATGGAGAGGGAGCTCATATGCCGCTCGAAACCTATATCGCCTACGCCATCGCCTGCATCGTTATCGTCCTGGTGCCGGGGCCGACCGTCACGCTCGTCATCGCGTCGAGCATGCGGCACGGCACACGCGCCGGACTTCTGAACGTCGCCGGCACACAGCTCGGCGTCGCCATCATGATCACCATTGTGGGGATCGGCCTGGCGTCGACGATCGAGGCGATGGGACACTGGTTCGAATGGATCCGCCTAGTCGGAGCCGCCTACCTGATCTGGATCGGCTGGCAGATGATCCGCTCGAGCGGCAAGCTCACCGATGGAGCCGTACCGCTGGCGCCGCGCGGGGGCTTCTTCCTGCAGGGCTTCCTGGTCGCGGTGAGCAATCCAAAAACACTGATCTTCTTTGGCGCTTTCATCCCGCAGTTCATCGATCCCCAAAGCGACTATGCTCTCCAGATATTGATCATGGGCATCACCGCGATGGTCATCGCTGCAGTATCTGACTCGACCTATGCCATCATCGCCGGTCGAGCCGGGCAGGCGCTGTCCACCCGCCGCACAAGGTTGATGTCCCGTATCAGCGGCGGCTTTCTGATCGGTGGCGGGCTGTGGCTGGCATTCGCGAGGGCGAAGTAGCGCGTCGCTGTTCCGAGCGTGACCGCCGGGCGACTCCTGCGGTCGCCAGTCACCCCAGAGGTCAAAGCTCACAGACGGCCCAGCCGCTCGACCAGCAATGCGAAAAACCTGTCATGATCGATTTCGCGCATCACCATGGCGTTCTTCGGCCGCCTGGTAACGCCCCACCAGTCGATCACCGTCATACCCATGGTCAGTTCTGACGTTGTTTCAACGGCAACGTTGCATTCGCGGCCATCGAACAGGCCGGGTTCAAGCAGGTAGGCAATGACGCAGGGATCGTGCAGCGGCCCTCCGTCGGTGCCGTATTTCTTCTCGTCGAAACGCTCGAAGAACTCCAGCATCTCCGCAGTTGCGGTGCCGACCCGCGTGCCGAGACCGCGGAATGCCGCGATGCGCTTCGCGCTGGTCAGCGCCTTGTGCGTGACATCGAGCGGCATCATGACGATCGGAACGCCGGCGCGGAAGACGACATCGGCAGCCTGCGGATCCACATAGATGTTGAACTCCGCGGCCGGCGTTACGTTGCCGCCTTCGAAGAAACCGCCGCCCATCAATACGATCTGCCGGATCCGGGCCGCGATCCTGGGTTCGCGAATAAGCGCCAGGGCGATGTTGGTGAGGGGCCCGAGCGGACAAAGCGTGACGCTTCCGCTCTCCTCCCTCATCAGGGTCTCTACGATGAAGTCAACCGCGTGCTGTTCCTGCAGCTTCATTTTCGGCTCAGGCAGTTCCGGGCCGTTGAGGCCTGTCTTGCCGTGGACGTGCTCGGCGGTCTCCAGCGCGCGCACCAGCGGGCGAATCGCGCCTGCAAAGACCTTCGTCTCGGGCCGGCCGGCCAGTTCGCAGATCTTTCGTGCGTTCTTTTCGGTGAGCCTCAGCGGTACGTTGCCCGCAACGGCAGTGATCCCGAGAACATCCAGTTCGGGGCTTCCCAATGCGAGCATGATGGCCACCGCATCATCCTGCCCTGGATCCGTATCGATGATGATCTTTCGCGCCTGCGGCATCTCGTTCCCTCACCCCTCCTCATGCGGACTTGAACTTGTTCGCGGCGCGGACCATATCAGCATCATCGGGAAGAATGCCATCCGGGTTTTTCCCCTTGGTCGCTCTTTGGAGGACATGTCGATGACGCGCATGACGCCATTTTCGAGCCCTCTTCTGCTTGGTTTCGACACCATGGAGAGAACGCTCGAGAGGCTCGCCAAATCCGCCGACAGCTATCCGCCCTATAACATCGAGCGCGTGCACGGCGCAGATGGAAAGGGCGACAGATTGCGCATCACGCTGGCCGTCGCCGGATTTTCTGAAAGCGATCTCGAAGTCACGACTGAAGAGAACCAGCTTGTCGTGCGCGGACGGCAAAGCGAGGACCAAACTGAACGCGAGTATCTGCACCGCGGTATCGCTTCCCGCCAGTTCCAGCGCGCTTTTGTGCTGGCGGATGGCATGAAGGTGGATATGGCGGAACTGAAGAACGGGCTTTTGACGATCGACCTCGACCGGCCAGAGCTTGAGCGATTGGTACGGAAAATAAACATATCGGTGAAAGAGTGATCCGGAGACTGCCGGAACAAATAGCTCTGTTGCGGGTTGGTCCGAAAGGACGCCCCGCTCGTAGGAGGCTCACATGAACCAGAACGTCAGCAAGATAACAGTGACCCCAGCCGAGCTGGCCCATATTGGCGAAGGCGTCGTCGCCTATCTTCGCGAGATTGGCAGCGATGAACTGAAGGGGAAGTTCCCCGGACTTCCTGAGATCGCCTCCGGAACCCGGCTTTGGGCGCTGTTTGCGGCCAATGGCCAGCCAATCCTGCTTTCGGACGCGCGCGACCGCGCGCTTGCCGGCGCCCTAGAGAACGACCTGACACCAGTCGCTATCCACTGAGCGACTCGCAATACCCCACCCCGGGCGGCTACCGCTGCCCGAACAGGGTTGTCTTTCCCTGAAATTCTTCCCGGAAACGTCGCTGCCGGCTGCTACGCCGCGTGAGAGGCCGGCGTCGATGACAGGAACGCGTGGATAGCAGCGGCGTCCTTGGTGCCGCGGATTTTTGCTACCATATCGGCGTCCCGCAATACGCGTGCGATGCGCGAAAGCGCCTTGAGGTGGTCCGCGCCGGCGCCCTCAGGCGCAAGCAGCAGGAAAACGAGATCAACCGGCTGGTCATCCAGCGCCTCGAAGTCGACAGGTAGGTCGAGGCGGGCGAACACGCCGGTAATGCGCTTCACGCCGGCCAGCTTGCCGTGCGGAATGGCAATGCCGTTACCCACACCGGTCGAGCCGAGGCGCTCACGCTGAAGAATCGTGTCGAAGACCTCCCGCTCCGGGATACCTGTGATGGTGGAGGCTCTCTCGGAAAGAAGCTGTAAAAGCTGCTTCTTCGAATTGGCTTTCAAGGCCGGCATGATTGCCGGGACCTCGATCAGATCACTGAGATCCATTCTTTTCTTATCCTTTGCCCTGTCCGTACCCGCCGCCAGGCACCCCGCCCCACGGTCCGGTCGAGAGTCGCGCCTAGGCCTTGGCCGGGGCTGACGACGGATCTATCCAGCCGATATTTCCATCGGCTCTGCGATAGACCACATTGACGTGATCGTTTCCGGCATTGCGGAAGACAAAAACGGGACTGTCCTTTGTATCGAGTTCGATGACGGCTGACGCGACCGACATGGTTTTCAGCGTCAATGTCGACTCCGCCACGATGGCCGGCGCGTAGTCTTCCGGCACCTCATCCTCGTCGTCGGCCACAGGCGCTACGACGGTATAGGCGATGTCGGTGGGATTGCCGTTCCCGCCCGGTCCGTGAGACTTCAGCCGGCGTTTGTAGCGTCTCAACCGCTTCTCGAAACGGTCTGCCGCCACGTCAAACGCGGCTATCGGCTCCTGGGCATCTCCGGTTGCCTGGAGCGCCATCCCCGAATCGAGATGAATCATGCAATCGGCGGTGAAGCGGGATCCAGATTTGATCACATTGACATGTCCGGAAAACCCGCCGTCGAAATACTTGTCGATGGCCTCGCCAATCCGGCCTTCGATGCGGTTCCGGAATGCGTCGCCGATCTCCATGTGCTTTCCCGATATGCGCAGGCTCATCTGAAAACTGACCTTTTCTGTCCAGACTTCAAACTGTTTTGGAGTTTATACCCGTGGCTGAGGCGCACAAGGTTCGCGGCGGTTTCGACGCCAATTTTAGGTCCGAATCGCCCAGTTGATCACAGCCCGCTTCCGGGACACCTTCGTACCATCGAGCAAGATAGGCCCGTCTCATGCGGGCGGGCTTCTAGTCACTTCGTTAACGGTTGTCAATGAAGCTGGCGGCTAGCGCCCAGCCGACGCCAACGCTCGCTTTTCCCGCCGGCGTTGCACCGAAGACGGAATATTCATGCCTTCCCGGTACTTGGCTACGGTGCGGCGGGCTATTTCCACGCCGTGCCGCTTGAGAATATCCACGATCGCGTCGTCTGAAAGGACGTCTACAGGCTTCTCCGCCTCAATCAGGGCCCGAATGCGATCGCGCACCGCCTCTGATGAATGTGCATCGCCTCCCTCTGCCGAGGCTATTGCCGCGGTAAAGAAATACCGCAACTCAAACACGCCTCGCGGCGTGAGCATGTATTTGTTCGCGGTTACGCGGCTCACCGTCGATTCATGCATGCCGATCGCGTCAGCGACCGTTCGCAGATTGAGCGGCCGCAAATGCCTCACTCCGTGGACCAGGAACGCGTCTTGCTGGCGCACGATCTCGGAAGAGACCTTGAGGATCGTTTTTGCGCGCTGGTCGAGGCTCCGCGTCAGCCAGTTGGCGTTCTGCAGACAGTCGGAAAGAAAGTCGCGTTCCGCCTGGTCCTTGGCATGGCTGGACACGGTCGCGTAGTAGAACTGGTCGACCATGATCCGGGGAAGTGTTTCAGGATTAAGCTCGACCGTCCAGCTACCGTCGTTTGCGGCCCTTACCAGCACATCGGGCACGATTGCGTCGACGCTGCCGCCGGCAAACGCCATGCCCGGACGCGGATCGAGCGCCTGAATCTCCTCCAGCATTTCGATGAGATCGGCTTCATCGACGCCGCAAATCTTTCGAAGCGCCGAAAAGTCACGGCGGGCGAGAAGATCAAGATTGTCGACAAGTGCACGCATAGCTGGGTCGAAGCGGTCGCGAGCGGCAAGCTGGAGTGCAAGGCACTCCGCCAGGTTACGGGCAAAAATGCCAGGCGGATCGAAGTCCTGGCAAGTCTTCAGAACGGCCTCCACGGCCGGCTCATCAACGCCGAGCCGCAGAGCAATCTCTGCTGCATCCCCGCGCATGTATCCAGCCTCGTCCAGCATATCGGACAGTTCTCCCGCAATCAGACGCGATGCCGGGTCCGTGAAACCAAAGGCGATCTGCTCGGCCGTGTGGTCGCGCAACGTGACGGCCGCCGCAGCCACGGCTTCGAGGTCGAAACTATCCGAGGCGCCGCCCGATCCGCGCGCGGATTTCCATTGTGCCGAAAGGTCCGGGTTCAGCCGGTCGCTCGTACCGGGATCGTCCGGAAAGATATTCTCGAGCGAGGCGTCGAGCGTTTCCGACATCGCTTCGGCGCTTCTCGGCTTTTCCGTCTCGGCAAACCAGTCGCTTTCGTCATGGCTGGAGGGCTCGATGGTGGAATCAGAGATTTCGTCTTCCCGGGACTCGGCACGTTCGAGCAAAGGGTTTCGTTCGACTTCCTCGTCGACAAAGTGCTCGAGCTCGATATGACTCAACTGCAAAAGCCGGATCGACTGCAGCAGTTGCGGCGTCATCACCAGAGACTGCGATTGGCGTAGCTGAAGTTTGGCCGCAAGCGCCATATGCCGGTAAAGTTCCCCTTGCCTTTTCGCTGCAATCAAAATTTTTGCGAAAGTCGAGGGAGCCATTCAAAATGGCCCGACTTTTGCTTGTCAAGCTGCGCTTAGGCAGAGGCCCGGGCCTGCGACGGCAGGACGCATTACTGAGCGGGACTGTGTCGACGCGTCTGGCAAATCAATATCGTCCGCCGGGTTCCAGCTACAGCGTAAATCCCTCACCCAGGTAAAGCCTGCGAACATCGGCATTGGCGACAATTTCATCAGGAAGGCCGTGGGCAAGAACCTCGCCTGCATGGATGATGTAGGCGCGATCGATCAGGCCAAGCGTCTCGCGCACATTGTGGTCGGTAATCAGGACGCCAATGCCTCGCTGCGTGAGGTGACGCACAAGCTGCTGAATATCGGCGACCGCAATCGGATCGATGCCGGCGAAAGGCTCATCGAGCAGCATGTAACTGGGCCGGCTTGCCAGGGCCCTGGCAATCTCCAGCCGCCGCCTCTCGCCGCCCGAGAGCGCTATGGCAGGCGACTTCCGCAGGTGCGCGATGTGGAACTCCTCCAGCAGCGCGTCGAGGTTGCGTTCACGCTCCTTGCGGCTTCGCTCGACCACTTCCAGCACGGCGCGGATGTTGTCCTCTACTGTGAGTCCGCGAAAGATTGACGCTTCCTGGGGCAGATAGCCAACACCAAGCCGCGCCCGCCGGTACATAGGCATCGCAGTAACGTCAAAACCATCGATCTCGACTGTGCCTTGATCGACAGGCACCAGTCCGGTGACCATGTAGAAACAGGTGGTCTTGCCGGCGCCATTGGGACCCAGCAAACCAACGGCCTCGCCGGCGCGCACGCCGAAGGACACGCCGCTTACCACTTGCCGGCCTTTGTAGCTCTTCGTCAGGTCACGTGCGATCAGCGTGCCCTTGAACGACCCCACCGTGGCCGTGTTGCCGGTTCCGTCCGGCGACTTTGCAGCCCCGAGTGAAAGAAAAGATATGCGTGGTGCCATTACTGGCTCTGGGAACCGGGTTGGAACAGGCCCTTCACCCGTCCACCGCAACCTTCGACCTGCGCCAGACCGGATTTCATATCTACCGTGAGCTTGCAGCCCGTAAGTACGTTTGAACCTTCGGAAAGGACAACCTCCTTGCCGGAAAGGGTCAAAATTTCAGTCTTCATGTCGAACGTACCCTTGTCGCCGGTGGCGACCTGGGTTTCCGATTTGACGTAGACCTTGCCGTCGACCTCGAGCCGGTCGATATTGGCCGAGCCGGTCGTGGCCGAACCGCCATCCTTGGCGTAGTAGACGGTCATCTTTCCGGCCTTGAGCAGGGTTGGGCCCTGCACGACGCTCACATCGCCGCTGAAAATAGCTATGCTTTCGGCTTCCCGGACTTCCAGCCTGTCGCTCTCAATCTGGATCGGCTCGTTCCCGGAGAGCTTCAGGCCGGAAAGGCGATCCTGCGTTTCCTGGGCCGGAGCTCCGCTTGCAGCGACACTGGCCAGCATGAGCCCAAACAGCGCTGGCCGAATGAGACGTCCATCAATTCGCGGCATCGATGTCTCCGTTTGCCTTTTGCGCCGCCTTGAAACTGCCGGGGCTGATTTGCATCCTTACGCGTTTCTCGAATACCAAAACCTTTCCATTTTCAAGGACCGTCATTGAATCCGCAGCGATTTTGGTGCCTTTGAGCACAATGTCGACCGGATCGCCGGTCCTGAGATCGCCTTTTCCAACGTCAATGAAGGCCGACTTCAACTTGGCGACCATGCCGTCGGTGGTTTTCACGGTCATGTCGCTGGTGATATCGAGCGTGTTGTTATTCCGGTCATAGACGCCGCCCTTGGCGTCGATCATCGCCCAATTCCCGCTATCGACGGGAAGCTTTGCCTTCATGTCCTCAAGCTCGATTCTGCCGGTGTTGCCGAGGTCCTGTAGCGCGCGCGATGCCGTCATCGAGTAGGCGAGATTGTCCTTGGTGAAGCCTTCAAGCTTCGGGTTGGCCATCACCAGCTTGCCATCGGAGATCGCGGAACTGGTGACATCCACATCCACAGTTACCGGAGCGGATGTGTACGAATAGCCGAAGAAGCCGATCGCCATGGCGGCAGCAATCGAAGGCAACGCTATCTTGAGCCAGCGGACACGGCGGGAATGATTTTGGGCACTGTTGAACTCGGCCTCGCGCGACCGGCTTGGCTTTGGTTCCGCGCTCGCGCCTGGGGCACTGTCGTTCGGCTGTATTGCGGCCATTACCATTCGCAGACCCGGTTTGCTGGCGGCCGCTTACGCCGCATTGAAAGTTTCCCCCCAGAAGCCGTACACCATATAGAAATCCCATCCTGTCCGAAACAGGGGCAGGTCCCAGTTAATTGCGGTTTCGGTCCTTCAGGGCCGCCGCGCAATGCCGCACCTCAACTCCCGAAGCACCGTCCGGATTATAGGCTTTCTGCGATCGACATGGACGAATTGGATATCGTCGGCGGTCGGAACCGGCATGGCACGGAATCGCTTCTATATGAAGCAATGATGGTCTAAAACCGCTGCTTCAAATTCTTCGCCGTATATGAGGCAGCCATGGCCATTCGTGCCGACGATATCATCGACCGCCGCCGTCTGCGGCGCAAACTCACTTTTTGGCGGGTCGCTGCCCTTCTGGTTGCCGCCTTGGCGATCGGCTCGGCCTCCATGTGGCTTTTCGGCAAGGAATTCCGGGGAACTGCTACGAATCACATTGCCAAGGTGCGGATAGAGGGCACCATCACGGAAGACGAGGACCTGCTGGAAACGCTCAGGAAGGTTCGCGAATCCTCATCAGTTCGGGGGGTGATCCTGTCGATTGATTCGCCAGGAGGAACGACGGCTGGCGGTGAGGCGATATATGACGAAGTCCGTTTGCTCGCTCAGAAGAAACCGGTCGTCGCGCAGGTCGGAACACTCGCCGCTTCCGCAGGCTACATGATTGCCAGCGCAGCCGACCATATCGTGGCGCGGAAATCTTCGATCGTCGGCTCGATCGGCGTTCTGGTGCAATTTCCGGATTTGACCGGTTTGATGGACAAGGTCGGCATAAAGCTGGAAGAGGTGAAGTCCTCGCCGCTGAAAGCGGAGCCGTCGCCCTTCAATCCGACCACTGAAGACGAGCGGGCGATGATCCGCCGCATGATTTTGGACAGCTATGACTGGTTCCTTGGAATTGTCGAGGACCGGCGGCCGTTGTCGCGCGCCGAAGTCACCGCGCTTGCAGACGGCTCGGTGTTTACCGGCCGCCAGGCGCTTGACCGCAAACTCGTGGATTCTCTTGGGGGCGAGCGTGAGGCGATTGCCTGGCTGGGAACCAAGGGCGTGGACGAGAAGTTGAGGGTTGTCGAGTGGGAACCGAAAGATACCGGGTCGGGGCTTTTCTTCTTCAAGTCGCTGGCAAGGATGCTCGGGCTTCCCGAATACGGAGGGGATTTGCTCCACGAACTCGGCGCGGATCGCATCTTCCTTGACGGTCTCCTATCGGTCTGGCACCCTGAAAAGGTCTTTCTTGGTGGCTGAAAAACAAATAAAATCATCCCCATATCATAAATAATGCATTTGGCGGAGACGGGGAAAAACATGATCAAGTCTGAACTCGTGCAAATTATCGCCAATCGCAATCCGCATCTCTTCCTTCGAGACGTCGAAAATATAGTGAATGCGATCTTTGAGGAGATCACTGACGCTCTTGCAGAAGGGAACCGGGTCGAACTGCGTGGGTTCGGCGCATTCTCGGTGAAGAACCGCCCTGCGCGTACCGGCCGTAACCCCCGCACAGGGGAGTCGGTAGCAGTCGAAGAGAAATGGGTGCCGTTCTTCAAGACCGGGAAGGAATTGCGCGAGCGGCTGAACGTGGACAATTGAGGCTTGCGCGGCGGATCGCCGGCCGGTTCTAGGGCTTTTTATGTATAGTCGCTTCCTTCTCATCGTGGGTTTCGTTCCACTGGCCGTCATGTTGATTGCTCTGGCGGTGGCAAACCGGGACCTCACCGCCTTCACTCTGGATCCGTTTAACCCGGGGAACCCCGCTCTTACCGTGCAGTTGCCGCTCTTCGTGCTGCTGTTTGCTGCCCTTGCCATTGGAATGCTCGTCGGCAGTGCGGCGACCTGGCTGAAACAGGGGCGTTATCGGAAGCTGGCGCGCCAGCGCAGCCAGGAGGCACAGATCCTGCGCGATTCCGCTCAAAGGGCAGCCGCGCGGCCCTCTTCACCGCCCCAGGCGCTCACACGGCCGGGCGTTTGAGACGGGCTACCTGAGGTACGACCCATGTTCATGATTTCGGCTGATGCAGTCGACCGCGCATTGACCTTCGATGGTCTCGTGGAAACCTTGCGAAAGGCGTTTCGCGAAGGCGCCGTCCAGCCGGTGCGGCATCATCACACGATCGAAAGGCCGGACGGAGCTGCCACGACCCTGCTTCTGATGCCGGCCTGGACCGACTTCACCGCGGCCGGAGCGTCGGCCGGAGGCCACATCGGCGTCAAGGTTGTCACCGTCTCCCCGGATAACAACGAAATCGCCAAGCCGGCAGTGATGGGGCTCTATCTTCTGCTCAACGGCAAGACGGGCGAGCCGCAGGCGCTGATCGACGGCCAGCGGTTGACCCAGTGGCGCACCGCCTGCGCCTCTGCGCTTGCCGCATCCTATCTCGCCAGACAGGACGCCTCGCGTCTGCTGATCATCGGCGCGGGAGCGCTGTCGCCGTTCCTGGCCCGGGCACATTCCGCGGTTCGTCCGATCCGGGAAATCAGGATCTGGAACCGGACGTTCGCCAATGCCGAGAGAGTGGCTGCGACGCTCAGGGACGACGGCATGGCCGCCGAGGCGGTGGATAGTCTCGACCGGGCGCTGGCTGATGCGGACATCGTATCCTCCGCAACAATCGCCACCACGCCGCTCGTCAAGGGCGCTTTGCTGAAACCCGGCGCCCATGTCGATCTGGTCGGCGGTTTTGCTCCGGGGATGCGGGAAAGCGATGACGATGCCATCCGCCGCGCGCGAGTCTACGTCGACACCCGCGCGGGTGCTACCAAGGAAGCGGGTGACATTGTTCAGCCGCTCGCTTCCGGCGTGCTTGCTGCCGACGACATCGTGGCCGATCTCCACGAACTGACCCGAGGGCAGAAGCCGGGCCGCGGCACTGACGATGAGATCACCCTCTTCAAATCGGTTGGCGCAGCACTAGAAGACCTCGCCGCCGGGGTAGAAGTTTTCAAGCGTTTTAGCGACTGACGGACGCCGGGAACGTATTCCCACGGGAGCCGTTCTCCCGCCATGACGATTCGCCCGGCCCTTTTTCTGTGGGCATTCCTTACCGCCGTCATAGCGGCTCTCAGTCTCGGATTATCTTTCGCTCATGTTCTGGAATCTGTGCCGCGATTGACGCTTTGGTCCCCCGAGCTCTGGCGGGAAACGACCGTTTTTGGCGGTCAGTTCTGGCTGTTCGCGGCCGTTGGCGCTCCTCTGGACGTGGCGGCGGTCGCCTTCCCGGCTGTTCTTGCCTTGATGCTTCGTGCCTACCCGCTCGCATTCCGGTTTGCCGTCGCAGCGGCATTTCTTTTCGCAGCCGCTCTGGCTTCATGGTTTGCCCTTGTGGCGCCCGTCAACAGCGTATTATCCACATGGACGCCGGGTCCCGCGCCCGAGAATTTCGATGCCATCCGCTGGCGCTGGGAAACCGGGCATATGGTTGTCGCTTCTATCAAGTTGGCGGCCTTTGGGTGCCTCGTCTGCTCCTTGCTCTGGATAGCGCGGCCGTCCCGGTAGCCACCCAGCCTTTGTTGCGCGGCCGGGTCTGGTATGGCAGAAGCGGGCCGACGCCCGCTGGAGATTGCCTTTCTTGAAGCCCACGCGCGACAAACGCCGCGACACCCCTCAGCAGCCGCTCCGACATCGTGTGGCGGCCGTGCCTGAGCGGCGTGTCGAGGAGGCGACTGATGCCCGAACCGAAGGAATGTCCGCGAAAAGACGCGAGCTTCGCCGGCGCGAAGGCGCGCTGCCCGCCGAACGCCTGCCGCTCATCCTTGAAGTGGCCCCTAGCGAGGAATACGCGCTGCTGGACAGCGGCAGCGGCGAGAAGCTGGAGCAGTATGGGCCGTACCGGATTGTGCGTCCGGAGGGTCAGGCAATCTGGCAGAGAGCACTCCCGGCCAAGGAGTGGAACGCAGCGGATGCCATTTTCACCGGCGACACGGACGAAGAGGGCATGGGCCGCTGGCGTTTTCCAAAAGCACCGTTAGGCGAGACCTGGCCGATGCGCCATGACGGCATCGACTATCTCGGCCGCTTCACGTCGTTTCGTCATGTCGGCGTGTTTCCGGAGCAGGCCTCGCATTGGAGCCACATGGCAGAGCTCATCGAGAGAGCCGGGCGACCCGTCAAAGTGCTCAATCTTTTCGGATATACGGGCCTGGCATCGCTGGTTGCGGCCCGCGCGGGCGCTCAGGTCACCCACGTCGATGCCTCCAAGAAGGCCATCGGCTGGGCTCGGGAGAACCAGCAGATCGCCCGGCTGTCGGACCGGCCGATTCGCTGGATCGTCGATGATGCAGTGAAGTTTGCCGAGCGGGAGGAGCGTCGCGGCAGTCGCTACGACATCATCCTGTTCGATCCACCCGCCTATGGCCGCGGGCCGAAGGGTGAAGTCTGGCAGCTCTTCGATGATTTGCCTGCATTGACCGACATCTGCCGTTCGATCCTGACGCCAAAGCCTCTGGCCGTCGTGCTCACCGCCTATTCGATCCGTGCGTCGTTCTTTGCTATCCATGCGCTCATGCGCGATGCCTTCGCCGGCATGGGCGGGACGGTCGAATCGGGTGAGTTGATCATCCGGGAGAAAGCCGCAGGACGCGCACTTTCAACCTCGCTCTTCTCCCGCTGGGTGGCGGCATGAACGAACGACGCAGTGGCGCGCCGGGAAGCGTGAAGGAGGTCACGAGCCTCTCCAATCCGCTGGTCAAGGATATCAAGGCGCTCGCCTTGAAGAAGTTTCGGGATCAGCAGAGCGCGTTCCTGGCCGAGGGGCTGAAGCTGATCATCGACGCGCTCGATCTCGGCTGGTCGATCAAAACGCTCGTGTTTGCCAAATCGGCCATCGGCCAGCCCCTCGTCGAAAAGGTTGCTGCGCGCACAGTTGCTGCCGGCGGGATGGTACTGGAAGTCAGCGAAAAGGTCCTGACCGCGATCACGCGCCGCGACAATCCGCAAATGGTGGTCGGCGTTTTTGCCCAGCGGTACATGCCGCTGAAGGACGTCCGTCCAACCGGCAACGACGTCTGGGTTGCGTTGGACCGCGTGCGTGATCCCGGCAACCTCGGCACAGTGATCCGCACCGCCGACGCCGTGGGAGCAAAAGGAGTCATCCTGGTCGGCGAAACGACCGATCCCTTTTCGATCGAGACGGTACGCGCGACGATGGGTTCGGTCTTCGCCGTACCGGTGGTGAAAAGCTCGCCCGAGGCGTTTCTGGCCTGGAGAAGGACCTTCCCGGGGCTGGTCGTGGGCACGCATTTGAAGGGGGCGGTGGACTACCGTTCCATTGATTACTCAAGCAAGCCGGTGCTGCTTTTGATGGGCAATGAACAGCAAGGCCTTCCAGACGGTCTCGCCGAGAGCTGCGACCGCCTGCTGCGCATTCCACAGGCGGGACGCGCCGATTCGCTCAACCTTGCCGTGGCAACCGGTGTGATGCTGTTTGAAATCCGGCGCAACGCGCTGACGCTCAACGCGGAGGGCAGCGCGTGACACGACGTTCGCTTGCGTGGATGGCCGCGCTTTTCGCGGTTCTCGTTGCTGCTGACCAATGGGTGAAACATCTGGTCGAAACACGGCTTCCGCTGCAGGAAGTCGTGGATGTTCTCCCGTTCATCGCGCTCTACCGCACTTACAATACGGGTGTTGCGTTCTCCATGTTTTCCTGGATGGGCGACACCGGCCTGATCCTGTTGTCGCTCTCTGTCATTGCCTTCGTGCTGTTCCTTACTTACCGGACTTCGCACTGGCAGGTCATCTCTCGGATCGGCTTCACGCTGATCATCGGGGGGGCTGTCGGCAATCTCATCGACCGGGCTGTCTATGGCCATGTCATCGACTATGTCCTGTTCCATACGCCCGTCTGGTCATTCGCCATCTTCAATCTTGCGGATGCGTTCATCACGATTGGCGCCGGGCTCGTGTTGTTGGAAGAGTTTCTGGGTTGGCGGCGTGGTCCGGTTGTGACGCCCAACGATTGACCTTGCCGACCGGGTGCCACACATTCCGACGGCTGAAAGCGAGGAGTTGCAGACATGCCGGAAACCTTCAAAGCCATCCTCATTTCACGCGACGAAGACAAAAAGCAGTCAGTCTCGATATCGCAACTGACCGAAGCGGATCTGATGGACGGCGACGTCACCGTCGCGGTCGAGGCAACGACCGTGAACTACAAGGACGGACTGGCGATCACCGGCACGGCGCCGGTCGTGCGCCGCTTTCCGCTGATCCCGGGCGTCGATTTCGCCGGCACTGTAGTCGCCTCGTCACATCCGGACTGGAAGCCGGGCGACAAGGTCTTGCTGAACGGCTGGGGCGTGGGTGAGACGCATCACGGCGCGTTTTCCGAGCGAGCTCGCGTGAAGGGCGAATGGCTGGTTCCGCTCCCCGAAGGCATGAGCCCGCGGGAAGCGATGGCTGTCGGAACGGCGGGATACACCGCGATGCTCTCCATCATGGCGCTGGAACGGCACGGGATTACTCCCGAACGCGGCCCGCTTGTTGTGACGGGAGCTGCCGGTGGCGTCGGTTCCGTTGCCGTCGCCGTCCTTTCCAAGCTTGGATATCATGTGATTGCGTCGACCGGCCGGTTTGCGGAACACGGTTATCTCAAGGACCTTGGCGCGGCCGAGATAATCGCCAGGGAGGAGCTTTCCGGCCCCGCCAAGCCACTTGGCAAGGAGCGCTGGGCCGGCGGCGTCGACGCGGTGGGCAGCCATACGCTGGCCAACGTCCTGTCCATGACCTCTTACGGTGGCGCTGTCGCGGCTTGCGGTCTCGCGCAGGGCATGGACCTGCCGGCAAGCGTCGCTCCGTTTATCCTTCGTGGCGTATCTCTGCTTGGCATAGACTCGGTGATGGCTCCGAAGGCGTTGAGGCTGGAGGCATGGCGGCGGATCAGTACTGACCTCGACCATGAGAAACTTGCTGCTCTTTCCACGGTTATGCCATTCGACGGCATCATCAATGCCGCCCACGATATTGTGGAAGGCAAGGTACGTGGACGGCTGGTCGTCGAAATGTGACGATCGCGCTGCGACAGCTAAAATTCTAGCTTTCCATCAAAAGCTTCCATAAGCGTTGCCGCTTAAGGTCCGCTTATGTTGGCGGATTCCGATACGGGCAGACAAATCTTGCGCATGGACCATTTGCCCGGGGCGGCGATGGAGACCAAAGAGCGTATTTCGCTCAAGCCCCCGCCGCTGGCGCCGGAGATGCCTCAGGGCAGCATCCGCGCAATGCACGCGGCGTTGATCGGCTCATTGTTCATTCTCGCCGGCGTCGCCTATCTGACAGGAACGCCTGATTTTCTTGTAGCCGCAATGATTGTCGCCGGTGTGGGAGGCTGGGTGATCAGCGCCCGGACGATGAAAGCGCAAAAGCAGGCAGCAGCCTTCGTGGATTTGAGCACGGCTCAGAACCGGGCGGAGTTTGCATCGCTCGCCGACCGCATGTGGGAACTCCAGGAAAGCGAGGAGCGCTTTCGCGGCCTTATCGATGCACTCGGCGATCTTGTCGTCCACCGGGATCGCGACGGCCGCATCCTCTATGCCAATCGAGTCTTCGCGGACCTTGTCGGTTTCGAACAAAAGCGCCTGTTCGGCCGCACGCTTGCCGAAGTCGGGATCGACGTCGGTGTGCCGCCAGACGCCGCGTTTTCGGACGGCGAGTGCCTGAGTTCGACCGACGTCGCTATCCGCAGCGGTCAAGGAATGCGATGGTTCTCCTGGACCGAACTCTCGGTGTGCGACAAGGTCAGCGGCTCGGTTTCCCATCGTGCGATTGCAAGGAACATCACGGCGCGCAAGCTTGCCGAAACCGCCCTGATCAATGCCCGTGAGCGGGCAGAGTTCGCGAACCAGGCAAAGTCACGCTTCCTGGCAACTGTCAGTCATGAAATCCGGACGCCGATGAACGGCATCATAGGCATGGCCAGGCTGCTTGCCGATACGCGGCTTTCACCTGAGCAACGCACCTATGTCGGTGCGGTCTCCACTTCGGCATCCGCACTGCTCGCATTGATAGAGGACCTGCTTGATTACTCCAAGATCGAAGCCGGGCGTATAGATCTGGAGCCGCAACCGGTTTCGCCGCGGGAACTCGCTGAAGGCATTGTCGAACTGCTGGCATCGAAGGCCTATGCCAAACAGATCGGACTGGGGTGTCATGTGGCGCTTGACGTTCCTCCCATGATCATCGCCGATCCGGGACGTTTGCGGCAGGTTCTGATGAATCTGATCGGCAATGCGATCAAGTTCACTGATGCTGGCGGTGTGCTGGTTGCAGTCACCATGGCGGGAGAGGGGGAGACGCGCCGGATCCGCTTTGCGGTAGCCGACACAGGTCCCGGACTATGCAGGGAAGATGTCGAGCGGATCTTTGAGGAGTTCGAACAGGGCGATGGCACGTCGACGCGAAGGCACGGCGGCGCCGGACTCGGCCTCGCCATCTCGAGGCACATCGCACTTTCGGTCGGCGGTTCGATTTCTGTCTCAAGCGAACCAGGAAAGGGGTCGGAATTCGTCTTCGAAATGCCGGCTTCCGGCGCCGACACTGGCGCTTCCGCGCGCACCACATCACTGGCCGGGCGGAAAATCATCCTGATCTCCGAAAATGTGGTCGAAGCGGAAGCGATCGCACGGACGGTCCAGTCCTGCGGCGGCATTGTCGAGATTGCTTGCTCCGTGGCCCAAGCGTCGACCTTTGCCGGCTCGATCGACACATTGTTGATCGACGCCGCACTTGAACGGGGCGACGGACGCGTCCTGAAGCGAATGCGCGCGGCTGGCTTTGCCGCGGCCAAGGCGGTCACTCTGATCGCACCGACGGATCGGGGTGTCCTCGGAAGGCTGCGCGCCAGCGGTTATTCGACCTTCCTGGCGAGGCCTGTCAGGGGCGACACGTTGATACGCGTGCTGAGTTCGCCGGCAAACGTCGGCGCATCAGTTCCGGCCCAGGGTCCTCAAGCCAGCAAAGCGCAGATTTCAGGCGACGTCGGGCGACGCAGCATGTCGGTTCTCATAGCCGAGGACAATGACATCAACGCTCTCCTCGCGCAGGTCACATTGAACAAATCCGGCCATCGGGTTGACGTTGTGGGCAACGGCAGGGCCGCAGTTGACGCTCTGACAGAGGCCGGCGGTCATACCTATGACCTGGTGCTCATGGATCTGCACATGCCCGTGCTCGACGGCCTCGATGCGATCGTGCTGATCCGGCGGTTTGAGGAAGAGAAGGGATGCGCGCCTGTGCCGATCATCGCGCTGTCCGCGGATGGCCAGGAAAAGACGCGTCATTCGGTGCTGGCCCACGGGGCCAGCGGATTCATCACCAAGCCGTTCGATCCGGATCTTCTGGTGCGCGTAGTCGAGTCACAGGTCGCGCCTTGAAGATCAATCGCCTTCAGAAGGTTAATGCAAACGGCCGCGCCCCTCGAACTATTGCCGGAGAGCCGCCTTCACGGTACTGTCATTCTCCTGTTGCACTGTCCTCTTATCCCCGCGCCAACGGCTCGAAGGAGAACCGCTCGTGCACACAGCTTTGCCCGAGAGTAACGATCGCTCGACTGCCCTCCGGATCGGCCGCAAGAATGATGCCATCGTGAAAGGCGGCATTCTGGGACGAATAGGTCCGCTCGAAGTCCGTCTTGCCCGTACGGAAACCGAAATCGCCGCGGCGCAGGAAATCCGCTTCCGGGTCTTTTATGCGGAGCTTGGAGCGAGACGACACGCGGCGCATGCGCTCGACGAGCGCGATGCCGACCGGTTTGATTCCGTTTGCGATCATCTTCTCGTGCTCGATAGCCGGCTTTCCGGACCCGACCACCGCCGCATTGTCGGCACCTATCGATTGCTGCGCCAGGAAATAGCGAGTGCCGGCGGCGGGTTCTATTCGAACGACGAGTTCGAACTTGAGGAGTTGGTGGCGCGTCATCCCGCTCATCGGTTCCTGGAACTTGGCCGCTCCTGCGTGTTGCCCGAGTATCGCTCCAAACGGACGATCGAGGTGCTTTGGCAGGGCATCTGGGCCTATATCAACCACTTCGGTATCGATGTGATGACAGGTTGCGCATCCTTTCCGGGCACAATTCCCGCCGCGCACGCGGAGGCCTTGTCCTATCTCGCGCATTATTGCCGCGCGAAACCACATTGGGACGTTCGGGCAGTGACCGGCCGCTACGCGACAATGGACCTGATGCCGGCCGAGGCGATCAGCACCAAATCTGCCATTGGATCGATGCCGCCGTTGATCAAAGGGTATCTCCGGCTCGGAGCCAAGATCGGCGACGGTTGCGTCATTGACCACGATTTTGCGACCACCGATGTGTTCATTGTCCTTCCGGTCGCCGAGATCAGCACCCGCTACATCAATTACTATGGCACGGAAGCAGAACGCTTCGCAGCGTGACCCGTTTGGCGGCGGGGTCGATCCTGCGGACCTCGCGCTGGCGTTCGAGAAGCTGAGCGAAGCGGCAAAGGCCTTGCCGGAGGTGGAGCCGCACATCTGGTACGGAACGCCAGCGCTCAAGGTGGGCAAGAAGTCCCTTTGCCGCGTGAAGGATCCCGGGACCGTCGTCCTGATGTGTTCGCTCGAAGAGAAAGAAATGCTGCTGGAGGCTGCTCCCGACCTTTATTTCGAGACTGACCATTACAAAGGATGGCCGGCGATCCTCGTTCGCATCCATGCAATTCCGCTGGAGGAACTGCGCCATCGGCTTGAGCGTATCTGGCTGAGGCTCGCACCAAGGAAACTGGTGAAAGAACGCGAGAGGGCCGCGGGCCGCATGCTTTAAGGCCGTACTTTTCAGACGTGGGGTCATTCACAGACGGGACCAGTTGACGGCATTACAACGCGATAGCTTTTTGGTCAGAGAGGGGAGTACTCGCCATGAGCAGGCCACGCATTGCTTTCTCGATAGTCTTGGGGTCCGCCATCCTGCTGGTGGCTTGCGCCACCGGAACCACCAATGTTCCCGCCACCAAGCTGTTGGATCTGATCAACCAGAAGCGCGCCGAAGCCGGCTGCCCTCCGGTGGCCGGAAACGACAAGCTTCGTGTCGCAGCCGAGCGCCATGTGTTGGATATGCTCAACAACAAGGCTCATTTGCAGCCGGGCACTGACGGACACACGGGAACGGATGGCAGCCGTCCTCAAAACCGCATCGCGGATGCCGGCTATGCCGCGAGCGCCACCGGTGAAATCATCTACTGGAGCGATGTTCCTTCCGACGAGGTCAAGAACGTGGACTGGTGGATGGGAAGCAAGGACCACAAGCCGATCATGCTGAATTGCAGTTACAAGAACGCGGGCGTCGGGCTGCTCTATCCCAGCGGCACGAAATGGTACTCGGTCGTGGTCTTCGCTTCGCCGCTTTGAGCGAAGCCTCGTCGCCGG
>JBEVEP010000122.1:0-6638 GCA_040512755.1 Mesorhizobium sp.
TCACGGTACGATCCTGAAACGCTCGAGGTCTTCCTCGAGCGTTTTGGCGTCTCGAAAGAGCACAGCCTGCCATCCCACAGCCTTGGCTCCGTCGACATTCTGAGGGCTGTCGTCGATGAAGATCGTTGCGGATGGGTCCAGCCCGAACGTGGCAACGTGATGGTCATAGATGTCGCGGTCCGGCTTGATCATGCCGACTTCGCCTGAGACCGTGACCCCGCGAGGGCGCTGCAGGAAAGGGTAGCGCGTCCGCGCTTCGGCAAATGTATCCGCCGCGAAGTTTGTGAGCATGGTGACGTCGTGGCCTGCCGCAATCAGCCTTTCCATGATTGCGACGCTGTCACCGTAAGCGTGCGGCACCATTTCGTGCCAGTAGCGGCGAAAGTTTCGGATGTTGTCCGCATAGTCGGGGTGCGCTGCGATCAAAAGATCTTCAGCATCACGCCAACTCCGCCCCCGGTCCTGTTCGATGTTCCAATCATTTGTGCACACATTCTCCAGGAACCACCGCCGCTCTTCCGCGTCGGGGATAAGCCGGCTGAACGGCAGGTCGGGATCGTAGTGGATCAGCACCTTGCCAATGTCGAACACGATGTGACGGATTTCGTTCAATTTTTCCCTCTCGGCTATGCGGGGGTTCGTCTGGTCGCGCCCGGTATGGCGGCTTCGATGGCTTTTTTCATGACCGTCGGCAAGGCCTCACCATGGATACCGGCAGCGCTTGCCCACCAGTGGCCGGTAGGTGGAGGCGGATTTTCCATATCGGTGCGGAAAACGGCCAGCTCGAGTGTGAAGTGGGTGAACACGTGGGTGATCGTGTCCGCAGTTCTCCATGCTGCCGGGAAGGGTGCGCCGTCCACTGTGTCGATCCCGTCCGTCCGGGCCGTCCAGCCCGTCGTCGGAACCTCGCTCATTCCCGCCAGAAGTCCATGCGCAGCACGCTTGCGCAGAAGGATCGCACCATCATTCCTGACGGCCACGAACGCTGCGCCGCGCCGCAATGGCTTTGCCGCCTTTGGCGCCTTGATCGGAAAGCGTTGCGGATCGCCTTCCGACAGCGCCTCGCAGCTGTCGCGAACAGGGCAGTGCATGCATGCCGGCCTGCGCGGCGTGCAGATCGTGGCTCCGAGGTCCATCATGGCCTGCGCGAAATCACCATACCGTTCCGTGGGCAATATCGTAGCAAGCCTCTCGCGGATTTCCGCCTTGGCGCCGGGGAGCGGCAATTCGATCGCGAAGAGCCGCGAAACGACGCGTTCGACATTGCCGTCGACCACCGCCGCCGGCCGGTCAAAAGCGATTGCCGCAATGGCTGAGGCCGTATAGTCGCCGATCCCCCGCAGTTTGCGCAGGCCATCGATGGTGTCCGGGAATTGTCCCCCGAACTCGGTGGCCAGCAGGTCCGCGCATTTCTTGAGATTGCGGGCGCGTGCGTAGTAGCCGAGCCCCGCCCACGCCTTCATGATGTCATCAACATCCGCTGCCGCAAGCGCAGGAACGTCCGGCCATAAAGAGAGGAACTTTCTGAAATAGGGTTTTACGGCTTCGACCGTGGTCTGCTGCAGCATGATTTCGGACAGCCAGACATGATAAGGATCGGGCTTGCCGCCGGCTGCGATTGCATCGGGAGGCATGCGCCAGGGCAGATCGCGGTGATGCCGGTCGTACCAGGCAGTTAGCCGTCCCGAGATGCTGTCGCCAGCTCGCTTCGACCTGCCGCCGGTGATAGGAGAAACTGTCATAGTGCTGCTGGCGCGATAAATTCGGGGGCGTTGATGCTCAGGAGGAGTTCATGACAGGGAAGGGCGGTCGCGGCAATCCTGTCGCCGTTAACGACCTCGCGAGCGCAATTCTCGATCCTGTACTGCGCAAACGCACGGGCATTTCGATCGGTCTGGTGCAGTCCTGGGATGAGATAGCGGGGCTGCGGCTTGCCGCGCGAACCCGGCCCGAAAAAATCGTCTGGCCGCGTCGCATCCATGAGAACGACCCGTTCCAGCCGGCCACGCTGGTCATTGCCTGCGACGGTTCGGCGGCCCTGCATCTGCAGCACGAAACGGGCGAAATCATCGGTCGCGTCAACGCATTCCTCGGATTTGCTGCGATCGGCCGCATCAAGATCGTCCAAAAACCGGTCACAGCGCCGGAAACGGCTCGAAAAGGCCCATTGCGTCCGTTGAGCGAAGCCGAAAAAGCGCGCCTTTCGGGGACAGTCAGCTTGATCGAGGACGAGGACCTACGTGCCTCGCTGGAACGTCTTGGCGCAACGATTCTGGGCTCCGGAAAATCAAGATAGGCGGATAACTCGCGGATTCGTGATTGCTTTTCCGCGTTTGGGCGGTTGGATTGGGAAAAGCAGTGCCTTAATTCGCGCCAACTCTCGCTTTCTGGTGCTTCGGCATTGCAAAATCCAATAGGTCTCAGGTGATTCGTATGATTCGTCCCGTTCCGCGCAGAACCGTCATTTCCTCTCTGCTTGCCGTGCCGGCGGCGTTGATGCTCGCATCATGCAGTGATGATGGCGGCGACAAAGCTGCCGCGCAGACCGCCGCGCCGGCCGAGTCGACGGCGCCGGAAGCGCCCGCGACGCCTGCGGTCGCAGCGCCGGAGCCGGCGGGCAAGGTCGACGTCGCCAAATTGATGGAGGCCGGACCGCTGCCGGAAAAGGTGCTTGGCAAGGACGATGCACCAATAACGATCGTCGAATATGCGTCGATGACCTGTCCGCACTGCGCGCATTTCCACGAAACCACGCTGCCGGAGCTCAAGAAGAAGTACATCGACACCGGCAAGGCGCGCCTCGTTTTCCGTGAGTTTCCGTTCGACCCGCGCGCCGAGGCCGGCTTCATGCTCGCGCGCTGCTCCAATGACAACTACTTCAATATGGTCGACGTGCTGTTCAAGCAGCAGGAATCCTGGGCAGCGGCGTCGGATGCCAAGGATGCACTCCTGCAGCTCTCCAAACTGGCCGGTTTTTCACAGCAGACATTTGAGGCCTGCTTGACGGACCAGAAACTTCTGGACGATGTGAGAGCGGTCCGCCAGCGCGGGGCGGATGACTTTGGCGTCGACTCGACGCCGACGTTCTTCATAAACGGAAACAGGTATCCGGGAGCCCTAACGATTGAAAAAATGTCGGCGATTATCGACGGCATGCTCTGACGTTCCGGCCATGCCGGAATCTCCGCGCGTTCGCCTCGCAAAGCGCACGGGATCGCGCGGATGAAGTTTTCGCGCCTGCGCCTTCTCGGTTTCAAGTCCTTCGTCGAGCCGGGCGAGTTTGTCATCGAGCGCGGTCTGACCGGCGTTGTCGGTCCCAACGGGTGCGGCAAGTCGAACCTTGTCGAAGCGCTGCGCTGGGTGATGGGCGAAAGCTCCTACAAGAACATGCGCGCGTCCGGCATGGACGACGTCATTTTCTCCGGTTCGGCCACGCGCCCGGCGCGCAACACAGCGGAAGTGACGCTTTTTCTCGACAACGCGGATCGCAGCGCGCCGCCCGCTTTCAATGACGCAGATGAATTGCAGGTCTCTCGCCGCATTGAGCGCGAGGCAGGTTCCGTCTACCGGATCAACGGCAAGGAAGCCCGCGCCAAGGACGTGCAGCTTCTGTTCGCCGATCAGTCGACCGGTGCGCGTTCGCCCTCCATGGTGGGGCAGGGCAGGATCGGGGAGCTCATTCAGGCCAAACCGCAAGCCCGGAGGGCGCTGCTCGAAGAGGCGGCCGGCATATCCGGTCTTCACACGCGGCGCCACGACGCTGAGCTGCGGTTGCGAGGGGCCGAGCAGAACCTCGAACGCCTCGACGATGTCGTGCGTGAACTGGAAGGCCAGATCGACAATCTGAAGCGGCAGGCACGACAAGCGTCCCGGTTCAAGAACCTATCGGCGGACATTCGCAAGGCCGAAGCGACGCTTCTCCACCTGCGTTGGACGCTGGCCAAGGCTCAGGAGGGGGAAGCCAAATCCGCCCTTGCCACGGCAACAGCACTCGTTGCCGACCGTGCGGCCGCGCAGATGAACGCTGCCAAGGAACAGGCCGTAGGC
Organism: Mesorhizobium sp.; assembly: GCA_040512755.1. Classification (GTDB taxonomy): domain Bacteria; phylum Pseudomonadota; class Alphaproteobacteria; order Rhizobiales; family Rhizobiaceae; genus JBEVEP01. The sequence goes on from JBEVEP010000122.1 coordinate 4,048, forward strand.
GCTCACAGGCTGCCGGAACTACGGGACGCGGAGGCGCAGGCCGCCGCAGCGTTCCAGCGCCTGTCCATCGCGCGGGCCCAAATCGAAGAGGAAGCGGGACGGATACGCGCCCGCCAGGCCGAGATCGAGAAGCGGCTCCTGCAATTGAACGCCGACATTGCGCGCGAAGAGCAGATGGTGCGCGACAATGCCGAAACGCTGCAAAGGCTTGACTCGGAAGAGGCCTCGCTGAACGCCGACAGTGCCGGGGCGGCGGAACGGGAGATCAAGGCCCGCGCGGTTTTCGAAGAAGTCTCGGCAAGGCTCACCCTGAGCGAAGCCGCGCTGGCGCGCCTGACCGCCGAGCGTGCCGAGGCCGCAGCCGCGCGCAGCCAGGCCGAACGGGCCATGCGCGATGCAGCCGATCGGCGCGACCGGCTGGCGCGCCAACTGACTGACATCGATCGCGAGGCCACAGACATTGCGGCCAGGATCGGCGGACTTGCCGACCCTGCCGAAAAACGGGTTCTGGTGGAGCAGGCCACGCTGGCGCTCGACAGCGCGGAGGCTCAGGCGGTCCTGGCCGAAAAGGCGGTCGCCGACGCGCGCCAGCGCGAGGCCGCGCTGCGTTCTCCCGTGCAGGAGGCCCGCGCCGAACTCGCTCGTATCGAGACGGAGGCGCGGACGCTTGCGAAGATCCTGAACTCGGCATCAGGCGGACTTTTCCCCGCTGTGCTCGAGCAGATCAAGGTTGAACGCGGCTTTGAGACCGCGCTGGGCGCGGCACTCGGCGAAGATCTCGACATTCCGCTGGATCGCAGCGCGCCAGCGCATTGGGACGAGATCGAGCCGGACAAGGACGATCCGGCGCTGCCGGCAGGCGTGCGCCCGCTGATCGACGTCGTGCATGCGCCACGGCAGCTTGCCCGGAGATTGCAGCAGATCGGCATCGTCGAAACCGCTGAGGGTAAGCGGTTCCAAAGCGCGCTGAAGCCGGGCCAGCGGCTGGTCAGCCGCGAAGGCGCGGTGTGGCGTTGGGATGGCTTCACCGCAAGTGCCGATGCCCCCACTGCGGCAGCGCAGCGCCTGGCGCAAAAAAACAGGCTCGCCGAACTCGACAGCGATGCGGTCGCCGCGACTTTACGCGTTCGTCAGGCCGAGGATGCGCTATCGACGGCCGAAGGCGGTGTGCGGCAGGCCAGCGAGAACGAGCGGGTCGCGCGGCAGGCTTGGCGCGACGCCCAACACCGGGTCGGCGAGGCGCGCGATGCGTTGGCGCGGGCTGAGAAGGCAGCTGGCGAGATGTCGAGCCGCCGGGCCGCGCTCCAGGAAGCGCGGGGTCGTGTCGCGGAGAGCCATGCCGAGGCCGAAGCGGCGTTCGTGACTGCCGAAGGGCAATTCGCCGGTGCGCCTGACCTCGGCGACCTGCAGTCGCGGCTCGATCGCATGTCTGGCGACGTTGCGCGCGACCGGGCGGCTCTGGCGGATGCCAGGGCCTCGCACGAGGGCTTGAAGCGCGAGTCTGAAGCCCGGACACGACGGCTTGAAGCAATCGCGACCGAGCGCAAAAGCTGGATTGCGCGCGCGGAGAACGCCGACCGGCAAATTACTTCGCTCGCCGAGCGGCGAGCGGAGGCTGTGCGAGAGCAGGAAACGCTGGCCGATGCGCCGGACGAGATCGATGTGCGGCGCAGGGCGCTGCTTTCGCAGCTTTCGGAAGCGGAAGCACTGCGCAAACAGGCGGCGGACCGGTTACAGGAGGCGGAGAACACGCAGGCCGCGCTGGACAAGGCTGCGACCAATGCGATCCAGGCGCTTGCAGAGTCCCGTGAGAGCCGTGTCCGGGCCGAAGAGCGCCTGACGGCCGCGGATGACCGGCGCAAGGAAGTGGAGGCGCGTATTCAAGAAGCCTTGAACACGCCCCCGCATCTGGTCATCCGCCATACCGGGCTCGAAGTCGACGCCCCCATGCCGGATATGGGCGAGGTCGAACGCCGGCTTGAAAGGCTGAAGGTCGAGCGCGAGAGGTTGGGCGCGGTCAATCTGCGCGCCGAGGAGGAGCAGAAGGAACTTTCTGAGCGGTTGGAAACGATCGTTTCAGAACGCGAGGACGTTATCGAGGCGATCCGGAAGCTTCGACAGGCTATTCAAAGCCTGAACCGGGAAGGACGCGAGCGGCTGCTTTCGGCATTCGACGTGGTCAACGGCCATTTTCAGCGGCTGTTCACCCATCTGTTTGGCGGCGGCACCGCGGAACTGCAGCTGATCGAGTCCGAAGATCCGCTGGAAGCCGGTCTCGAAATTCTGGCCCGCCCGCCCGGCAAGAAGCCGCAGACAATGACGCTGCTTTCGGGTGGCGAGCAGGCGCTGACGGCAATGGCGCTGATCTTCGCCGTGTTTCTCACCAACCCGGCGCCGATCTGCGTGCTCGACGAGGTCGACGCGCCACTGGACGATCACAATGTCGAACGCTTCTGCAACCTGATGGACGAAATGGCGAGGACGACCGAGACCCGGTTTGTCATCATTACCCACAATCCGATCACGATGGCGCGCATGAACCGGCTGTTCGGCGTCACCATGGCGGAGCAAGGTGTGAGCCAGCTCGTCTC
>JBEVEP010000011.1:0-4922 GCA_040512755.1 Mesorhizobium sp.
GGACCGCAATACCTCTCGATATCTCTTCGCGCTCCCTCAGCGTCAACGCCAATCGCGAGCGACGTCGGGGAGATGGACGAATTCCGCCGTATGGCGACACTTGGAAATAGATCGACGATGAAGGCTTCCCAAACGCCCGCCCGATCGCTTTGAGTGACTCCCCGCGCTGCCAGCGATCCCATAACTCCGTCTTCTCGGCCGCCGTAAACTCTCGACGAAAGCCTTGATCCATCGGCACACTCCATCGTTTCGCTTTAAGATAAAGTGTTGCATCGACCGGTTGAGACCACCGCACATTTCGGACATGCCGAGACAGCGTGACGATGTCCGTTGATAGGGGCAACGCGGACCTCTCGCACGGGTGCGTCGAGGTCCGAGTTTGACCCGGAACGGACCTCGCGCAGCTTCGGGCAGAATCAAGATTTTCGCCATTGCCAATTCCATAATGGACATTATCGCGCGGCAGGGACGGCAAAATTTCCGCAGTTTAGACTCTACGGCGGATGTTCGCGTCAAGATCGAGCGCGGCAATGCAAGAGTCCGTCTCGGCATGGATCATTGTATCCGACGCCAACAAGTTAGATCGGCAGATCAAGCCGAGGTTTCCAGAATGGCCGAAACAGCTCGATCTTCGGGCAGCGGTTCATCACAACCTTCAGGCCGGCCGCCTCGGCCAGCCGCGCGGCCTCATCATTGCGAACGCCGATCTGCATCCAGACCACCTTGGCGCCGATCCTTATGGCCTCCTCGGTGACGGCATAGGCCGCTTCCGAGGTACGGAATATCTCCACCATATCCACCGGCCGGTCGATCGCGCTGAGCGACGAGTAGACTGGCAGGCCACGGATCCGGCTGTCGGCTTCCTTCGGGTTTACCGGGATCATGTCATAGCCTGTCTCGTGAAGAACCCGGAGGACGCCATAACTGAACTTCGTCGGGTCCGAGCTGGCGCCGACCATCGCGATGGTCTTCACTTCCTTGAGAATTCCAGCCAGATACTCTGCTGGATAAATTTCGTCATGGTTCATAACCTGTCCTCCATGGAATCCTGGCTGCCTGGCAGCAGGCTTCAATTCGTCAGGCCTGAGGGGGCTTTGGAACGGATTTCGATAGAGCTTGTCATGACTTTCAACGCCGACATCGAACGTGCAGTCGCTCTTGGGGCGCGCGATGCAAAGCAGCACATAACCATCCGCCAGCTGTCGACCATTCAGCGCGACACCGGTACGCTGATCGACCGTGCCCGACAACAGCTTGGCGGCGCAGGAAATGCAGCCGCCATAGCGGCAACCATAGGGCAGGCAGACGCCTTGGCCTTCCAGGCTGTCGAGCAGGGGCTTACGCCGATCAACCGCAAAAATCTGCCCGTTCCGGTTTGCCAGCGTTATGTCGACGGTGTCCACGCGCCTACATCCATATGTCCGAGGTACAGTCGCCTCCCGGATAGCGCGTCTCGTGGCAGCGCGCCGGGCCCCCCGGCTCCTTGCCGAAATCAACAAAGAAATCCCTATTGATCGACATGCCGCCATTCTTGGGGTCACAGTCGACCATCAGCATGCAGCCGCCGTTTTTGCGGATCTCGGGGTAGAACTGGTTGTCCCATGTCGAGAACAGCGAGGTGGTCACGTAGAGCCGCCTTCCATCGAGCGAGAGCTGGATCATCTGCGGCCCGCCGGTGATCTTCCGGCCATTTACCCGCGGCGCCTCGCCGAGCAGGCCGCCCATCCAGACTTGGCCGGTTAGAATTGGTTTAGACGGATCGGAAATGTCATACTGGCGCAAATCGCCATGCAGCCAGTTTGACAGGTAGAGAAAGCGGTCATCCATCGACAGCAGGATCACGCTGATCAGTCCGGGCACGGGAATCGGCCAGTCCGGGTGGCGCCGGTTTTCGATGTCGATGATCTTCTCGACGACCCACTCACCCTCCTTCTTGTACCAGTGGATGATGTTCGAGGAGAGCGCGGCGCCAACAAAGCCGTGGCTGCTGTCCGGGTTGTGGTGGAAGCGCACCTCCAGCGGAATCAGGCCGTCCTCGCCCAGATAGACCGTCTTCTCGACGCTTTTCTTCGCAAAGTCCCAGAAGTGGATTTCGCGGCCGTATTTGAGGTGGCCGACCTCCTCGAGATCGAAGCCCGGCATGAAGGTGTTCGGCGCCGCCCACTCGGTGGAAACCATGACGTTGTGGCGGGGTTGGTACCAGAAGTCGTAATTGAACTTCATTCCGGCCAGGTCATTCTCCCAGCGGCCGACGATGTTGAAGTCCCGATCGAGATGCAGGAACCCGCCGGGCGCTTGACCCTTCGCATCGCCGAGCATCGAGATGATGATGTCCGAGCCGAGGCAATGCACCGTATGCGGCGCCGACAGATTGGTCTTCGCCTTGATCTCGCGGCCTTCGATCACCTTGTACAGGCTTGGTTTCTTGGGGTCGGTCGCGCAGTCGACGATGTGAAGGTTGGAGCTTCGGACCCCGGGCACGATCAGATAGCGCCGTTCGCGGGTGGCGTCGCCATGGCAAGACGAACAGGCATTCCACCCCATGTGGTGCAACTCATCGCCGATGCCGGGCATCTCCAGCCGACTAATGACCTGGCTGTAGGTCGGGCTGTTAGGATCGGCGTCTATAGTCGCCAGGTAATCAGGCTTCTGGATGCCGGTGCCGATGTAGAGGGCGACCGTATACAGCAGCAATTCCCGCGGCGCCTTCATCGCCTCCGCCGGCGACGCATAGCCAGGACCGCAGCGCACCGGTGTGCAACACTCGGCCATGGAGTCCCTCCTGTTCGTGCCCCGGGGCATCAAGCCATCTTACGCTGGGATTGATGCGTCCGCGATATGGTTTTCGCGTTGTGCTATCAGGCTGAATTCTGCCTCAGGTACAATGCCAGATGATCACTGAGATCGCGGGCGTCGTCACCAGCGCCATCGATCAATGTGGATTTTCGGCGACGAGCGAATGGCACGCCCATCAGATATACGCCCTGAGATGAAACCACTCCGCCGTCATGACGGACCATCCCCTTGCGATCGAAAACGGGAAGCTCAAGCCAGGAATAGTCGGGGCGATAGCCGGTGGCCCAAATGATTGTCCTGATCTCTCCATTGGCGATATCCAGAGCAAGCGGCGGAGCCTCCTCGACCGCGGTCGGCGGCAGCCGGTGCGACGGCTCGACCATCCTGTCAAAGCCGTTCGTCTGCGCCCACTCGTCGATCAGGTTTAGGAGGCGGTTCATCTTGAGATCGGAGAGCGCGCATATGTTGCGCAACGATCCAGCGAACTGTGCCTTGCCGCTTCCGGTGATCCCTGCGAGTCGACCGACCAGCCTCACTCCGATCCCGGTGAGAGCATTGAGGTCGAGCGTCGATCGATCGGGTGTGCCGGCCAATTGCAGCGACGGCACCCGCCGCGCCCGCCCGATGTCGTCGACCTGGTCATAACGCTCGTCGAGGATACCTGCGGCATCCATCCACCACTCTAGGTCCTTGCCTCGATACATTCGGGGAGCTCGAATATGCTCACCCACCGACAGCGTTACCGGGCGTCCGGAGCGGTGAATTTCGTTGGCAATTTGCGTGCCGCTCGAAGAAGCGCCAACTACCAGCACGCCGCCAGCGGGAAGCTGATCGGGATTTCGATATTGCTGGGTGGTGAAAGTCGTCACTGACCGCGGCACGTGATCGGCAACACCAGGTACGCAGGCAATGTTGAACGCGCCCGAGGCAATGACCACCGTGCGGCACGACCAGTCACCCTGGTCGGTTCGCACCAGATATCCGGCCTCGGCGCGGCGTACTGACGTGACCCTCGTATGAGGCCGCACCGGCGCCGAAATCGCCTGAGCGTAGGCCGTGATGAAGTCGATGACTTCAGGCAGCGTCCTGTAGCCATCGGGGTCGGGCCCACGATAGCCAAATCCCGGAAGGCGGCTCTGCCAGTTGGGGGTCAGCAACCGGAGCGAATCCCAGCGCTCAGTGCGCCACGTATGAGCAACTTCACCGCGCTCCAAGACCACATGATCGATGGAGCGCTCGCAGAGGCAACGGCTCATTGCCAGACCTGCGTGCCCGGCACCGATAACGATTGTGGTGACAGTGCGAATGGCGGTCGTTCTCAATCTAATGCGGTATTGGGCCTGCGGCGGTTCAATCCACTACGACCGTGACATTCGTCGGGTTGGTCACGATGTCATAGACTGCCGACCGCTTCTGCGATTGCGCCACGAGAGCCTCGATGTCTTCGCGTTTTGCATCGGCGTCGATCTTGTAGGTCACCTTGATGCCGCCGAAGCCATTGCGCACGTCGTCGTCTATGCCGAGAATGCCTTGGAGGTCCATGTCCCCTTCTAGGGTCGCGGTGACCGAGCGCAGCTGAATGTTGCGGTATTGAGCAACCGCGGCAATACCTGCGGTCAGACAACTTGCTAACCCAACTAACACGTACTCGACCGGCGTGGCACCTTTGTCTTCAGAGGCAAAAAGTTCCGGGTGGTCAGCATCGAAGGTAAAAGTTTTCTTGTGATGCTGTTCCTGCCCGAGGCCGTAAAACCCTTCGACCGTAGAATGACTGTGAGTGCCATCCTTCCATTCGCAGGCGGCGCGCCATTTAAACTGGGCAGCAGCAGGAGCTTTAGTAAGCTCTTCGCGGGCGGTAACCAAAGCTGCGACGTTCACGCCGTTATTCGCAATGCGACTAGCATCGGCCATCCGTAACCTCCATAGGTTCGGTTGATGAGTGGACGTTTCGATCCTCTTCAATAGAGCATTGGAAGCATCCAAATAAGTCAACTATATCTCAATCCAAAATCTGCTCCTTCCAAACTTGCAGGGAAATTCCTCCTACTTTCAGGTCTCTTGCGAATTTGGCGCTGTCGAGGCGCGCCCCAAGCGAGCTTGCGGTCCCAAAACACAGGCCTCGCACC
>JBEVEP010000013.1:0-6828 GCA_040512755.1 Mesorhizobium sp.
ATCGGCCCGAATACCGCAAGCGAGCGTAGGTGAAATGATGAAGCAGGTTAATCCTGAAAACCTTGGGGTCGAGACCGATTTTCGATCGAAGATGTCATAAGGAGACTACCTTCACCTCGAAAAGGTCCTTGACGCTCAGTCGCCCCTCTCGGACGCACATGACGAGTTGCTTTTCATCATCCAGCACCAGACGTCGGAACTCTGGATGAAGCTGGCCATCCATGAAATCCGGTCGGCCAAGCAAGCCATTCGCGATAATCGCCTGCAACCGGCCTTCAAGATGCTGACCCGCGTGGCCCGGATATTCGAACAGTTGAACAGCGCCTGGGATGTGCTGCGGACGATGACGCCAAGCGAGTACTCGCAGTTCCGTGGTTCGCTGGGCCAGTCCTCTGGTTTCCAGTCATGGCAGTACCGTGCAATCGAGTTCCTAGCCGGTAACCGCAATGAAGCCATGCTCAAGCCGCACGCGCACCGCGACAGCGTGATGGCCGAGCTCGAGGCGATACTTGCCGAACCCAGCCTCTACGATGAGGCTTTGCTGTTGCTTGCTCGAGAAGGCTTCGACATTGGGCCCGATGCCAAGCGGACCAATTGGCGCCAGAGCCACCAGGAAAGTCCGCAGGTTCTCGCGGCCTGGAAGCAGATTTATCAGGCTCCGGAGCGGCACTGGGCGCTCTACGAGCTGGCTGAGAAGCTGGTTGACTTCGAGGACTATTTCCGCCGTTGGCGCTTCAACCATGTGACCACGGTCGAACGCATCATCGGCTTGAAGCGGGGCACGGGCGGGACCGCTGGCGTGTCATATCTGCGCCGGATGCTGGAAGTCGAGCTGTTTCCGGAACTGTGGAAACTGCGGACCGAGCTTTAGCCAGTCTGAAGGCACGCGCTGCAGGCGACGAGCCTTCGCCATCACTGTGATACTGGAGAACACCATGACCGAAACCACGCTGCAGACGCTCCATCCTGCCGGATGGAAAGCAGCCAAAGGCTACGCGAATGGCATTGCCGCACAGGGGCGCATGGTCTTTCTGGGCGGCCAGATCGGCTGGAATGCTAACCAGGTTTTCGAATCGGACGATTTCATCGAACAGACGCTCCAGACGCTGAGGAATATCGTCGAGGTCCTTCAAGAAGCCGGCGGCCGACCCGAGCACATCGTTCGCATGACCTGGTTTGTTACCGACAAGGCCGAATATCTCGCCAGGCTAAGAGAGTTGGGCCAGGCCTACCGCGAGATTATCGGCCGGCACTTTCCGGCGATGAGCGTCGTCCAGGTTGTCGCTCTGATGGAGGATGCGGCCAAAGTCGAGATCGAGGCGACGGCCGTCCTGCCGGAATGACGGCAGCTATCGCATCTGTGCAAGGTTGGAATGGATCAGCGTGGCGCGATGCGACAGTTCGTAGACTCGCCGGAAATCCACGAGTAAACACAGGTAGCAGACGTCCAGTTCGGTCGCTTCTGCCGACTGTGCCGCTGAGCATTCAGCGGATTGCCAACTGGCTGCACCAATCAAAATCGGGCACGAGTGCCTTGCCATAGTTGCTCGTTTCGTCCAGATAGCCGGCATGAACGGTCGAATTTCTTGCGAATTTCGGCGTGGAAATTAGCGGCCGTGGCTCATTTTTTGAGCGTGCCGCCACCGGAAAGACCTGAAAATGTCTACGATCGAAGCCGGCCTGAGGGCGCCGGACAGACTCTGGCGCGACGAGATTCGCGCAATGCTTGCGCTAAGCTGGCCGATGGTGCTGACCAACCTCGCCCAGACCGCGATGACGGCGACCGATGTCATGATCATCGGCCGTCTCGGTCCCGATACGCTTGCTGCCGGCTCTCTGGGGATCAATCTCTACTTCGCGCCGCTGATCCTGGGTTTAGGTCTCATTTACGCGACTGCGCCGATGATGGCGACGGAACTTGGCCGGCGCAGGCACTCGGTTCGCGACATCCGGCGAACAGTCCGGCAAGGTCTGTGGGTCTCGATCCTCGCCGTCATCCCCATCTGGATCTTGCTCTGGAATGGCGAAGCAATCCTTCTGGCAATGCACCAGGAGCCAGGTCTGGCCCGGGAGGCCGGCATCTATCTGCGCTGGCTGCAGTGGGCGATCCTTCCCTTCTACGGCTATATCGTGCTCCGCTCCTTTATCTCGGCGCTTGAGCGTCCGGGCTGGGCGCTGATAATCATGTTCGGCGCGGTGGCTTTCAACGCGCTCGCCAACTGGTGCCTGGTTTTCGGCAATTTCGGGTTCCCCGCAATGGGCATCGCCGGTTCCGGACTGGCGACGACGCTGTCCAGCGCGCTCATGTTCCTGGGGCTCGCCATCGTCGTGTCGGTCGAACGCCGGTTCCGGCGCTATCATTTGTTCGGCCGCTTCTGGCGTGCCGACTGGCCTCGCTTCATGGCACTGCTGCGTCTTGGCGCGCCGATCGCGGGCATCCTGGCATTCGAAGTCTCGATCTTCAACGCCGCGGCATTCCTCATGGGGCTGATCAATGCAGCATCGCTTGCCGCCCATGCGATCGCGATCCAGATTGCGTCGATGACCTTCATGGTGCCGCTTGGCCTGAATCAGGCCGTGACCGTCCGCGTCGGCCTCGCCTACGGCGCGGGCAACCCGGAAGGCATCAGCCGGGCCGGATGGGCAGCCTACGTGATCGGCGTCGGTTTCATGGCGCTGATGGCGCTCGTGATGCTTCTTTGGCCGCGCCTGCTGATCAGCGCATTCATCGATCTCGACGATCCCGCCAACAGCGCGGTCATCGGATTGGCGATTACCTTCCTCTCCTTTGCGGCGCTGTTCCAGATTTTCGACGGCGCTCAGGCGGTTGCGTCGGGCATGCTGCGCGGACTGCACGATACGAAGGTACCAATGATATTGGCGGCTATCGGTTATTGGGGCGTGGGCTTGCCCCTCGGCGTGCTGCTTGCGTTCCACTATGGCTTCGAGGGAAGCGGCATCTGGATGGGTCTCTCCGGCGGCCTGGCCGCCGTAGCGGTCCTGCTGCTGCTGCGGTGGCTGCGTCGCGACGAACTCGGCTTGACTGCCGCCCGGGCATGACATGCAGTTCTCAGGCGAAAAAAGGCCGTTCGCATGTTTCCGCGGAGCCGATTTCATGCGAAGCACTAGTTAAGGAATAACGAAAAATCCTAAGGGCGGCAAAGATGACGCGCGTTCACCGTGGCGATCAGGCGTTCGACTACGAGTCACTTCTGGGAACCGAAACCGAGATGCCTTTTTCCGGCGCGCGCAGCTTCATGCGGCGACGCCTGACACGCAATCTTGCAGGCGTCGACTATGCTGTGATGGGCATTCCCTACGATCTTTCCACGTCGGGCCGGCCGGGTTCCAGGCTGGCCCCGGACGCGCTTCGCCGGGCGACATCACAGCTTTCCTGGGGTGAGGTCTGGCCGTGGGGTTTCGATCCCTTTGACCGGCTTGCCGTCGTGGATTATGGCGACGTCTTCTATCAGCGCGGTCAACCGCAGGAAATGCTGGAGAATACGTATCTGCAGGCGTTGACTGTCTTGAAAGCGGGGACCCGGCTGGTTGGTCTCGGCGGCGATCACCTTGTCACTTATCCGTTGCTGAAAGCCCATGCCGAAATCCACGGCCCACTGGCGCTGATCCAGTTCGACGCCCATCGCGACACGGCAAAGTCCTCGTGGCTGGACCACGGCTCTTTTGTGCGTTTTGCAATGGATGAAGGCCTGATCGATCCGTCGCGTTCGATCCAGATCGGAATCCGGACCCACTATGATCTGGACGATCCGATCACGGTTCTGCACCGTCCATGGGTTCGCAAGCATGGTGTTGAAGCCCTGGTCGCCGAGATCGAGCGAGTGACAGATGGCCTGCCGTGCTACCTGACCTTCGACATCGACAGCGTTGACCCCGCCTTTGCGCCGGGCACCGGAACGCCGGTCGTGGACGGGCTGACCCCGCATGAAATCTTCGATACTCTTCGTGCGATGACGAAACCCAACATCGTAGGCATGGATGTCGTTGAGGTTTCGCCCCCATATGATCCGACTGAGGTAACCGCCTTGTTCGGCGCTTCGGTCATTGTGGAACATCTTTGTGCGCGCGCCTCGGTGCTGCCGCCCAAGGCCTGACCATGCCGGCTCCCTCCGTCATCATCGACCTGGACGTCATTGCCGCAAACACGCGGCGGGTGACCGGGTGGCTTGACCCGCAGGGCATCAGCACGTTTGGCGTCACAAAGGCGGCCTGTGGTTCTCCACTCGTTGCAAGGGCTATGCTGCGTGGCGGGGTTGCCGGCCTTGCCGACTCGCGTCTCGACAATGTGCAGCGAATGCGCCACAGCGGCATTACAGCACCGATCATGATGCTGCGGATTCCATCCGTCACCGAAGCGCCCGAGGTCGTGCGGCTCTGCGATATAAGCCTCAATTCGGAAGCGGCAGTCCTCGACGCGCTGGCGAAAGCAGCCGAGGAACAGGGCGTTGTCCATGACGTGATCCTGATGCTCGAGATGGGTGACCGCCGTGAGGGCGTCCCGCCCGAGGACCTTCTTCCCCTTGCGAAGTCCGCCATGGCGGAACCATCGCTCAGGCTGGCCGGCATCGGCGCCAACTTCATGTGCGCGAGTGGAGTGCTGCCGACCGTCGAAAAGCTGCAGCGGCTCGTTCATCTGGCGGAGGATGTCGAGCAGCGTTTCGGAACCAGGCTCGACTATGTATCGGGCGGCAACTCGGGAAATCTCGCGCTCATGGAAGCCGAAGGAGTGGCGATGCCTGCGCGCATAAACAATCTGCGCGTCGGAGCGGCGATCCTGCGCGGCGAAAACAGCATTACTGGCGGCACCCTGCAGGGTTTTGACAGCAGCGCCTTCACGCTGGAAGCCGAGCTGGTCGAAATCAAGACCAAGCACTCGCTTCCGGATGGTACGACCGGACCTGATGCCTTCGGCAACAGACTGGTTTTCGAGGATCGCGGCGCACGGCTGCGCGGCATCGTCAATCTCGGCCGCGTGGACATACAGCCGGATGGTTTGACGGCGCGTCACCGCAATATCGAGATCGTCACGGCGTCCAGCGACCATCTGATCGTTGATATCACCGAAGCTCGGAAATTCGCGGTTGGAGACCCGATCCGCTTCGACATGGACTACGGAGCTCTCGTGCAGGCAATGCTCTCGCCTTACATCGAAAAACAGCTTGCAGGCCGTGACAGCATCGCGCCGCGGCCGAATGCGCTGCGCCTGATTGCCGCGTCCTCCCTCCATGATCGGGACGAGACGATGGATTTCCTTGCCGGTGTGCGCGCGCTTGGCTTCGACGTGAAGCGCGACGGCGTGCCGGAACCTGCCGACCTTCCGCTCTGGATCGTACCGGGCCGCGAGGGTATCCACGGGCTGCTCGCGACCGCCGACGTCGATGCCGTCGAGGCTGGGCTGCTCTGGATGGACTCGGACCCGGGCGACATAGGCGCGGTTCCTTTGCCAGAATCGACGGCCCTGCTCGGATTGCGGACCGCTTCGCGCCAGCAGGCGGCGATCATCGCCGAGCGCAAGATCCTTGCGTTTACGATGGAGGATGTCGACCTGATCGGCATTCGGGAAGCCACTCGCCGGGCGATCCAGCGTGTCACCCAAACGACCGACGGCTTCGCTCTGGTCGTTCATGCTTCAGTGGCGCGCGGGATGGATGCCGACCCGCGAGAGGCCGGACTCAGCTATCGCGAATGCTCGACGGCGATGGAGCGGATCGCCGCTTGCGAGGAATTGCGCGCCATCGTCCTGTCCGGATTTGATGACAACCCGGAACCAGGTGCTCTCGACGCAGCTTATGGCTACTTGTTGAGCGCGCTTGGAAAGCGGATCCTGGCGTGAACGACAGTCGATACAAGAGGGGCGGAGGCTAGAGTGACGGAAACGGTCGATATTGCAATCGTCGGCGGTGGCATTGCAGGCATCTCGCTGGCCTACTTCCTGAGTGCGCATCGTTCCGCCATCGTGCTTGAGCGCGAGACCGCGCTAGGCTACCATTCCAGCGGACGCTCAGCAGCGGAATTCGCCTTTCGGTTCCATTCTGCAATCGTCGGCAAGCTGGCGGCCATCAGCTTTCCGTTCTTGTCCCATCCGCCATCCGGTTTCACGGAAACAGAGTTGCTCAAGCGCCGCGGCAATCTGTTGATTGCCGACGCGGAGAAGGCCGACCGGCTGGCGCAGGTGTTTGCCGAGGAAAGTGCCTCGGGACCCGGCCTTGAGCGCCTGACTGTCGAGCAGGCCATCGCGCGCGCGCCGATCCTTAACCCCGACTATGTGGTCGACGCCTTCTACGATCGTGACTGCTGGGACATCGAGGCGGAAAATCTGCTGCAAGGCTTCGCCAAAGGCGCGCGGGCAAACGGCGCGTCGATTCACACCGGGGCAGAAGTGCGCAAGGCGGTGCGCGAGAGCGGCATCTGGATTCTCGATACGTCCATTGGCGAAATTCGGGCGCGAACCGTCGTCAACGCATCCGGCGCCTGGGCCGACCGAACTGCCGAATTGTTTGGAACAAGCCCTCTCGGCATCATTCCATATCGCCGGACCGCGATCACAGTCGACGTGCCGGCAGGCATCGATGTGGGGAAGCTGCCGGAGATATGTGAGGTCGACGAGGTGTTCTATATGAAGCCCGAGGCGGGCCGTTTGCTGGTCTCGCCCGCCGACGCGACTGAAAGCGAGCCCTGCGACGCACAGCCGGAGGAGCTCGATATCGCCTACGCCGCCTGGTATCTTGAGCAGGCCACCACTATTGCCGTCAGCCATGTCGCTCACCGCTGGGCGGGGCTCAGGACTTTCGCGAAAGATCGTGTGCC
>JBEVEP010000016.1:0-3734 GCA_040512755.1 Mesorhizobium sp.
CCCCACGACCACGACCTTGAAGCCGCACATCGTGGCCGAGGCGGGATTGGTGCCGTGCGCGGAGGCTGGGATCAGGCAGATATTGCGATGACCCTCGCCACGGCCCTTGTGGTAGGCGCGGATGGTGAGAAGACCGGCATACTCCCCTTGTGCACCGGAATTGGGCTGCATCGAGAACGCGTCATAGCCGGTGATCTCGCATAGTTTCTCCGAGAGGTCCTCGATCATTTCGACATAACCCAAGGCCTGATCGGCCGGCGCGAAAGGATGAATTTCTGCAAACTCGGGCCATGTGATCGGCAGCATCTCGGCCGTCGCGTTGAGCTTCATGGTGCATGAGCCAAGCGGGATCATAGCGCGATCCAGTGCCAGATCGCGGTCCGCGAGACGACGCATGTAGCGCGTCATTTCGCTTTCCGCCCGATTCATATGGAACACGGGATGGGTGAGATAGGCGGACTGCCGGATTAGCGCCTCGGGGAGCCGATACTCGGGGTAGTCTTCGGAATAGACCAGCTGGTCCCCGCCGAACGCACGCCAAACGGCTTCGAGCGTGTCGGGCCGCGTGCGCTCATCGACCGTGATGCCGATGCGGTCCGTTCCGACCTTCCGCAAGTTCACGCCAGTGTCGACCGCGTTCTTCAAGATGAGCCCTTGATAGGGCCCGACATCAACGGTGATCGTGTCGAAGAAGGCTTCGGGGCCTATTTTGAAGCCGAGCGATTCGAGACCGTCGGCCAGCCGGGCCGCCTTACGATGCACGCGTTCGGCGATCGCCTTCAGGCCTTTGGGGCCGTGGAACACGGCGTACATGGACGCGATCACGGCCGGCAGGACCTGCGCCGTGCAAATGTTCGACGTGGCGCTCTCGCGCCTGATGTGCTGCTCGCGCGTCTGGAGCGCCAGGCGGTAGGCGCGGTTTCCGCGCGCATCAATCGAGACGCCCACGAGGCGTCCGGGCAAAGCGCGTTTATAGTCGTCTTTGACGGCGATATAGGCGGCATGCGGACCGCCATAGCCCATGGGCATGCCGAACCGCTGCATGGAGCCGACAGCGATGTCTGCTCCCATCTCGCCGGGCGGCTTGAGGAGCATGAGCGCCAGCGGGTCGGCTGCGACGACGGCAAGCGCTTCGCTCTCGTGCAAACGGGCTATGACCTCTGAATAGTCGTGGAAAGCGCCTTCCACGCCCGGGTACTGGAACAGTGCACCGAAGATATTCGCCGGCTCCAGGTCCTTGCAGGGATCGCCGACAATTATCTCCCAGCCAAGCGGCTCGGCGCGGGTTTTCAAGACGGCGATGGTCTGCGGCAGGCACTGGGCATCGACAAAGAAGGCGCTCGCCTTCGACTTGGTGACGCGATGTGCCAGCGCCATGGCTTCGGCTGCGGCGGTGGCCTCGTCGAGCAGGGAGGCATTGGCGATGTCGAGCCCCGTCAAGTCGGCCACCAGCGTCTGAAAGTTGAGCAGGGCCTCAAGCCGCCCCTGACTGATCTCCGGCTGATAAGGGGTGTAGGCCGTGTACCAGGCCGGATTCTCCAGGATGTTGCGTTGGATCGCGGGCGGCATAATCGTGCCGTGATACCCTTGCCCGATGAGTGAGGTCAGGACACGATTCTTGTTTGCCGTCTCGCGCAAGCGGTCGAGCGCGCCGCGCTCCGACAGCGGCCGGCCGAAGTCGAGTGGCGTGGATTGTCGAATGTCTACGGGCACGGTCTGAGCAATGAGATCGTCTAGGCTTGCCACGCCCACGACCTCGAGCATCGCCGCCATCTCCTCAGGAGATGGCCCGATGTGACGACGGTTGGCGAAGTCGTAAGGCTCGTAGATCGTTCTCGGTGTCATGACGGTTTCCAATCAGCCGACAAGCGCTTTGTAGGCAGCTTCGTCCATGAGCCCGTCGACGGAGGTAACGTCGGCAAGCTTTAGCTTGTAGAACCAGCCATCGCTCTCCGGATTGGCGTTCACGATCGAGGGGTCATCGATGATGGCTTCGTTGATCGCCACCACTTCGCCCGCAAGTGGAGCGTAGACGTCGGAGGCGGCCTTCACGGATTCCACGACGGCGGCCTCTTGACCCTTGTCGAGAGTCGTGCCGACCTCAGGCAGTTGCACGAAGACGAGATCGCCCAACTGCTCTGCCGCATGGGCGGTAATGCCGACCGTCGCAATGTCTCCATCGATCTTCAACCACTCATGGTCTTTGGTGAATTTCAGCAAAGCGTACCTCCTTGAAGGTGGACGGACTCAGCCGCGTTTGTAGTGGTGCTCAACGAAGGGAAGGGGAGTGACAGTGGCCGGCAGCCGCTTGCCGCGGACTTCGGCGAAGAGTCGGGTGCCAAGGTCGGAAAGGGGGGTCGGGACATAGCCCATGGCGATTGGTCGATCCAGACTTGGGCCGAACCCGCCGGACGTGACGTGCCCAACCAATACGCCGCCGGCATCGTCTGCAAAAATAGGCGCGCCCGCGCGAACTGGCATCCTGCCCTCGGGCGCCAAGCCGACACGACGAGCCCCGGTACCCCTCTCCAGCTCGTCAAAAATGATGGGCGAGCCTGGAAATCCGCCGAGGCGCTCTCCGCCCCCACGGCGAGACTTTGGAATCGCCCACGACAGTCCGGCCATGACCGGCGTTGTCGCCCCGTCGAGGTCGGCGCCATAGAGGCACAAGCCTGCTTCGAGCCGCAACGTGTCGCGTGCGGCGAGTCCGGCCAGCGTAACGTCTGGATCTTCCAGCAAGCCTTCCACGATCTCGCGGGCAACATCCGGCGGCATGGAAATCTCAAATCCGTCTTCGCCTGTATAACCGGAGCGCATGACCGCGCAAGGCGTGCCCATGATGGGCATTTCGCGCACGTCCATGAATCGCATTTCTTTGCAAGCGGGGGCGAGCTTTGCCAGCGCCGCCTCCGCCTCGGGACCCTGCAACGCGATCAAGGCATGGTTCGACCGCTCGACATCACAGTGCTGAGCGAGGCCATTGTGTAGGAGAGCTTCGTCGTTCTCCTTGCACGCGGCATTGACCACGAGGAGAAAGTGATCGCCACGATTGGCGACCATCAGGTCGTCAAGAATGCCGCCGCGCTCGTTGGTGAAGAAGGTGTAACGCTGCTTGCCTGGGACCAACTCCAGGATATCGGCGGGGACGAGGCGCTCGAGCGCGCGCGCGGCGTCAGCTAGGACGCCAGATTTCGGACGCAGCACGATCTGACCCATGTGTGAGATGTCGAACAAGCCTGCCGCCGTGCGCGTATGCCGGTGCTCTGCCAACACACCTGTTGGATAATTTAGCGGCATGTCATAACCGGCGAACGGCGCCATGCGTGCGCCCAAGTCCAGATGCAGGGGGTGCAACGGCGTCTGCTTTAAATCTTCCGACACTATCTTGGTAACGTCGACACCCATACAGAGGCTCCTCGGACTCGCTCACCGGCGCAAAAACGACGGTATGAGCCCCCTCTGTCATAGACCTGAACGATTCGACACACGTCCCCAAAAGCCCGGGTCCTGCTGTGTCTTTTCCTCTTCGGTGGGCCAGAAAGAATCTGGCCGCTTTCCAGAGTGTCAGTAAGTCTTGCGGTCCTTGTTGCCTGAGAGTTTCCGGGGCGGTTGCTCCTTCGGCGCCGGGGACTAGCCGGTCTCTTCCGCAAGACAGGCGACAAGTCAGAGAGTGGTGATTCTGAGACGCTCCGTCAACCTCAAGAGATAGTCCTTTAGGAGGACGAAATGCTTCT
>JBEVEP010000231.1:0-5641 GCA_040512755.1 Mesorhizobium sp.
GTGGCTTTGGCGCAAGCTATCCGAGGCGTGCGTGAGCGTGGGGGTATCGCCATTGTGGTCGCCCACCGGCCCTCAGCGCTGACCAATCTCGACCAGATTCTTGTGATGGCAGGCGGCACCGTGCAGGCTTTTGGCAGGAAAGCAGAGGTGCTCAGCCAGGTTTTGCGGGCCGCCGATACGCCTCAGTCCATCCCGACGGAAGCCGAAGCCTTGAGGCGGCAACGTACGGTCGTCCCGTTGCATGAGAAAAGGTAGGTCCTTTGTCGAAATCGTTCGATCCCATTTTCGTCAGAAGTCGCGCCCGTGTCTGACGTGATCACGCCCTTCAAGCTGCCCGGTTCGCGGTCGGTTCATGTTGCCGAGAAATCCGGTGAAGGCATCCGGGGCAACATCCTGTTCGGTTTGGCGGTATCAGTGCTGTTGGTTGGCGGCGTCGGGGCCTGGGCGGCGACGACCTCGCTCGCTGGGGCGGTGATTGCGGCCGGCAATGTGGTGGTCGAGAGCAACTCCAAGAAGGTGCAGCACCAGACCGGCGGCATCGTCGGCGAGATCCTGGTCCGCGAGGGCGACCGGGTGGCGGCCGGCGACGTCGTCATCCGCCTCGACGAGACCACCACTCGCGCCAATCTGCAGATTCTGGCCCAGCAGTATGACCGCACCGTCGCGCGGCAGGCGCGGCTGCAGGCCGAGCGGCTCGGGCTGACCGGGATCAAGTTTCCGGACGAGCTTGTGCGGCGGGCGGCGGACCCGGATGTGGAGACCGTGCTGACCGGCGAGAAGGCGCTGTTTGAAAGCCGCACCAAGGCGCTGGCCGGCCAGAAGTCGCAGCTCGAGGCCCGCTCCGGCCAGCTCAAGCGGCAGATCGAAGGCCTCACCGCGCAGCGCAAGGCCACCGAGGACTCCGCGCGCTTGGTCGACAGGGACTTCACCAGCCTGCAGAAGCTCTACCAGAAGAAGCTGGTGTCGCTGGAGCGGGTCAGCGAGCTGCAGCTCGAACTGTCGCGGCTTCGGGGCGAAACCGGCCGGCTGTCCGCGGCGATCGCCGAGACCGAGGGCAAGATCAGCGAGACGGCGCTGCAGGCGATCCAGGTCGACGAGGACATGCGCAAGGACGTCAACGAGGAGCTGCGCGAGCTCGACGGCAAGGAGGTCGAGCTGATCGAGCGCAAGGTGGTCGCCCAGGACCAGCTGACGCGCACCGAAATCCGCGCCCCGCAGTCCGGCATCGTGCAGGAGCTCGCCGTCCACACCGTCGGCGGCGTCATCTCGCCCGGCGAGACGCTGATGCTGATCGTGCCGGAAGAGGACCGGCTGGTCATCGACGCCATGGTGGCGCCGGCCAGCATCGACGACGTCAAGCCCGGACAGCCGGTGTCGATCCGGTTTCCGGCCTTCGACTTCGCCACCACGCCCGAATGCAAAGGAACCGTGCAGCGCGTCTCGGCCGACCTGATCAAGGACAGCCAGCGGCAGATCTCCTACTTCCTCGCCCGCATGACGCTGACCGACCAGGACACCTGCCTGCGCGACACCCGCCGCCTGCAGCCCGGCATGCCGGCCGAGGTCCATATCCAGACCGGCGAGCGCAACGTGCTCTCCTACGTCATGAAGCCGCTGACCGACCAGATGAGCCGCGCATTCAGGGAGTAGCGACGCTTCTTCAGGTTTATCTACGGTTTCAGTCTGGCCTGGCCGGTCGATCTCGGAGCTTCCATGTAGACGTCGCCAGAGACGCCGACGGCCGGCCTGTATCCGGCCGGAACAAGCTGCGTACTGGAAGTTCCTGAAACCGGATTGGGATCGAGGTCGCCGGCGGGCAGACGAAGCGCATCCGTCTTTTCTAGCGCGGCCTTCAGTCGCTTGTCCCTTTCGTAGACGTCGGCGAAATACTCAACGTTGCCGCTGCTATCCGGCCAGGCAGTGAAATAGGCCACATAAACCGGAATCTTGCGAGTGACCTTCTCGGAGGAATGACCTTGCTTCAGCCGCTCCACGACATAGTCGACAGATTTTCCAAGGACGGCGGCGGCCATCTCCCGGGGCTGCTGAAGACGCACACATCCATGGCTGAAAGCGCGCATGTCACGCCCGAACAACTCCTTTTGCGGTGTGTCGTGCATGTAAATGGCGTGCTTGTTGGGGAACAGAATTTTCAGTTCGCCAAGCGCGTTTGCTTCGCTGGGCGTCTGCCTGACGCTGTATGGAACTTTCGCGCCGTATGCGCCCCAGTTGATCGCTGATGACGGTATGCGCCGCCCCTTGGAATCCGTCACCTCATAGCCGGAACGGTCAAGATAGCCGGGATCGCGGCGCAGCCGCGGCAACATCTCGTTGACGAGGATCGACTGTGGGACGCCCCAATACGGGTTGTAGTCGACCTGTTCGATCTCATCATAGAAAAAGCTTGTCTGATTGGTCGGTTTGCCGACCACAATTCGCATTTTCAGTTTTTCCGAGCCGCCCTGGAAATAGGAGGCCGTAAAGGCCGGCTGATTGATGAACACGCGCGTGCCGCCCAGGTCGGATGGCAGCCAGCGCAGTTGCTCGAGAGCCAACATCACCTTCTCGATCCGCTCGGCCCGCGATGAACCGGCAATCGCTGCGACCGTACGGGGACCGATCACACCGTCAGGCTTGAGCCCCGCCCTCTCCTGTGCAGCTTTCACGACCGGAACGAGTTCGTCGGCATAGAGCTGGCTTTGGCCAAGCCGCGCCAGAACTTCTCCATCAGCGTTCTGCTCGTCGATAGAGCGGGCGATTAGTTGGAGGACGTTGGGCAACTCTGAGCTGGTTTCGCCCGGCTTCAGCAGCAGTTCGGAATTCACGATGATTTCGTTTTCCTGGCTCGCCTTCAGAGCCTCGAGCTCGACGCGCAGCGCCTGGTATTCAGGATTCTGTGGATGCCGCGATTCCAGGTAGGTGCGCACCTGCTGGGTATGGGCAAGCGTTTTCAGAACGCCAGAAAGGTCCAAAGCCTTCGCTGGAAAGTCGTGATAGCCCGACAGCCGGTTCGGATCGACGCGGCCATTCTGCGCATCGCTCACATAACGCAAGACACGCGCCGAAAGCGTCATCTCGAAGCGGATCAGATCGCGAAGACGGTCGGCGGTGCGATCAAGTGAGAAGGATGCAGGCGGGATAGCAACATTGTATTCGGCAGAGTCCAGTCCATGTCCGTCCGCCTCACCGAGCACACGAACAGCCTCCTGTGCTCGACCGTTGGCATAAAGGCCCGAAACCCAGATGAAATCCGGGTTTGCGGCATAGTAGTCAGCCAGCGCCTTCGCTATTCCCGGCTCGGCGGCAAGGTCAAACCCATCCAGGCCGGCAATTGCTTCGCGAAACATCCGGCCGGTCAACACCGGCTCGAACCCCGTTGCGCGCACCGCAGAAAGAGCCGCAAAGTTCGTGCGCACGAGTGCGTCTGCCTTGTAGTCATAATAGGACGGACCGGTGACTTTTGGCGCGTAATTGGATGGACGGGCGGCTCTCGGTCTGACCGCACGCTGTCGCGGTTGCCTGTACGGGACGCGCACACCAGCTCCCCGCTCTCGCTGCTGAAACCTCTGGCCGCCGCCGCCAAAAAGCAAATCGAACAGGCCCTGCGCATCAGCCCTTGGCGAGCCGAATGCTAGTGTCGCTGCCAGAACGGCAAGCGGGAGCGATGCAGTCTTGCGTGAAATTTTCATCAATCACCCGTCACCGGAGCGAAAGCACCGGTTTCCCCGTCTTTGCCGATTGCAGCGGCGCCGCCCCATTCTACCTTCGCCAAAGGCGGATATGAGGCACGATTATAGTGTTTCATAGCAATTTGGTTAAGCTTTTATAAATTCCGGATCCCGCGCGATGAGCCTCCGCTCAAAGTATCGCCGACTTCGCAATGCGGCTGTACGCACAATGGACATTTCTCGCAACCATACTAAAAGACCGCAACTTTTGCTGCTGCCAGGAGCGCATTATGGCCGATCCGGCTTTCGCCGACCTGTTTCCGCTTGGTAAAGACGAAACCCCCTACAGAAAGCTGACATCCGACTTCGTTTCCACCGACTTTTTCAAGGGTCAGGAGATACTGAGCGTTGACGCCGAAGGGCTTCGGCTGCTTTCGGAAACCGCGTTTGCGGATATCAACCATTTGCTTCGTCCCGGTCATCTCAAGCAACTTGCGCATATCCTCGAAGATCCGGAGGCGACCGACAATGACCGCTTCGTAGCCTACGATCTTCTGAAAAACGCCAATATAGCGGCGGGTGGTGTCCTGCCGATGTGCCAGGATACCGGGACGGCGATCATCATGGGAAAGAAGGGACGTCGCGTCTGGACGGAAGGCGGCGACGCTGAAGCGCTTGGCCAAGGCGTTCTTGACGCCTACGAGCGCAAGAACCTTCGTTATTCGCAGCTCGCACCTGTCTCAATGTTCGAAGAGAAGAACACCAGGAACAATCTGCCAGCGCAGATCGAGATCTACGAGGAAGGTGAGGACGCCTACAAGTTTCTGTTCGTCGCCAAGGGCGGCGGCTCTGCCAACAAGACTTTCCTATACCAGGGCACGCCGGCCCTGCTGACCCATGACCGGCTGATCGAATTCCTCAAGGAGAAGATACTTACTCTCGGGACCGCTGCATGTCCGCCCTATCACCTGGCCATCGTGATCGGCGGCACCTCGGCCGAGATGACATTGAAGACTGTGAAGCTCGCCTCCGCCCGCTACCTGGACGGACTGCCTTCATCCGGGAGCATGTCGGGCCATGCCTTCCGTGATCTCGGGATGGAAGAGGAAATTCACAAGCTCACGCAATCGCTCGGCGTTGGCGCACAGTTCGGCGGAAAGTATTTCTGCCATGACGTCAGAGTGATCCGCCTCCCCCGTCACGGCGCATCCCTGCCAATCGGGCTCGGCGTCTCGTGCTCAGCCGACCGGCAGGCGCTTGGCAAAATTACCAAGGACGGGATTTACCTGGAGGAGTTGGAAGCCAACCCTGCTCGCTACATGCCGGACATAGACGAGGAGAAACTCACCGACCATGTGGTGCGCATCGACCTCAATCAGCCGATGAGCTTGATTCTGAGCGAACTCTCCAAACATCCTGTAAAAACACGGCTTTCCCTTTCGGGACCGATCATCGTCGCGCGCGATCTCGCGCACGCGAAAATCCGCGAACGGCTTGAGAATGGCGAACAAATGCCCGCCTATTTCAAGGACCATCCGGTCTATTACGCCGGGCCTGCGAAAACGCCCGCTGGCTATGCTTCCGGGTCCTTCGGCCCAACGACTGCTGGCCGAATGGACTCGTTCGTCGACCAGTTCCAATCCTTCGGCGGATCGATGGTGATGCTTGCCAAGGGCAATCGGTCACGGCAGGTGCGCGAAGCTTGCGCCAAACATGCCGGTTTCTACCTCGGATCAATCGGCGGCCCTGCCGCTCGCCTCGCCCAGGACTGTATTCGCAAGGTGGACGTGCTCGAGTACCCGGAACTCGGTATGGAAGCGATATGGAAGATCGAAGTCGAAGATTTTCCGGACTTCATCGTCATTGACGACAAGGGCAACGACTTTTTCAAGGAGCTGAACCTGGGCTGAGCGTGTCGCCCGGAGGTAGCCCGGCGACTGTTCATCAGTTTTTCACGCAGGGTTGTTCAAGGC
>JBEVEP010000233.1:0-10928 GCA_040512755.1 Mesorhizobium sp.
AAAGCAGAATCGCTCTTGTCCGCCTTGCTTAGCGCTTCGTCACGGGTTTTGCGGAGCGTTACGATCTCGCTCTCCATCCCCTTGATGCGTTTCTGAAGTTCCGAGAGCTCGTCCAGAACCATGATGCCGGCCATGACAGTCAATCGCTGATCGCCGATTTCGCCGAAGGAAGCTTTCAGGTGCGACACATAGCGGTCGAAGCGCTGGCCGAGATCGATGAGATGCTCTTCCTGCCCCTCGTCGCAGGCCATGCGATAGGCTTTGTTGTCGATCGTTACAGTAACTTGCGCCATTGCAGCCTCCTTACCTGTCGAGGACAGCACGAATCGTCTCCATCGCGGTAACCAGCCGGCGCGAAACTTCCTTGTTTGCTTCCTCCAGCCGTTCGGAACGGGCTTCAGAATTGTCGAGTTCCTGCGCCAGGCGCGTCCGATCCGCATTCATGCGCTGCACCTCGGCTTCCGCTTCCGAATAGTCCTGATCGTGGTCGTGGCGAGCAGCGACAGCATTTTCCAATGCTTCCATCGCCTTGCCGAGACGAACAATAACTTCTTTGAGAGTTTCCCCGGTCATGGCTCCAACTTCCAAGCCCGCCGCCCGCGAATCGTTCGCGTTCCTAACGCGTTATTCGTGAAACATTACGCATCGTGTGAAACGCCCGTCAATAAAGCGATTGCCGTTTCCCCCGTAATAGGGCGAATGCGGCGATCCGAAGCCGACACTTGCCCGCACATTCGGCTTGCCGGATTTGTTGACACACTAGGCGCAACTGCTATGTGTCCGCCAGCTTCCCGAGGGCTCGATCCCTCCCCGGACTTCCGAGCAATTAGCGAGATGTCATGACCACACGCGACAAACACGACCGGATGGCCAATGCGATCCGCTTCCTTTCCATGGACGCTGTTGAGAAGGCCAATTCGGGTCACCCCGGCCTCCCAATGGGTGCGGCAGACATTGCGACCGTGCTGTTTACCCGCTTCATGAAGCACGACCCGAAGAACCCGCACTGGCCGGATCGCGACCGCTTTATCCTTTCCGCCGGCCACGGCTCCATGCTGCTCTACTCGCTGCTTTACCTTCTCGGGTACGAAGACATCACGATCGACGAGATCAAGCATTTTCGTCAGCTCGGCTCACGCACCGCAGGGCATCCTGAATATGGCCATGCCGCAGGCATCGAGACGACGACGGGGCCCCTTGGCCAGGGGCTGGCGAATTCGGTCGGATTTGCGCTGGCTGAGCGCATCCTCAATGCCAGGTTCGGCGACGAACTGGTCGATCACTATACCTATGTGTTAGCCGGTGACGGCTGCCTGATGGAAGGTCTCAGCCAGGAGGCAACCACTCTGGCGGGCCATCTGAAACTCAACAAGCTGATCGTTTTCTGGGATCACAACGACATCTCGATCGACGGGCCGGTTTCGCTGGCCGATTCCACCGATCAGCTGGGGCGCTTTGTGGCGTCCGGCTGGAATGTGAACGCTGTGGACGGGCACGATCCGGAAGCGATCGCCGCAGCCATCGAAAAAGCGCGCAAGTCGGACCGTCCGAGTTTCATCGCTTGCAAGACGACGATCGGCTTTGGGGCGCCGACCCGCGCAGGCACGAACAAGGCACATGGCTCGCCGCTGGGCGCTGAGGAAATAGCCGGTGCGCGCAAGGCGCTCGGCTGGGAATACCCACCCCTTGAAATCCCTTCCGATATTCTGAACTCCTGGCGCGATGCAGGAACGAGCGCCGCCCAAAAGCGCGGCGACTGGGAGAAGCGGCTGGGGGCGGCTGAAGCTGAAATACGCGCCGAGTTCGAGCGCCGGATGCAGGGAGACCTCCCGGCGGGACTGGATGCAGCAATCAGTGCTTACAAGAGCAAGCTCGCCGAGGACAAACCCAAAGTAGCGACCCGCAAATCGTCAGAAATGGCGCTGGAGGTGATCAACGGCATTGTGCCCGAAACGATCGGCGGCTCGGCCGATCTGACCGGTTCCAACAACACAAAGACCAGCCAGACCAAGCCCATCACGCCTGGCGCTTACGAAGGGCGGTACGTGCATTACGGCATCCGTGAGCACGGCATGGCCGCAGCGATGAACGGCATGACTTTGCACGGCGGCGTCATTCCGTACGGCGGCACATTCCTGTGCTTCTCCGACTATGCGCGCCCAGCCATGCGCCTGGCCTCCCTCATGGGAATCCGTTCGATCTTCGTCATGACGCACGATTCTATCGGCCTCGGCGAAGACGGCCCAACCCACCAGCCGGTGGAACATCTGGCCGCTTTGCGGGCCATTCCGAACCATCTCGTCTTCCGCCCGGCTGACGCAACCGAGGCCGCGGAATGCTGGCAGCTGGCGCTGGAATCCCGCAAGACGCCGTCGACGCTTGCTTTGACCCGTCAGAACCTGCCGGCCGTGCGCACCGAACTCGTCGAGGAGAACCTCTGCCGATACGGTGCCTATGAACTCGCCCCGGCAGAGGGTGAAGCGGCCGTGACGATCTTCGCCACCGGCTCCGAGGTTGAGATCGCGCTTGGTGCGCGAAAGCTGTTGCAGGAGCGCGGTCATGCGACGCGCGTCGTTTCGGTCCCCTGCTTCGAGCTTTTCGAACAGCAGGGCCCGGAGTACCGTGCGAAGACGATTGGCAAGACTGCGGTCAAAGTCGCGATAGAAGCCGGCGTGCGGCAGGGTTGGGACCATTTGATCGGGACCGATGGCATTTTTGTCGGCATGCATGGTTTCGGAGCCAGCGGCACGATCGAACAGCTCTATCCGTATTTCGGCATCACAGCCGGGGCGGCGGCGGACGCTGCGGAAGCACGCTTGAGCAGCAACTAAGGCGGCAGCGTTGCGATCGCGCGGCGCGTCTGTGCTCGAGCGACGCTGACCGGACGCCGCCAGCTGCTTGACTGAGAGGTCGAAAATGGCCGCGGCGGCTGGATTCTTGTTTTGACCGCCGCTATGAAGCCTGCTTTGGTTTGATGGCTTGGCCCCTGCCTTCGATCCGACTTTTGTCAGCCGAGCGATACGCTTTGTTCTTGGGAGAATGGACATGACTGTCAGAGTTGCCGTCAACGGATTTGGCCGGATCGGTCGCAATATCGTGCGTGCGATCTACGAATCTGGCCGCAAGGATATCGACGTCGTTGCTGTCAACGACCTCGGTCCGGTCGAGACCAACGCGCACCTGTTGCGGTATGACAGCGTCCATGGCCGCTTTCCGCACGACGTGCTGGTCGACGGCGACTCCATCAATATCGGGACAGACAAATTCAAAGTCACGGCAATCAAGGATCCCTCGCAGCTTCCCTGGAAGGAACTCGGCGTCGACATCGCGCTTGAATGCACGGGCATCTTTACGTCCAAGGACAAGGCGTCGGCCCATCTTGCTGCCGGCGCCAAGCGCGTGATCGTGTCCGCTCCCGCCGATGGCGCAGATCTCACCGTCGTCTACGGCGTCAACCACGACAAGCTGACGAGGGATCACGTCGTCATTTCCAACGCCTCCTGCACGACCAACTGTCTTGCTCCGGTTGCGAAAGTCCTCAACGACGCTTTCGGGATCGAAAAAGGCTTTATGACCACCATCCACTCCTACACCGGCGACCAGCCCACGCTGGACACGATGCACAAGGATCTCTACCGGGCCCGCGCCGCGGCAATGTCGATGATTCCGACATCCACGGGTGCAGCCAAGGCGGTCGGGCTCGTGTTGCCCGAACTCAAGGGCAAACTCGACGGCGTAGCGATCCGTGTGCCGACGCCCAACGTATCAGTCGTGGATGTGAAGGTCCTTGTCCGGAAGTCGGTCACTGCGGAGGAAGTGAACAAGGCGCTCGTCGCGGCCACCGAAGGACCGCTCAAGGGCATCCTTGCCTATACCACCGAGCCCCTCGTTTCTATCGACCTCAACCATAACCCGGCTTCATCCACGTTTGCACTTGATCAAACCAAGGTCATCGAGGGCAATCTCGTGCGCGTCATGTCCTGGTACGACAACGAGTGGGGCTTCTCAAATCGCATGGCCGACACCGCCGTCGCCTTCGGGAAGACGATTGCCTGAACAGGCCTAGGGCCGCTCTATTTGTGGCGGAGTGGCAGTCCTTTCTTCTCCCCGCTTGCGGGGAGAAGAGGCCCCGATGAGGGGCAAGCCCACATCTTTCAAGGCTCAGCGCAACCCCTCATCTGCCTGCCGGCATCTTCTCCCCGCAAGCGGGGAGAAGAGCGCTGGCGGCGCCGGCGGCGCTAAAAATTGCAGCGTTGGCGATTGGCGAAATCCGCAATGAAGACGTCACTTCTCCCCGTTTGACGGGGAGAAGTGCCCGGCAGGGCGATGAGGGGCGGCATAGTCGGTCAAACGAAGGGCTGCAGCGACAGCCAGCCGAAGCTCAGATTCCCTCGCCGGCCAGTTCTTCTGAAAGCGTAGTGACCTCATTCTGCGCACCGCGCATCATCGGATAGATTGTCAGGACACGCTGGTAGGCCTCAAGCGCGAGTTCCTTGCGGCCGGTATTCTTCATGATCTGGGCCATGCCGGAGAGAGCGCCGAAATGCCTCGGCTCAAGCTCGAGGGTGCGCTCGATATCAGCCATCGACTTTCCGTAGTTCTGCATCATGAAGTGCACGGTCGCGCGGCGGTTCCATCCTTCGGCATAAGTCGGCGCCAAAACAATGACCTGGTCGAGAAAGTCGAGTGCAACATCATATTTCTTTGCCTCGACCGCCTCGGTCGACCATTGCATCATAAGGTCCACGGTCGCACTGCCGGACTTGAACCACTCCTCCCAAATCCTTCCGGCGATGCGTTCGGCAGCTTTCTCGTTGCGCTCCCGCTTGAGGTCGGCAAACAATTCGTCAAGCCGGGCTTTCGAGCTTCCCGCGCGTTGCGGGGCAGTGGCCGCGTGGCCGCGACCAATCTCAGGGGCCTTGCCTTGTTCCGCTGAAACCGCCTGTCCGGCGACGAGGAATATCAGTCCAATGACAAATGCATAAACGCTCCGCATGCGAGAAAATCTATCCTCGCACTGCGGAACGTCAAACTGAATTTCACGTGAAAGGGCTGGTCGCCCGATCAGCCCTGGCGGGCCTTGTAGCGTGGCGCCGTCTTGTTGATGATGTAGATGCGACCCTTGCGGCGAACCAGGCGGTTGTCGCGGTGACGGCCCTTCAAAGCCTTGAGCGAATTCTTGATCTTCATTGGTCTTGCCCGTCGGAATGGGCCCTCTTCCGGGCCGAACTGAAAGGCGCGCCCGAAGACGCGCCTGAACTTGTGACAGGCTCATAATAGGGAGACGCTGCGCTGTCAACCGTCGGCCGATTTCCAGGATGCCGCCGCTGCGGTATATGCCAAGTGGCGATCAGTTGCGGCGAACGAGAACCGTAGCTACCAGTGAGCGCGCGTCAGGAACACTATCGGCTTCGTACGACTCGGTGTGCCATGCTGCAAGCACCTTTGGCGACACGATGATTTGCGATAATCATACCATCCATGCAAAAGCTGGAAGTTAGGGTCGGGCGAGTTGACGAAGCTGTCTGAATCCGAAAGCCAAAATCACCAGGCTCAGGGAAAGCTAGTTCCAAAGCACGCTAGTGTGCCGGCGGCGCCCGCTTCCGAGATCAATGCTGGTGCGATCCTGACAATCGATCTGGGCGCTGTCCGTGAAAACTACCGCCGGCTGAAGACGCGGCTCGGCGCTGCCGGATGTGCCGGAGTTGTGAAGGCAGATGCCTACGGGCTGGGCGCCGCCCAGGTCGCCCCTGCACTTGCCCGGGAAGGGTGCCGGGACTTCTTCGTGGCCCATGTTGCCGAAGGAATCGCCCTACGCTCTGCACTTGGCTCAGACTGCACCATCTTTATCCTCAATGGCGCCCCGCCGGGCGCTGAAGCGGACTGCATTGCACATGATCTCGTCCCTGTCATCAACAGCCTCGAACAGCTTGCAGCGTGGCGAAATGCAGGAGACAGGACCGGCATGAGCCTGCCTGCCGCCTTGCAAGTCGACAGCGGCATGTCGCGGCTCGGCATGGCCCCCGCCGAGGTAAAGTTGCTGGCAGCCGATCCACACGCCTTGGACGGTGTCGCTGTTGCATTGGTGATGAGCCATCTTGCCTGCGCCGATGAGCCGGAAAACCCGGCAAACCGCATGCAGCGCGAAAACTTTGAAGTGCTACGAAAGCTGCTTCCGAAAGCGCCGGCGTCACTCGCCAATTCGTCAGGAATCTTTTTGGGGTCAGGCTACCACTTTGATCTCGCCCGGCCGGGCGCGGCGCTTTACGGCATCAATCCAACGCCTGGGCAGACCAATCCGATGTTGCCGGTGATCCGACTGGCGGCGAAAGTGATCCAGACACGCGAGCTGCCCGCGGATACGGGCGTCGGATATGGACACGCCTTCCGAACGACATCGCAGCTCGCGCTTGCCACCATATCGCTAGGCTATGCGGACGGCTGGCATCGTCGGGCCGTCGGCAGCGCTTTCTTCAATGGCGTGCGGCTGCCCTTTGCCGGCCGGGTTTCGATGGACAGCATCATTCTGGACATTTCCGCGCTGGAGCCAGGAGTGCTCAAACCTGGCGATCTGGTTGACCTTATCGACGAAACCCAAACCGTCGATGCAGTCGCCGATTTTGCAGGAACTATCGGCTATGAGATTCTGACCGGGCTCGGCTCCCGATTTCACCGGCGCTACATCGAGGCATAGGGCGGGCGGGCTATGGTCAAATCGGCCAGCGTCTGCCTCAGGTTGGGACGAAAGCGGCGGGCCAGATACCTCCCGCTTTCTTCATTGACGGAACCCTGGCAAGAACGCCTATTGTCGGGCAGCACACTGAGAATCGAGAGGGGGTTTTGATAGTGAGCTACTCAACACTGTCACCGGCTGTCTCTGCCCTGACAACCGCACCGGTTTTCGCTGATTGGCCTCCCAGTTGTGACGCTCCGGCGCGCAAGGCGGACAAGACCACCGGCACTTCCGTCGTCACGATGAACATTGCAGGGGAATCGGGCGCATGAAAATTCTTATCCTGGGCAGCGGTGTGATCGGCACCGCGACCGCGCACTATCTTGCCGAAGCCGGGCATGAGGTGGAGGTTGTCGATCGGCAGCCGGGACCGGCGCTCGAAACCAGTTTTGCCAATGCGGGCGAGGTATCGCCAGGCTATTCCTCCCCCTGGGCGGGACCCGGTATCCCGGTGAAAGCGGTCAAGTGGCTGTTGATGCGCCATGGTCCGCTCGTTATTCGGCCGCTGATCGATCCGCACATGTGGGCCTGGGTCCTGCAGATGCTCCGCAACTGCACATCGGCCCGGTATGCGCTCAACAAAGCGCGCATGGTGCCGATCGCCGAATACAGTCGGGACAGTCTCAAGGCGTTGCGGGCTGCGACCGGCATCGCCTACGACGAGCGCAGCCGCGGTACCCTTCAGCTCTTCCGCACCCAGAAGCAGGTGGACAGCACCGGTGGAGACATCGAGGTGCTGAAGCAATTCGGTGTGCCGTTCGAGGTGTTGGATCCTGCCGGCTGCATTTCTGCCGAACCGGCGCTTGCCACGGTACGCGAGAAGTTCAAGGGCGGGCTCAGGCTTCCCGGCGATGAGACCGGCGATTGCCAGATGTTCACGACCAAGCTCGCCGAGCATTGTGCGGCGCGTGGCGTCACATTCAGGTATGACACGGCGATCGAGAAAATCGTTGCGAGCGGCGGACACGTCACCGGGGTTGCCACCAGTGCCGGTTTGCTGACGGCCGACGCCTATATCGTCGCACTCGGCAGCTACTCGCCGATCATGCTCAGGCCGCTCGGATTCTCGATCCCCGTGTACCCCATCAAGGGATACTCGATCACTGTTCCGATCACCGATGCCGACGGCGCGCCCGTTTCGACGGTGATGGACGAAACATACAAGGTAGCGATCACGCGTCTTGGCGATCGTATCCGGGCCGGCGGTACTGCTGAGATTTCGGGATATGATCTCAGGTTGCACCAAGCGCGAAGAGATACACTGGAGTATTCCGTGGGTGATCTCTTTCCGCGCGGTGGGCAGTTCAAGGACGCCAGCTTCTGGTGCGGTCTGAGACCGATGACGCCGGACGGCCCACCGATCGTTGGCCGGACCGGCCTCGCAAACCTCTACCTCAACACCGGACATGGCACGTTGGGCTGGACCATGGCCTGCGGCGCCGGGCGGGTGCTGGCAGACATTATTTCGGGACGCAAGCCTGACATCGACGTCAGCGAACTTGGAATTTCGCGGTACAGATAAGGTTGTGCCTCGATGCCCCAGTCATCGCGGATCGGTTGGCGGGTTTGGCCTCAGGAGTCCGGTGCGGGATCGCAGGGAGAATAGGTTTTGATCTCGTCATCGGGCAGGACCGCATAGCCCCGGTTCTCCAATTGGAGCTTCAACTCCTCGAAGTGCCTCCGAAAGCCTTTCTCGATTTGCTGCGGTTCGAACAGGCGGCCACGTTTGTACGATTGGAGCAGAAGGCGGGAGTAAGCGTCCCTGCTGGCGAACCTGACTGCGCTTTCGGAGATGATGGCGCCATCGCAATCCCGGGCGGCGACCTGGCCAGGCGCTGCCGAGGACGCCAGACATGCAAGGACAACGAGCATGATTCTGCTCATGCGCTAACCTCGTTGCGCAGATGGTCCACCTGTGTGAGCTTAAAGGCGCGATAACACTGCCGGGATCGGGCAGACGCAGTATTTTCACCCCCGCATTTGTAGTAGCTTGGGATCTGTGGGCGCGCGGCTGGCTGGACCCTCCGCGCCAGAACGGAGACGTCGGCAATGTTCGGCGGAATTCGTGAGACGGATCCTCTCACCAAGCTCTCGGGTCGCGAAGCACTGGTGGCGGGCAAATTCGCCGAGGGTCTCACCTACCGGCAAGTCAGCGAAGCCTTGACCATCTCGCCAACGACCGTCAGGACGCATTTGTCAGCGATCTATCAAAAGCTGGGCATTCGCAACAAGGCCGCGCTTGTGTCTATCTTCGCGGATCGCCGTAGCAATACCGAACGTGGGGCGGTGGTCGATCGTGAAGGCAGGCCTCCGGTCATCGCTGTCTTGCCCGTCGAGAACCTCAGTGGGGAGGAAAATTGGGCGCGCCTGGCGGAGGGCCTTTCCGCCGATCTCATTGCTGAGTTGGCGCGTTATCGCGACCTGTCAGTCATCTCACGCTACACGATGCGATCCTATCGAGGACACATGTCCGATGCCCGTTTGATCGGGCGCGAATTGCACGCAGATTATCTGCTTGAGGGTTCGCTGCAAGCGCTTGGCGACCGCGTGCGCGTTGCCGTGCAACTCATTGACAGCCGTACGGGCGCCAGTCTCTGGTCTGAGCGGTTCGACGAGGCGGCAAGCGACTTTTTTGCGGTGCAGGACCGTGTGACCCATCACGTCGTCAATGGACTGGCGGGCTGCTTTGGGAAGCTCGCTAGCCTGGGGCGCGACGTTGCGCGCCGCAAACCACCCGGCAATCTGAACGCATATGATTGTTACCTGCTCGGCGTGGAACTGCATGACAGGTTTACGTCTCGATCGAGGGCCGACGCTATACGGATGCTGTCGCGTGCGGTGGAACTCGATCCGGGTTTCGCTCGGGCTTGGGGAATGCTTGGCGTGGCCCATTCCGTGGATGCCTGCAACGCCTTTACGTCAGACCCAACAGCATCTGTCCGGCAATGGCGGAAGTGTATCGAGAAGGCATTGCTGCTTGATCCCGCGGACGCGCTCGCGCGGATTTTCATGGGGAATCTTCGCGCCATTGACGGTGATATCGCCGGAGCCTGCGAGGAGCATGACCGGGCTCTGGCCTTGGCGCCGAACGATGCCGACACGCTAGCTATGCTCGCGTCGCGCCGCGCGCTGGTTTGCGGAAATCCCGAAGAGGGCTGCGCGCTGGCGGAGCGGGCTCTTCGCCTGAACCGGCAGGCGCCAGGCTGGTACTACGCACAGCTAGCCTGCGCGCGATTTGCGGCAGGGCGCTATGGCGACAGCCTCACCGCTCTTCGCCAAGGCCCGCCCGACGCGCCTGCGACCTTGATGTTTGTTGTATTGGCCCAGGCATTGCTCGACGACACAACGGCAGCCAGCGCGGTGGCCCGGCGCATAGCCGAAGAGTTTCCAGGATTTACAGTCGACAATTTCGTACGGACATACCCGGTCACCAATCCGCCAGCGCTTGCGGTGATTAGAGAAGGCGCACGGCTTGCCCGCATTTCTTAGCGAGGGCTGACAGGGCGGAATGCATCGACAGACCCGGATAGGTCCTCAGCCCGCCTTACAAGAACAGCGCTCGTTCGCGTTCCACCGCCTTTGCTATGAAGCTCGCGACGGCCTGGATGCGGCGCAGTGGCCGGACGGATTCGTGATAGACAAGCCAATAAACCCGGCGGATAGGAGCGACTGCAAGCACAGGCACGAGTTCGGGCATGGCGCGTGCAATGAAGGCATGGAGGATGCCTATGCCAGCGCCCGAGCGAACTGCTTCGGCCTGGCCGAGCGTGGAGGAAATTGAAAACCGCGCGCTCCAGTCCGGGTTGAAATCGGCCGCATAGTCGAGAGATGGGCTAGCGACCAGATCAGGCACATATCCGATCAGCCGATGGGACGCGAGTTCGTCCGGCGTATTCGGTATTCCATGCGCTTCGGTATAGGCGCGGGACGCATAGAGACCCAGCGCGTAGTCAACGAGTTTTGCGGCAACAAGCCGGCCTTCCGTTGGCCGCTCGACGGTGATGGCAATGTCCGCCTCGCGGCGCGACAAGGAAAATGACAGCGGAACTGGCACAAGTTGGATGGACAGGTCGGCGTGGAGTGCGGTCAGTTCGCCAAGCCGCGACGCGAGGAACGCGACACCAAAGCCATCCGGCGCGCCGATGCGCACGGTTCCAGACACATCGTCGCCATCGCCGGCAAGCTCGGCCCGTGC
>JBEVEP010000240.1:0-5806 GCA_040512755.1 Mesorhizobium sp.
GCAGGCGTGCAGCAGCACCACTCCCGCCGGATGATGCAAAGTTTTTACCCAGGGCGATTCGATATGTTCGTTCCTGACCGTTCGAGCGGGTTAGCAAGTTTAGCAAACGGACCCATTTTTAGCTGTCGGGGGGTGGCACCGGGGCCGGGAGACCCACCCCGGCCATGCACCCGGGGCGAGACCCATCAAACTCTTCCAGGGGCTTACGGGGCACGGGTACCCGCCGCCCGTATTCAAATCAGCGTGCGCCTCTCTTCCTGCTACCGCGAACCAACCCAGCGCAAGCGTCAGCGACCAGCTGCTAGTCACCCATTTGTAACCCCGCCACGGGAGATGACGAGATCGGTTTTTCACTAAGGTTTTGAAAAGATTGGTGATCCCGACAGGAATCGAACCTGTGACCTACAGATTAGGAATCTGCCGCTCTATCCTACTGAGCTACGGGACCACGCGAGCAGACACATAACCGCTTCCGGCCGTTTCGCCAACCCGGTTTTGCGGTGATCGCATTCGTCCTGCGATGGAGCTATGCGCCGGACCTTTACCGTGGAAATGTGATCCCGCGTTCGGGTTGCCGCTGCAACGAACCAGCATGGTTGTCTCTTCCGTCTCAAGCCGCCAGCGCGGTCTCCGCAAGCCTGACCCAGTAGCTTATGCCATGCGGGATGACGTCGTCGTTGAAGTCGTAGGCCGGGTGGTGAAGGTTGGCGGTGTCGCCATTGCCGATGAAGATGAAGGCGCCGGGGCGCGCTTCAAGCATGTAGGAGAAATCCTCGCCGCCCATCAATGGCTGGATGTTCCGGTGCACCTGCGAATCGCCCGCGATCGAAGCCGCGATGTCGCCCGCGAAAGCGGTTTCCTCGGGATGGTTGAATGTCACCGGATAGTTGGAATCGTAGTGGACATCGACGGTGGCGCCATAGGCGGCGGCAATGCCCTGGCAGATCGCGTGGATACGCTCCCCCGCCCGCGCCGCAACCTCTTTCTTCAGCGTGCGCACGGTTCCGGCGAATTCCACCGTTTCGGGAATGACATTGTAGGCGTCGCCGCCATGAATTTTCGTAACCGACACAACGATTGATTCCACGGGGTCGGTGGTCCGCGAGGCGATGGTCTGAAGCGACGTCACCATCTGGCTGGCGACCACGATCGGGTCGATCGTGCGATGCGGCATGGCGGCATGGCCGCCCTTGCCTTTGACCTTCACGGTAAACTCCGCCGTCGCCGCCATGATGGGGCCCGGGCGGATGGCGAACTCGCCGATGGGCAGGCCGGGCATGTTGTGCATGCCGAAAACCTTGCCGATGGCGAATCGCTCCATCATGCCTTCCTGCACCATCACATTGCCGCCGCCGCCGCCTTCTTCCGCCGGCTGGAAGATCACCGCCACGGAGCCCGGGAAATTGCGGGTTTCGGTGAGGTATTTGGCCGCGCCGAGAAGCATCGCGGTGTGGCCGTCATGGCCGCAGGCATGCATTTTGCCGGCGCGCTGCGAGGCATAGGCCTTGCTGGTCGCCTCGAGGATCGGCAGCGCGTCCATGTCGGCGCGCAGGCCGATCGTGGAGCCGTCGCCGCGCCGGCCCTTGATGATGCCCACGACTCCGGTCCTCGCGATGCCAGTGGCGACCTCGTCGCAGCCGAATTCCTTCAGCTTCTGCGCCACGAAGGCGGATGTTTCGTAGAGGTCGAAGTTAAGTTCCGGGATGCTGTGCAAATGCCGGCGCCAGCCGGCGATCTCATCCTGCATTTCAGCGGCACGGTTCAGGATCGGCATTTTCTGGAACTTTCGATTATATTGCGCGAACGGACGCCGCGCTGTTTTCAGCGGAATGTAGTGCTAGTGGAACGAATTTGACATTCGCATCCCATTTGACATCACGCGTCCATCGCGAATGTCAAATTCAAAGTTCCACTAGAATCATATCTTCGCTAGTGGTCCTTTGATTCTAACATTCGCCTGTATGGCCTGTATCAACGGGATGCGAATGTTAGAATCGGACCACTAGCATTTTGCCATGTTGGCGTCACATAGGCTAAATAGCACCATGCACGAAAACGGGCTTGGGGGCTCGGCGCTTTTTTTCGTGGATACGGACGCCAAAGCGGGCGGACCCATGGAACCATTGGACAGAGGCTATTTCGGGTTGATTATGCGGCATACGTCTTTTTTGCGTTCCCTTCTTGCCGGCGCTCTGCTCTGCCTCGCCGCGCCGGCATCTGCGGGTCCATCCATCGTGATCGATGCGGCGACCGGACAGGTGCTTTCGCATGATAACGCTTTCCAGCGCTGGTATCCGGCCTCGCTCACCAAGCTTATGACCGCCTATGTGACGTTTCGCGCCATCCAGGGCGGTGAGCTCGAACTGACGTCGCCGATCAAGGTTTCCAAGAATTCGGCATCAGAACCGCCAAGCAAGATGGGCTACAAGCCCGGACAGGTCGTCGCGCTGGACAATGCGCTGAAGATGCTGATCGTCAAATCGGCGAACGACATCGCTACCGCGATCGGCGAGAATGTCGGCGGCTCGGAACAGGCTTTCGTGGCGCGGATGAATGCGGAGGCCGCGCGTCTCGGTATGACCGGCAGCCATTTCGTGAATGCCAATGGGCTTCACGATGTGGCGCAGTATACGACGGCGCACGACCTGGCGATTCTCGCCCGCGCGATTCGGACCGAGTTTCCGCAGCATGCGTCGTATTTCACCATCGAGGCGCTCGGCGCCGGCAAAAAGGTTATGAAGTCGAATGTCGACCTGCTCGGGCGTTTTGATGGCGCAGACGGCATGAAGACCGGCTTCATCTGCCCGTCGGGGTTCAACCTCATCGCCTCCGCAACGCGCGGCGGGCGTACGCTGGTGGCCGTGGTGCTGGGCTCGCGCACGCCGCACCTTCGCGCCGAACAGGCCGCGGACCTTCTGGGCAACGGATTCGACAAGCCGCCTTTGATGCCGACCACGCTGGCCAATATCCAGCCCTATGGCGACGGCCGCGACACGGCGTCGGACATGCGGCCGCTCGTCTGCGAGAAGCCGGCGAAATCGGAGGAACTCCAAACCCGCGACGCCAAGGGCAAGCCGATCTTCCGTTCGCCCTATCTCCATGAACGGAATGGCCCGCGACGCGTCGTGGCGGTCGCTCCCGGCGGCGCGACCGGCAAGATGCCGCTGGCCTTCGCGGTCGCGGTTGCCGCGGGCGAGGGCCCCGATGTGGTCGACATTCCGATACCGACGCCGCGTCCGGATTATGTCGCGTCCCCGGCCCCGGCGGACAACGCTGCTACGGCTCGCCCCACCGCCAAGGCGTCGCAGGCCGGTGGCTGACTGTGAGTGATTTTCCGATTCCGGTGTCGGTGCTGACCGGGTTTCTCGGCGCTGGCAAGACGACCCTGCTCAACCGCCTGCTCAAGGACCCGGCTCTGGCCGACACGGCGGTCATCATCAATGAATTCGGGGACGTGGCGATCGATCATCTGCTCGTCGAGCAGGCTTCCGATGGCGTGATCCAGCTTTCCGACGGGTGTCTCTGCTGCACGGTGCGCGGGGAACTTGTCGATACGCTCGCCGACCTTGTCGACCGTCTGCAGACGGGGCGCATCAAGCGCCTGAAGCGCGTCGTGATCGAGACGACCGGTCTGGCCGATCCCGCGCCCGTCTTGCATGCGATCATGGCGCATCCCGCGCTCGTGCAGGCCTTCCGGCTGGATGGGGTGATCACGGTGGTCGATGCCGTCAATGGCGGAGCGACACTCGACAGCCATCTGGAGGCGGTCAAGCAAGTGGCCGTCGCCGATCGCATCGTCGTCACGAAAACGGATCTCGTTTCCGATCAAGGTGCGGTGACCGCGCTTCGCGCACGCCTTAGCGGCATCAATCCGGGGGCCGTCCTGCTGGATGCGACGGCCGGCGAGACCGGCCATGCCGTCATTTTCGAATGCGGGCTTTATGACCCGGCGACGAAAACCGCCGACGTTCGGCGCTGGTTGGGCGAAGAAGCTGCACACGGGCACGATCACGCGCACACTGGCGAGTATGCCCATCATCATCATGACCACGATCACCGCCACGATTCGCGCGTGCGTGCCATTTCGCTCACGCATGACGGTCCGCTGCCGTTCAGCGCGATCGAGATGTTCTTCGATCTGCTGCGGTCGCAGCATGGCGACAGGCTGCTGCGGCTGAAAGGCATCATTGAACTGGCGGAAGACCGGGCTCGCCCCTTGGTCGTCCATGCGGTTCAGAAGGTGTTCCACCCGCCGGCGCGATTGCCTGCCTGGCCGGACGACCAGCGCGGCACGCGGCTGGTGCTGATCATGATCGACATGCCGGAAGACTATGTCAGAAGGCTGTTTTCCGCTCTTGCAAACCAGCCAGCCCTGGACACGCCTGATCGCGCGGCGATGGAAGAGAACCCTTTGGCAATCGCCGGGATGCGGAGCCGGTAGCCGGGCGCGATGGTTGTTCCTGGGCGCCGTCGCATTTGGCGTAAGGTGCTGCGCGCCTACCAGTCCTCGGGCGTGGGCCGATTGGCTGAGACATCGCGGCCGGCTATCTCCCCCCTTGCGGGGGAGAAAGCGTTTTCCTGCATTTGCGAGTGGGCTTGTCCCCGAGCAAGTGCTTGGAAAACGCAAGAGAGGGGATCATTTGGCCGAGCGCCCCCTGCCGGCCATCAGGGGAGATCACATATAGCGGCCTCACTCCGCCTTGGCTTTCTTCTTCTCGTCGTCCTTGAGCTGGCTCCAGGCATTCTGCTGGGCCAGCATGGAGCGCAGATAGGCGACGTTGGCCTCGGCCTGTTCGGGCGCCAGTTCCTGCCGGGCGATCTGTTCGGCTTCCTCGAAGCGGCCCTGCAGACCGACGACCAGCGCGAGGTTCTGCCGCACGCGGCTGTCTGCTCCCGGCGCTTGCGCAGCCGAACGCATATGTGTCTCGGCGGTGCGGAGATCGCCTCCCAACACGTAGGACATGCCGAGATTGGAAAGCACCGACGGCTCGTTCGGCTTTAGCGCCAGCGCCTTGCGGTAAAGATCGCGGGCTTCCGCCGCCTCGCCGAGCTGGTCGAGGATCGCGCCTTCGGCCGAGAAAAGCTTCCAGTCCGGATATTCCGGCGTCTGGGCGCGCCGCACGGCGTCGAGCGCCGGGTGAAATTGTCCCGCGCCGGCCAACGCCTTGCCGTAGGCGGCGAGTACGGACCGATCCTTGGGCATGTCGATGGCGAGCTTTCGCATCACAGCCAGCGACTGATCGGAATTTCCATTCATCTGCAGGACCTGCGCATAGCTCATCGCCGTGTCCTTGTCGCCGGGATTGCGCGCATAGGTCCGGCCAAGCGAACTGGCGGCGCTGTGGAGTTCGTCAGCCGACATCTGCTCGATCGGCTTGCCGCTGGAGCGTGTCAGCGATCCGGTGGTCATGCGGTCCTTCGCGCAGCCGGCAATGCCGATGCTGAGGACACACGCAGCTGACAGAAGAAGGAGCCGCTTTCCGCCTGGAGCATCGCGCCGAAAAGTGGAGCCCGGTTTTCGGCAAAGGCGATGCGAAAACAAGAAACGCGCGCCGCGTCTGATTGCCATTGAATCCCCCGATTTCGCCGGCTGTTGCCCTGTCCGGCTACCCATCCGGAGAAATAATCTGTTAACCCTAACGGACCGTTAAAAAGCGATTCTCGCCGACGTCGAAGGAACAGCAGCCATGGCCGTCGAATTCATCGCACAGAAGCCAGGCAACGCCCGTCCTGTTCATCTTGTCGCCAAGGACGCGCTCGCCAGCGCGGGTCTCGACGCTGCCGCATTGGCCTGGGCCAGGGCGAA
>JBEVEP010000032.1:0-11109 GCA_040512755.1 Mesorhizobium sp.
TACTGAAGCGGAGGCCGGGGCGTGGTTGCTGGGGGGTGGCCTCCCGCGCGGTCCATTCCTGTCGCGCAGAACATGTCGTTGCTTTTTGGGTCGTTGGAGCGTCAGCGCGAGATCGGCGAACTGAAGCTGAAGATCTCGGGCTGCATCAACGCCTGCGGCCATCATCATGTCGGCCATATCGGCATCCTCGGTGTCGAGAAGAAAGGCGCGGAACTTTATCAGATCACGCTTGGCGGTTCCGGCGACGAAAACACGTCCATCGGCGAAATCATTGGCCGCGGCTTTGGCCCGGAAGAGGTGACCGATGCGATCGAGACCATTGTCGAGACCTACCTCGCGCTGAGGGTTGACCGTTCCGAAAAGTTCCTGGACGCCTACCGCCGGCTCGGTCCAGCTCCGTTCAAGGAGGCGCTCTATGGCAGCGAAGCCAAGGCAGCCTGACGCCGAGCAGGTGGCCGCCGAGCGGGCGGCCGTCCTTGAAAGCCGCTACGCGCACCTCCCGCCGCGCGAGATCATCGAACGCTCTTTAGGAGAGTATTTTGCCGGCGAAATAGCGGCCGTTTCGTCGTTTGGCGCCGATTCGGCGGTGCTCCTGCACATGATAGCCGGAGTGGATCGCAGCCTTCCGATCATCTTTCTCGATACGGGCAAGCACTTCGAGGAGACGCTTGACTATAGGGATGCGCTGGCCGCCGATTTCGGCCTGACGGACATCCGTGTCGTGACTCCGCTCGAAGCAGCGCTCAACCGGGACGATCCGGACGGCAAGCTCCATCAGCGTGACACCGACGCCTGCTGCGCAATCCGCAAGGTCGAGCCGATGGCGCGTGGCGTTGAACCGTTCCGCGCCTGGTTCACCGGGCGCAAGCGCTTTCAGGCAGCGACGCGTGCTGCCTTGCCGGTCTTCGAGCCGGTCGGT
Organism: Mesorhizobium sp.; assembly: GCA_040512755.1. Taxonomy (GTDB): domain Bacteria; phylum Pseudomonadota; class Alphaproteobacteria; order Rhizobiales; family Rhizobiaceae; genus JBEVEP01. The sequence continues at coordinate 920 of JBEVEP010000032.1, forward strand.
CCGCGCACCCGCATCAATCCGCTGGCGCGCTGGACAACGTCCGATCTCGCGGACTACATGCGCTCGCATCGCTTGCGGGAGAACCCGCTGGTCGCATACGGCTATCTTTCCATCGGATGCTTCCCGTGCACGCAGCCCGTGAAGCCGGGCGAAGACGCGCGCAGCGGCCGTTGGGCCGGACTGGCAAAGACCGAATGCGGCATCCACCTTCCCGAGCTGGACAAATCCCTCGCTGCTGCTTTCTAGGTACAGGAAATTTTTGAATGAGCGAACCGACAGCAGAAATCGTATCGCGTCTATGGACGCCGGAAGGCTTCCGCGAGGACGGCTGGCATGCGGGTGAGAGCGCCGAGGCGCTTGCCGGCGGCGCTCGTTCCATCCTGCCGCTGCAGGTATTCCTTGATCTCGACCCGGAAGTCCGTAGATCCGCACAGGGTCAACTTGGCGTACTTCTGCTGCCTGCCGACCCCGTTGAGAAAATAGTGCCGTTCCTCGACACGCTCTCCCTGGTCGTGCTTGCCTTTCCGGCTTTCAATGATGGGCGTTCCTTTTCGAAAGCCGAATTGTTGCGGTCCCGATATGGATTTACCGGCGCGTTGCGCGCCACGGGCCAGGTTCTGATCGATCAACTACCGCATATGCTGCGGCTCGGCTTCAATGAATTCGAAGTTTCACACCCGACACTTATTGCCCGCCTGGAGGCTGGCCGCACTGGCGGCTTGCCGCTCTACTATCAGCCGACGGCGAAGCCGGCGGGGAAGGGCGAGAAATACTCCTGGCGCCGCCGCCCTGCGGCTTGAACCTTTTAGCGCATACGCATCCTAACGGCGTGTGCCCTGCCGTGGGTCGGATTTTTCCTCGCGTTCCATTCTCTTCAGCATGTCGCGAAAGTCGTCCGGCAGTTCTGATTCGACGCGGAACACCGGAAGCGATCTCAGGTAGCGCCTGTTCGCCTCGGTTTTGACTTGCCGCACGATGTTGGCGGGCAAGCTATCACGCTCTTTTTTGCTCCTGCCGCGGGACATATCGTCGGTTCCTTGTTCCGATTGTCCAACACACCGCTCACGGAATGGTTCCCGCATTATTGCAATGCCGCAAGCGCAACCCCGCAATAAGGTAAATTTTGAACTAATTCCGCCACATGCTGCGTTGCCCAGTCTCCGTTCGGCCAAGTGACGTTGGTCGATCTCTGGCGCCACTCACGCGGCTATCGGTCGATGCGGGTCGAAAGGATGATTGAGGAAAGTGTGCGCTCGACGCCTTCGAGAACGCCGATCCGATCGATCAGACTGTCCAGGTCACCGATCGAGGGCGATTCGACGATTACGATCATATCGAAATTGCCGCTGACGGAATGCACGGTCCGCACGCTGGGGATCGCGCGCAAGCTGGCGACGACGCGCTCGGCCAGCTTGGGCGTGACGGTGACCAGCACATGCGCCCGGATCAAGGTTTGCTCATAGTCCGGCGAGAGCCGCACACCATAGCCGGCAATCACGCCCCGCCTTTCCAGCCGTTCGATCCTGCTCTGGACTGTTGTCCGTGAGACGCCAAGCCGCCGCGCGAGGTCGGCTGTCGAGGCGCGCGCGTTTTCACGAAGCAGCGAAAGCAATGCCTGATCGGCGTCTGTCGTCATTGTGCCCTAATCCATCGTCGAATTGTCCAATCTTATACTTCTTTCTGTACAGAAGGTATCCTTCCATTCGTTCGGTAGTCTGCGATTCTTTCTGGAATCATAGCTTGGGCAAAAGGGGCGTCTCATGAAGGATGTAGTCGTAGTTGGAGCAGGCAAGATCGGGGCGACGATCGCCGACATGCTGGCTGGCACGGGAGACTATAGCGTCACCGTCATCGACCGCTCCGAGGCGCAGCTCAAGGCGCTTGAGGTCGCGAATGCTGTCGCAACGAAGGAACTCGACATCGAGGATGTTTCCGCATTGGCAGCGGTGCTTGACGGCAAGTTCGCAGTGCTCAGCGCGGCGCCGTTTCACCTCACGACGCGGATAGCGGAAGCCGCGGCAAAGGCGAATATCCACTACCTCGATCTGACAGAAGACGTCGTCAGCACCAGGCGCGTGAAGGAACTGGCGCGCGACGCAAACTGCGCCTTCATTCCGCAGTGCGGGCTGGCTCCGGGTTTCATTTCGATCGTCGCCAACGATCTGGCGAGCCGTTTCGACAGTCTGGACAGTGTCCGCATGCGGGTCGGGGCATTGCCTCAATATCCGTCCAATGCGCTGAACTATAACCTGACCTGGAGCACCGACGGCGTCATCAACGAATATTGCGAGCCGTGCGAGGCAATCGTCGAAGGCGCCCTCGTGGAAGTGCCTCCGCTCGAGGAGCGCGAGGAGTTCTCACTCGATGGCGTGACGTATGAAGCGTTCAACACATCCGGCGGCTTGGGTACACTGGCGGAAACGTTGAAAGGCAAGGTGCGCACACTGAACTACCGTACGATCCGGTATCCCGGCCATGCCGCGATCATGAAGGCGCTGCTCAACGATCTCGGCCTGCGCCACCGCCGCGAGGTGCTGAAGGACATTTTCGAAAGCGCCTTGCCGGCCACACTGCAGGACGTCGTCATCGTTTTCGTCACCGTGAGCGGGTTGAAGAACGGGAGGCTGCTGCAGGAGACCTACGCCAACAAGATCTACAGCCAGCGCGTTGGCGCAATCGTGCGAAGCGCGATCCAGATCACAACGGCATCTGGCATTTTGGCTGTGCTTGACATGCTGGCAGCGGGCCAATTGCCGGCCAAAGGCTTCATCCGGCAGGAAGACATTGCGCTGGACGCCTTCCTTGCCAACCGGTTCGGCCGCGCCTACGGTCAAAACGAGCCCGCTGGCCGGTTGGTCGCATAAGGCATACTTTACCGACGCGCGAGCGCCTTGGCGACGGTCTGCGTCCGACGCATCGGACCGAAAAGCGCGAAGCAGTTTGCGGATGGATCCGATGCGCAAACGAATGTTTGGAGCAAATCGCCCGATTCCGGTTTCGGGCGAATTGCTCAAACGCTTTCTTCGCGATGGAACCCGAATCCGGGCTCGGCAATTGTAGCCGTGCTGGCGGTGCGATCGGGCGGCTGCCGCGTGGGGCGCTATTGCAGGGATGACAACGTTACCGGCCCACTCGGACGATTCGCCGCCGGAGAAACATTCTGAAACCAAGGCAGCGATGTCGCCGCGTTCCAACGCGCCGGTCGTGACCTATCCGACGCTTATCGCCGTCGTTGCGACTGTCGCCGCGCTCTATTTCGGCAAGGACATCTTTCTGCCGCTGGCGGTTGCCGTGCTTCTGACCTTTGCGCTGGCGCCCGTCGTTTCGTGGCTGCGAAGGTTCCGCCTGCCGCGGGTTGCGGCCGTGCTGGCGGTGGTGATCGGAGCGTTTACGGCCATAGGGCTGTTCGGCGCGGTTGTCGCGACGCAGCTTGGCGTGCTTGCTGGCAACCTTCCATTCTATCAGAGCAACATCGAGGCTAAGGTTCGCGTCATCAAGGACGCCAATTTCGGCGAGGGGATCATCAACCGCGTCTCGCGGCTGCTGGAGCGGCTGGGGAGCGAGATTCAGCGTGACGACACGCGCGCCCCCGATGCTACCCAAACGGAACCGGGGCAACAGCCCATCAATCCGCTTCCGGTGGAAGTGGTGCCGCCGAAGCCGCAGCCGCTCCAGGTGTTGCAGACCATCGTCGGTCCGCTGATTGATCCTCTGGCAACAGGCGGCATCATCATCGTGGTGGTCATCTTCATGCTGCTGAAGCGGGAAGATCTGCGTGACCGTTTCATCAGACTGGTCGGGGCGACCGATCTGCACCGAACCACAGAGGCGCTGCAGGATGCAGGCAAGCGCGTCGGCCAGTACCTCCTGATGCAGCTCGTTGTGAACGTCACCTACGCTGTGCCGATCGGTCTCGGCTTGTGGATCATTGGCGTTCCCAATGCTCTGCTCTGGGGTCTGCTGGCGCTGGTGCTTCGCTTTGTTCCCTATATCGGGCCGGTGATCGCCGCGATATTTCCTTTGGTCATGGCGCTTGCCGTCGATCCTGGCTGGACAATGGTGCTTTGGACGGCCGCGCTGTTCATCGTCATCGAATTGATCAGCAACAACATCGTCGAGCCGTGGCTTTACGGGTCGCGCACCGGCCTGTCACCGCTAGCCATCATCGTCGCGGCGATCTTCTGGACGTGGCTTTGGGGACCACTTGGACTGCTGCTCTCGACGCCTTTGACTGTATGTCTTGTTGTGCTTGGACGGCACGTGCCGCAATTCGAATTCCTTGATGTGATTTTCGGCAGTGAACCTGTGCTGGAGCCGCACGAGGCGCTTTATCAGCGCCTTTTGGCTGGCGATCCGGACGAAGCGACCGATCGCGCGGAAGAGTTTCTCGCCGAGAACGACCTGTTGACGTTCTACGAAACGGTCGCCATCCCCGCTATCTCCCTCGGAGAATATGATCGCGTCCGCGGCGTTCTGGCGGATGACCGGCGCGCGCGTCTGGCCGAAGGAGCCATGACGCTGGTCGACAATCTCGAAGAGTATGCGGAGGAAGAAGCGGCGGAGGAAGACGATGAGACGGAGGATGATGAGGACGAAGAGAAGGCTGACACGCCCGAACTGCCGGACGGCGCCGGCAAGACGGTAATTTGCGCTGGTGGCCGCGGCGAGCTTGACGAGGCCTCGGCGGCAATGCTCGCTCAGGTACTCACCGCACATGGCGCTACTGCCCGTCTGACCGGTCCGCAATCGATAGCGGCAGGGAAGGTCCGTCAACTCGACCTCGATGAGGTGCACTCGGTTGTGATCTGTTATCTCAGTGCAGGCTCGGTTGCCCATGCCCGCTACATGGTTCGCCGCATCAAGCGAACGCGCAAGGAACTGCGGGTTGGAGCGGTCTTCTGGCGGCCGGCCAATGGGTTCGACACTGAGAAGCTCACGGCGTCCATCAATGGCGATTTTGTTGCCCGTACGATGGTTGACGCCGTTGCAGGCGCGCTTTCGGATGAGCCGGCCGTGCCGATCAAGAAAACGCCCCGGCGGCGTATCCGCCTGCGCAAGAAACCTGCGAACCCGAATGCCAAGGCAAAGCCTAAGAACAGGGCCAAGGCCAAAGAGAATGCCTGAGGTGCGGTCTCCGTCGTTAGTGCCGCAACCGCTATGGGAGTTCGATTTCTCCGTCGATGACGTGGTTCAGCCCGGTGCCCTCGGCGGTCAGCGTCATGCGCACTTTCAGCTTTTTTCCGGCCCGGCCTTCGCGCGCCACTTCTTCGATCTTGCGCTGGGAAGTGACGCCGACCTCTTTCAGGAATTTGCGGATCGACATGTTGAAAGCGTCTTCGCTCATGGCAGAACTCCCTTCGCTCGCCCTACAGCGTCTGGCGCATCGTAACCCGGAATTCAGGCAAGGCGTACGTCCCGGCTCAAACGTCCAGATTGGCGACGCTCAGTGCGTTCTCCTGGATGAATTCCCGGCGCGGCTCGACCTCGTCGCCCATCAGCCTTGAAAACAGCATGTCGGCGTCGGTGGCGTCGTTGACCTTCACCTGAAGAAGTGTCCGGACGTTCGGGTCGAGCGTGGTCTCCCATAATTGCTCGGCATTCATTTCGCCCAGACCTTTGTAGCGCTGCATCGTGAGGCCCTTGCGGCCTGTGGCGAAGACCGCGTCGAGGAGCGCAAGCGGGCCTGAGAGCGTTTCCGCCAGCTCCTTGCGCCGCAGAACCGGGGATGAAGCATAGACTTCGCCAAGGCGGGCCGCGTAGCGGTCAAGCGCACGGGCATCGGCCGAGCCGAGCAGAGCCATGTCGAGGCCCGCATACTCCCTAACGCCGCGCACGGTGCGTTCGAAAATAAAGCCGCCAGGGCCGTCATTCGATGTCGAGGTGCGGCCCTGCCAGCCGCGCTCGGTATCTTCGGCGACGGCGTCGAGCCGGCGTGCGATCCTCTCCGCCATTGCGTTCGCCTGGCCCAGGTCGTTGAAGATTTCCGGATTGAGTGTACCCGCGATTGCAGCCTGCTCGACAACCGCGCGATTGTAGCGGGTGTGAAGCCCGTTGATCAGCGACCGAATGGCGAGGGCGTCATCGATCACTGCACGCAGATCCGCACCGGCCCGCACCTCGCCCGAAGACAGGCTAAGCGACGCATCCTCGAGACCGGAGCCGATCAGGAAGTTCTCGAAGGCGCTTTCGTCCTTGATGTACTGCGCGCTTTTCCCCTTCGTTACCTTGTAGAGCGGCGGCTGTGCAATGAAGAGATGCCCCCGCTCGATCAATTCCGGCATCTGGCGGAAGAAGAACGTCAAAAGCAGCGTCCGGATATGCGCGCCGTCCACGTCGGCGTCGGTCATGATGATGATCTTGTGGTAGCGCAGCTTGTCCGCGTTGAACTCGTCCTTGCCGATCGACGTGCCAAGCGCCGTAATCAGTGTGCCGATCATCTCGGATGAGAGCATCCGGTCGAAGCGCGCCCGCTCGACATTGAGGATTTTGCCGCGCAGCGGAAGGATCGCCTGGTTCTGACGGGACCGGCCGCCTTTGGCCGAACCGCCGGCCGAGTCACCCTCGACAATAAAGATTTCAGATTTCGCCGGATCGCGTTCCTGGCAGTCGGCCAGTTTTCCCGGCAGTGAGGTGATGTCGAGCACGCCCTTGCGGCGTGTGAGTTCGCGGGCCTTGCGGGCTGCCTCACGCGCAGCGGCTGCCTCCACGACCTTGCCTACAAGGACCTTCGCTTCGGCCGGATGCTCCTCAAGCCAGGTGCCGAGCGCTTCGTTGACGAGGCTTTCGACGACCGGCCGGACCTCCGAGGAAACCAGTTTGTCCTTGGTCTGCGAGGAGAATTTCGGATCCGGAACTTTCACTGAAAGCACGGCGGTCAGGCCCTCGCGGCAGTCATCGCCGGTCAATGTGACCTTTTCCTTCTTGGTCAGCCCGGAAGCCTCCCCATAGCCCGTTACCTGACGCGTCAGTGCGCCTCGGAAGCCGGCAAGATGCGTGCCGCCGTCGCGCTGCGGGATGTTGTTGGTGAAGCAGAGCACATTTTCGTGGTAGCTGTCGTTCCACCACATCGCGACTTCTACAGTGATGCCGTCGCGCTCACTTCGAATGGAGATCGGGGCACTGATCAGCGGCTTCTTGGCGCGGTCGAGATATTTGACGAACTCTTCCAGACCGCCTTCGTAGCGCAGTTCCTGGCTCTTCACATCGGCGTGGCGTCGGTCGGTAAGGACGATGCGGACGCCGGAGTTGAGGAAGGCGAGTTCGCGCAGGCGGTGTTCCAAAGTACCGTAGTCAAATTCGACCATGGTGAAGGTATCGGTCGACGGCAGAAAGGTGACTTCGGTGCCGGTCTCATCGCCAGAATCGCCAGTTTCGCGAAGCGGTGCGTCGGCGACGCCATGGGTGAACGACATTTCATGGATCCGGCCCCTGCGCCGGATCTTCAGCTTCAGCCAAACCGACAGCGCGTTGACGACCGAAACGCCGACCCCGTGCAGACCGCCGGACACCTTGTAGGAATTCTGGTCGAATTTTCCGCCGGCATGGAGCTGCGTCATGATGACTTCGGCGGCCGACACGCCTTCGGACGGGTGGATGTCGGTCGGAATGCCGCGACCATTGTCGGTAACGGTGCAGGAGCCGTCCGGATTGAGCGTGACGGTGACCAGGGTCGCGTGGCCGGCCAACGCCTCATCAATCGCATTGTCCACGACCTCGTAAACCATGTGGTGGAGACCCGAGCCGTCGTCGGTGTCGCCAATATACATGCCCGGCCGCTTGCGGACAGCATCTAGCCCCTTCAGAACCTTGATGGATTCCGCGCCATATTCGGCTGCCGCGCCGTTCTGGATATCGGACTGGTCGCTCATGAAATGCTTTCGTTATTGCCGCAGAAAAAGGCGCGCGAAGCGCTGCTCGAATCACGCGCCTGTGAAGTCTGAGATATAGGCGTTCGCGCCGGATTCTCCAAATTATCAGGGCGGATTTGCGACCGCCTGGGAGGCAATCCTTACCTTTATGCCTTGGCTCGACGTGACGCGCCTTCCTGGCGGCCGATTTCGGCCAAATGGTGCGCGACGGCCATTCTGTCGATGCTTTCAAGCGGCAACGCCGTGAAAGCTGCAATGCGGTTCTTCAGGAATCGGAAGGCAGCCACGAACGCCGCTTCCTTCTCCAGCTCCGTGCCCTCGGCGGCTGAGGGGTCCTCGATACCCCAGTGCGCCGTGGCGGGATGGCCAGGCCAGACCGGGCACGCTTCGCCGGCCGCCGTGTCACAGACAGTGAAGATGAAATCCATGTGCGGCGCATCCGGAGCAGCGAACTCGTCCCAGCGCTTGGACCTGTATCCCTCCGATGGATAGCCATAGCTTTCCAGCACCTTCAGCGCGAGCGGATTGACCGCCCCGCGCGGTTGGCTGCCGGCCGAGAAAGCGTTGAACCGCCCGCGGCCGTCCTTTCGCAAAATACCCTCCGCAAGGATCGAGCGAGCGGAATTGCCGGTGCAGAGAAACAACACGTTGAAGCTTGGACTGGTCATGGATATCTCCCGGCATGGACTTGTAACGCGGGGCATCCAGACTGGTGAATGTTCATGACGGTCCGATGACGGGATCGAGCCGTCCTGTCCCTGGCAGTCCCATGGTGCTAGCATTCTCCGTCCACCGTTCCAGCAGAGATGCTCACATGGCCTCCTATGACGCGATCATCATCGGAACAGGGCAGGCGGGGCCGCCGCTCGCAGGACGTCTGACGCAAGCCGGAATGAAGGTTGCGATCGTCGAGCGGCAGGCCTTTGGCGGCACTTGCGTCAATACCGGCTGCATCCCGACCAAGACGCTTGTGGCCAGCGCCTACGCTGCACACCTGGCCAGGCGCGCCAGCGAGTTCGGGATAGAACTCGGCGGCGAAATCCGTGCCGATATGACGAAGGTCAAGGCGCGGAAGGACGCCGTGTCCGAGAAATCACGGAGCGGCGTCGAGGGTTGGCTCAAGAGCATGGATAATTGCACGGTCTATGAAGGCCATGCGCGCTTCACTGGGCCGCGCGAACTCAGCGTCAATGGCGAGCGGCATTCGGCGGATCGCATCTTCATCAATGTCGGCGGCCGCGCCGCCGCGCCCCCCATTACGGGCGTCGAGGCGGTCAAGGTGTTGAACAACAGCTCCATGATGGCGGTCGATTTCCTTCCCGAGCATTTGGTGATCGTCGGCGGAAGCTATGTCGGTCTGGAATTCGCGCAGATGTACCGCCGCTTTGGAAGCGCTGTCACCGTGATCGAGATGGGACCGCGCCTGATCGGGCGCGAGGATGCCGATATTTCCGACGCCGTCCACGGCATACTTATCGCGGAGGGGATCGAGATCAGGCTCAGCGCCGAGTGCCTGAGCGTCGAAAAGCAAGGTAAGGGCATCAGCGTTGGGGTGAACTGTACGACAGGAAGCCCTCGTGTTGCGGGATCGCATCTGCTCCTGGCGGCCGGGCGTCGGCCGAATACGGATGATCTCGATCTCGACAAGGCCGGCGTCGCAACCGACCAGCGCGGCTATATCGTCGTCGACGACGAGTTGCGGACCAGCGTACCCGGTATTTGGGCATTGGGCGATTGCAACGGGCGAGGCGCCTTCACCCACACCGCATACAACGACTTCGAGATCGTAGCGGCCAACCTGCTCGATGATGATTCTCGCCGCGTCAGCGACCGGATCACAGCCTATGCGCTCTATATCGATCCGCCGCTTGGCCGGGTCGGCATGACGGAAAGCGAGGCGCTGAAGGCCGAAAAGAGCATTCTTGTCGGCCGCCGGCCGATGACCCGCGTCGGCCGCGCTGTCGAGAAAGGCGAGACCCAGGGTTTCATGAAGATCGTCGTGGATGGGGATACACGCCACATCCTTGGCGCCGCGATCCTCGGCACGGGCGGCGACGAGGTCGTGCATTCGATCCTCGATGTCATGTACGCCCACCAGCCCTACGAGACTCTCCAGCGTGCGATGCACATCCACCCGACGGTCTCGGAACTGCTGCCGACAGTGCTTGGAGAGCTTCAGCCTGTTAAACCATCGTGAGGCAGGATAGCCACCAAGCAAGACAAGCGGTGTGGGCAAACTCTAATGCGATCGCTCCGCATTGCGAAAGATACGCGGACACGGCTCGAAAAGTGATCCGCTCGGAGGCGCGGCGCTGCGCCGCT